>JAHZHF010000176.1 GCA_019420405.1 Clostridiales bacterium
GCTAATTCGAAATTATCGTTAGCGTTTAATTTTAAGTTTGCGATTTGACGCATCGCCTGCGGATAGCTTCTCCATCTTCATGATCCCTGTCGAAACCAGTACAAGCCCTGGTAAATATAAACGGATCTTTATAGATCAAGTTCACCGGTCTGATAACGGTATGCTAACGTAAAAAGATGTGCGAAAGAACTGCACAATATATAATATAGAACCGGATGTCAGAAAAGTCAAGAAAATCCGTCAAAAATTCCTTTCAACCGTTAGTGCTCTGCCGGATGAACGGTAATCTGAAAATCTGAGGATAAAGTACCGCAGAATTTCCGTTCTTCTGCCGGCCGGTAGATAAATGTTCCGCCCTTAAGCCCGATCTCCTGTCGGATTTCCTGTGCACCCGGTGTATACTGTGCCAGAAGGGCAGTTTCATTTCCTTCTGTCAGTTCATATTTCAGTCTGGAAAACCAGAGCTGGCGGTCAATGTGCATACTGCTTAACTGGATCAGCATCAGTGATAATATTTCATCCGAAGCAGACGTATCGGTGAGAACTTTTGCGCCACTATGAAAGAGAGCGTGATTTTCCGGAGGAAAGACTGTGGACTGAGTCCCCAGGAGTGCCGGAGATATTGGAGGCAGGTTCCGGTTGATTTCCAGCACCTGCCCCAGATAGTTTACAAGGTCAGCAGGGAAGAAACCATTCAGAGAGAGCAGCAGTTCAGGACCTTCCTGGCAGCGGGCGATTACTTCTGCCAGCATGTCAGGAGGCACGAGGAGGAACGGAGTGTGCTCCGCAAATGTGATTTCTCTGATCGTGCTGTTCGTTCTGGTCATGATTTTTCCTCCTGAGACCTGCCGGACGGAAGCAGTCTGCTGACCGGCGGCTTTATGTACTGAATTAGAGTTTCAGCAGTTTCCCTGTTTTTCTGACAGACATCCGGTAGATGACGTACTGGTAGATGATCACCACTGCGGCGACTGCTGCGAGCGCCAGCAGCGCCCTGATCTCGCCGGAAGCAAGGTATCTGTCATTGTTCCACATCACGAGAATCTCATACAGGAGGCAGAGTCCGACGCCAAGGATGGTTGGAAGTACGAATACTTTCCTGATCTGTCTGCGCATCAGGATTCTGCGGTAGCCGAGATCTGCGCCGAGACGCTTGATATCCTCGAATACCTGCTGATTCGTAAGTCCCACATTCTGGCTTCTTGTATAACCGATGACCCCTGCGGCAGCAATACAGATGATGAAGATGTATGCGAACATCAGGAGGCGTGTGGAAAGCTCCATGAGGTTCTGCTGGTCTGTGAGCGGTGTCATAAGCGGAGCGAACTGCCAGTCTGTCGCTCTTAACGGATTCTCCGGATCTACGATGGCTCCGACAAAGGATTCTGTATATTCCGCACCTTCCCGTTCCTCTGTTGCGGCGTTGTAGTAGTCCATCACATCCATTGAGGGGGACATTCTCTCTGCAAATTCGCGGAACAGCTCATTGGAAAATGCGATCTTATCCTTCATTTCACCCACTGTGCTGAAGAGTACCTGGGTTTCACGGCTGCTGTCGTCAAGTCCGGCGGAAAGCCGCTCAAAGTCAGCGTCGCTCACAACGAAGCGGGCAGCATCGCCCATATTCTGGTAACCGCTGATATTTAACGCTTCGTAGGAAATAGTATCCACATAGGTAAGAGGCAGGTAAGCGTCTTCGCTTTCAATATAGAGCTGGTCCATCTCGCCGTAGTATGACCAGAGCGTCTCTCGCGATGTGCTTCCGATGATCTGATAGTAGGAACCATCGGGGATATCCAGACTGATTCCGGTCAGTGCCTCGAATTCAGATGCGCTTGTCACGTCATATTTTGCGTAGCGCTCATAATATGTTTCCACGAGTTGATTGCTCTCGTCAGAGTCTCTTTCTGTCCCGCTTCCGAAGATGCGGATGAAGTCAGCTTCCCTGTAGTCTGATATCGTAATGCCGTAGGCGTCTGCAAGGCTGTTGATTTCACTCTCTGACGGCTCGTCAGCATCGTTTATATAGCGGTAGGAGAATTCCGCTTCGTATCCCTGATCAGACACTGAACTGGTCAGATACATCGGGAAATATGCAATGGCAAACAGACCGCCGAAGAGCAGGAGGGTTATTACCAGCATGTTTCTGACAACGGAGGCACCCTGGAACTTCATCATGCCGTAATCGATCAGGTTGTTGTAATATTTCTGCGGATTTCTGCCACGCTGATGACTGGAAACAGCATACACGAGAATCCTGTAGATCCCGAAGACTGCCGCCAGATAAAATGCATTCATCCAGGCACCTACGAATATTCCCATCGTATAGGCGATAATCTGCGGCAGGATCATTGCGCAGAAGATTCCGATAATCGTGAGGATGATTCCGCTGATCAGGTAAGATTTTGACACGGATTTCTTCATCGGCTCCTGGCGGCGCTGCTCGTTGATGACTTCTATGACGTTGGTGCGTTTCATAGAGCGTCCTGCCTGAAACTGGATGAGCAGAACCAGGATAAGCACAAAGCATATGGAGAAAAGAAAGCCGGTTACAGTGTATCCGAATTTCCCGTCATATACATCTGCGATAAGCACTTCGATCAGCTTCCCGGCAAGGAAGGCGGTGACAGCGCCGATCACGATACCGATCGCGGAACAGATGGCTGTCATCTGAGCCAGCTCAGCGGTCAGAGAGCGCTTGAGCATATGCTTTTCAGCGCCAAGTGCGAGAAAGATCCCGATCTCACGGCTCTTATATCTGAGAAACAGTTTGGTCACATACAGGACGAATACGATACAGCCGATGGCAGCCACGCCGAAGATCAGCCACGCCTGCTTGGCGGAATCTCCTCCTTCCGGAAACGCACCCTGGATCAGGGGGCTGCATATGAGCAGCAGAAAGGATGAGATCAGCATGACCGCGAATGCGATGCTGAACTGGAACTGCCGGTAGTCGGCTTTATTTTTTTTTCGTAATTTACCCCACAGAATACGCAATGTCATCTTTATTCACCACCATTCAAGTCTTTTAATACAGAGAGCAGTTCGTCTAAAAATTCTCTTCTGCCGTTTTTTCTTACAAGCTCAGTAAATATCTTTCCGTCCTTCATAACGATTACTCTGTCACAGTAGCTGGCAGAGAAACTGTCGTGGGTTACCATAAATGTTGTGGCGTTTAATTTCTCCTGTGCCTCTAAAAATGCTCCGATGACTGCCTCACTGGAGCGGCTGTCAAGATTTCCTGTGGGCTCGTCCGCAAGGATCAGGAGCGGATCATTCATAAGCGCCCGGGCAACCGCTGTTCGCTGCTTCTGCCCTCCGGAGATTTCTGCCGGATATTTTCCTGCGGTCTCTGAGATGCCGAACATTTTCAGAAGCTTCTTTGCCTTTGTTTCCATCTGCTTGTAGGGATCTTTGCGGATGACTTTCGGGACACATACATTTTCAAGAATCGTAAGCCCGTCCAGAAGCATGAAATCCTGAAATACAAAGCCGAGCTTCTCATTTCTCACTTTGGCAATCTGTTTCTCATCCAGTTTTGAGAGATTTACATCTTTCAGTGAAATGGTTCCTTTATCATAAGGAATGAAGCAGGAGATGCAGTTTAAAAGCGTAGTCTTACCGGAACCGGACGGTCCCATAACCGCTACAAACTCGCCTTCCTCAACCTCAAATGATACGTCCTTTAATACTTCATATCTGGTTTTGCCGTTCTGATAGCTTTTATAGAGATGTTCTACCTTCAGCATTTTAAAAGTCCTCCTTATGTGTCTATTCAGGCTACGGTTTATGCCGTATTCCGTTTGCTGTGATTATATTGTAGTGAAAAAAGGGGGAAGATTGAACGGGGCGTGGTGTCAAGTTTGACATGGATTTTGTAATTTTTTGCTATTTTGTTGACTAACTTCCGGTCGCATAACGTCCGAAAACAGAGAGTATTTGCAAAACGTATTCTTCGGAGATGGAGGATATGTTCGGGGTTCCGCTCCGGGGAATAAGAGCAACTAAGAAGTTCCGGGCACGGACTAAATACAAGGACAGGCGGTGAGCAACTCGCTTCGCTCAGACAATCTCACCGCCTGTCCTAACGTCCGCACCCGGAACTCCAAGTTGCACTAATCCCCCTGCGAAGTCATCCCGCCCACATCCTCCATCTCCGCAGAAAGCGGAGCGGAGCATTTGAAGAGTTCTTTCTGAGTCCGGGAAGGTGTGTGGAGTGTGACTTTTGCCGGAACACGAAACACACCTTCCCGGAACTCAGAATACCCTTATCCAAACACTCCGCCCGCTTCCGTACCTACTTACCTCCTCCTGAAATGTTATTGCGCGAAATAGCGAAAATAGTCACTTGTTAGATCCCGGAAGTGGATGATATAATCTTGCATGGTTATGAAGTGAGACACAGAGGAGGACGACACCATGTTACAGCTTGCGGTCTGCGATGATGAGAAGATATTCCGCAGTGATCTTAAGAGAATTATCGGTACAGAGCTCGAACTGTGCGGAATTGATTATCATATAGAGGAGTTTTCCAGTGGAGAAGAGCTGCTTTCCGGTCTGGAGCGGTCGGAGTGCCAGATCCTTTTTCTTGATATTGAGATGAAGGGGATGGACGGAGTTGCAGCAGCCAGGAAGCTCCGGGAGAATAACCGGCAGATGGAGATCATCTTTGTGACGTCTTATGCGGATTTTGTCTTTCAGGGATATGAGGTTCGGGCGCTGAATTATATTTTAAAGCCCTATGAGCCGGAGAAGATCGCCGCGGTTCTTCATGCGGCTCTGGAAGAGCTTGATGTGGAAGCGGAGAAATATTATGTCATAGAGCAGAAGAGCGGGAGTATCAGGCTGCCCCTGTCTTCTGTGAAATATTTTGCCAGTGACAGGCGCACGGTTCATGCGGTGACGACGGGAGAGGAATATACGTTTTATGAGAAGCTGAGTGATCTGGAGACCCGGCTGCCGGAGGCTTTTGTGCGGATACATAACCGGTATCTGGTTCATATGAAATACCTTGAGGCGATCCGCCAGAACACAGCGGTGGTGGCTGGGGAGGAACTCCCGGTGAGCCGTTCGTGCAAATCAGATCTTTCCATCGCGTTCGCGAAATATATGCTGCAGTAGGAGGAATGTGAAGATGCGATGGATACTTCTTGTACTGGACGATGTCCCTCTGCTGATTTATTCGGCACTGATCTTCATGATTTTAAGAGAATTCGTTCCGCTCCGGTTTAAGAACCGGCTCCTGTGGGCGGCAGAGATTGTCTGTCTGACTGTCATGTGCAATGCGATTGTGTATCCGGATGAGATCACAGGAACAGTGGGCAATCTGCTTGGACTGATCCCGATTCTGATCATTTTCCATAAAGGCGAGTGGTATATGAAGGTTACGGCAGCGCTGATTGTCTATCCGGCGATGATGGCAGTGTCATATCTGCTGCAGGATATCGGCCAGAAGATCTGGGAGTATGGTTTTGATACGCAGATGTCATCTGTGGGGGAGAACCTGCTTTATGTGATATTCCGCGGGCTTAGAGCACCGGTCTGGTATGTGATTTACCGGTATGTGAAAATTTGGATGCCGCGTGCGATCCGGATGCTGACCAGAAGGATGTGGCTGCTTCTGTCTGGAATTTCCCTTGCATCGTTTATCGGAATTATCATTATTATCTATGAATGCGGGTATGATAATTCTTATCTGGCATGGCCGTCATGCATTGCGACTCTGGTTACAAGCATGGGATGCTGCTATATCTGTACCTATATGGCGAAAATCGTGCGCTCGGATATGGAGCTTGAAACCATGCAGTACCAGAAGTCCTACTATCAGGAGCTTGAAAACAGCCAGGAGACTGTGCGCAGAATGCGCCATGATATGAAGAATCATCTCGGCGTGGCAGCAATGCTTTTGAAAGACGGACACTATGAGAAGGCGGAGGAGTATTTAAGCGGGCTGAATCAGGAATTTGCGGCTCGGACAAAAACCTACTGTTCTGATCCCGTGGTAAATGCGGTTCTGAATGCGAAGATGCAGAGGGCACAGGAGGCGGGGATTACCTGCGAGTATCAGGTGGATCTTAAAGAGCCGCTTCCGATAGAAGACATCGATCTGTGCGCCCTGTTTGCCAATACGCTTGACAATGCCATAGAAGCGTGCATGAAAATCAGCGAAACAGACAGGTGCAGGATAGTACTGAAAGCGCGCTGTGTAAACGGAAATTTCAGTTTTGAGATCGATAATACAAAGGAGAATGCGGTTACAGAGAAGAAAGGAAACTTTGAGACAGATAAAGAGGACCGCCACTCTCACGGGATCGGTCTGCGCAGTGTCAGGCAAATCGTGCAGAAATATAACGGCGAAATCAGGATAGACTATACGGCGGAAATATTTCGGGTGACAGTCTTTCTGACGGCATAAAATGATAACAGTTCAGCTATTTAGTTCATTAACACTTTTCTTCAAAAACGTCCGGAAGCGGGGCGGAACGTTTAGAAAGACATATTCTGGGGAAGGAGACAACCGTTCGATATTCGTGCGCTCAGGGATGGGCGTAATGTTTAGCAGGTGGAAATCC
>JAHZHF010000177.1:0-1595 GCA_019420405.1 Clostridiales bacterium
TGCCTTTAATCCGTATCCGGTACTTTGTAGTTTCCCTTATCCCCTGGAGCGAAGCACTGAGCCGTCCTCCATCCCCGCAGAATACGTTTGAGAATCACCCCTGTTTTCGGATGTTTTGCAAAAGGACGTTAGTGCACTAAATAGCTGAATAGCTGATATATGTGAAAAAATGACGAAACACTGTTGACAAACGGAAACCGCAGTGCTATCTTTATATACGAAAGGTGTTAGCACTCAGAAGAAAGGAGTGCTAATAGCGAAAAGGAGGGAAGGATGTGGCGGTCGATACATCGTTAAGTGAAAGAAAACTTATCATTTTAAAAGCGATCATACAGAACTACCTTGAGACCGGAGAACCGGTTGGCTCGCGTACCCTTTCAAAATATACGGAGCTGAATTTGAGTTCCGCTACGATCCGGAACGAGATGGCGGATCTGGAAGACTTGGGATATATTTTCCAGCCCCATACATCGGCGGGAAGAATCCCCTCTGACAAAGGATACCGGCTTTATGTGGATATGCTGATGGAGGAGAAGGAGCAGGAGATCACGGAGCGGGAGGATGCAATGCTTGAGAAGGCCGATAAGGTTGAGAAGGTGCTGCAGCAGGCCGCGAAGGTTCTCGCATCTAATACAAATTATGCGACGATGGTTTCCTCTCCGGTCAACAACCGGAACACGCTGAAATTTATCCAGCTTTCTCAGGTGGATGAGGAGCAGATCGTGGCGGTGATTGTCCTCGGAGGCAATGTGATCAAGAATAAGATCATCGAGGTCGGTGAAACACTAAGTAATGAGAACCTGTTAAAACTCAACATGCTGCTCAACACAACACTGAACGGGATGCCGATCGACCAGATCACTCTGGGGCTGATCGCGAGGCTGAAAGAGCAGGCGGGAATTCACAGCGAGGTTGTGGGGCATGTGCTGGATGCGGTGGCGGAGATCATTCATGTGGAAGACGATATGAAGATCTACACCAGCGGAGCGACGAATATCTTCAAGTATCCGGAGCTGAGCGATAAGCAGAGCGCGCAGGAGATCATCAGTGCATTTGAGGAGAAGCAGCAGCTTGCAGATCTGGTGACAGAGACGCTGGCCAGTGAGAACAATCACGGGATTCAGGTTTATATCGGAGATGAAGCTCCGGTGAAGACCATGAGAGACTGCAGTGTGGTGACAGCTACCTATGAGCTGGGAGAGGGCATGAAAGGCACCATCGGCATCATCGGTCCGAAGCGTATGGATTATGAACATGTCATGAGGACGCTGAAGACTCTGCAGAGCGAGCTGGATGCGATTTACAATAAAGACCCGAAAGAATAGAAAGGTGGAAAGCTGGTGAGCGATAAGATGAGCAAGGAAGATATGGTAAAAGAAGCCGTTGAAGAGGCAAAGGCAGAGGCTGCGAAAAACGCACAGGAAGAAGCAGAGAAAGCCCAGGCTGAGACGGCGGATGCAGACTCTGAAAAAAACGCGGACACAGGGGAAGCCGGAGAGGCTGACAATCCGGAAGAAAGCTCAGATGAAGCTGAGGCAGACGGAACGGAAGCTGACGAGGCGGAGGCCGGAGAGCCTGCAAAGGCCGAGAAGAAG
>JAHZHF010000177.1:1605-6557 GCA_019420405.1 Clostridiales bacterium
GGTCCGGGAGATCAGGACAGCAAAGATAAAGATCAGAAGTCTGAAAAAAAGAAAATTTTCGGGAAAAAGAATAAGAAGGATAAAAAAGACGAGAAGATTGACGAGCTGACAGACCGTCTGACCCGTCAGATGGCAGAGTTTGATAACTTCCGCAAGCGTACGGAAAAGGAGAAATCCCAGATGTACGAGATTGGTGCGAGGGATATCATAGAGAAAATCCTTCCGGTGGTAGACAATTTTGAGAGAGGGCTTGATTCCATACCGGAGGATGAAAAATCCACCCCGTTTGCCGAGGGAATGGAAAAGATTTACAAACAGCTTATGACCACGCTTGAAGGAATCGGAGTTAAGCCGATCGAGGCGGTGGGAAAAGAATTCGATCCCGATTTCCACAATGCAGTGATGCATGTGGAGGATGAGGAGCTGGGCGAGAACATCGTCGCAGAAGAGTTCCAGAAAGGCTACACATACCGTGACAGCGTCGTGAGACACAGCATGGTAAAAGTAGCGAACTGACACTGAACACTTGGCGAGTTTTTTTCGAACTTCCTTAAAGACATTATCACTATTTAGAATATAAAATGATTTTATTAAAGGAGGAGCTTTACTATGGGAAAAATAATTGGTATTGACCTTGGTACAACGAACAGCTGCGTGGCTGTTATGGAAGGCGGACAGCCGACAGTCATCGCAAACACTGAGGGCGCTAGAACAACACCGTCTGTTGTGGCATTCACAAAGACCGGAGAGCGTCTGGTAGGAGAGCCTGCAAAACGTCAGGCAGTTACAAACGCGGCAAGAACAATCTCATCTATCAAAAGAGAGATGGGAACAGACTACAAAGTAGACATTGACGGAAAGAAATATTCTCCGCAGGAGATCTCCGCTATGATCCTTCAGAAACTGAAAGCTGACGCAGAAGGATATCTTGGAGAGAAAGTTACAGAGGCTGTTATCACAGTTCCGGCTTACTTCAACGATGCTCAGCGTCAGGCTACAAAGGATGCAGGAAAGATCGCAGGACTCGATGTAAAGCGTATCATCAACGAGCCTACAGCAGCAGCTCTTGCATACGGACTTGACAATGAGAAAGAACAGAAGATCATGGTATACGACCTCGGCGGCGGTACATTCGACGTATCCATCATCGAGATCGGCGACGGCGTAATCGAAGTTCTCTCCACAGCAGGAAACAACCGTCTCGGCGGTGATGACTTCGACCAGAAGATCACAGACTACATGCTGGCAGACTTCAAGGCAAAAGAGGGCGTTGACCTTTCCGGCGACAAGATGGCTCTCCAGAGACTGAAAGAAGCTGCTGAGAAGGCGAAGAAAGAGCTTTCAAGCGCAACGACAACAAACATCAACCTTCCGTTCATCACAGCAACAGCTGAGGGACCGAAGCACTTTGATATGAACCTGACAAGGGCGAAATTCGATGAACTGACAAGAGATCTTGTAGACAAGACAGCAGAGCCGGTAAGACGTGCACTTTCCGATGCAGGACTTACAGCGGCTGATCTGGGCCAGGTACTTCTGGTAGGTGGTTCTACACGTATTCCGGCAGTTCAGGAAGAGGTTAAGAGACTGACAGGCAAAGAGCCGAGCAAATCATTAAACCCGGATGAGTGTGTAGCTCTCGGAGCTTCCGTACAGGGCGGTAAGCTTGCAGGAGATGCAGGCGCAGGCGATATCCTTCTTCTGGATGTTACTCCGCTGTCACTGTCCATCGAGACAATGGGAGGCGTCGCTACAAGACTGATCGAGAGAAATACAACAATCCCGACAAAGAAGAGCCAGATCTTCTCTACAGCAGCAGATAACCAGACAGCCGTAGACATCAACGTAGTACAGGGCGAGAGACAGTTCGCGAAGGACAACAAGTCACTCGGACAGTTCAGACTGGACGGAATCCCGCCGGCTCCGCGTGGAGTACCGCAGATCGAAGTTACATTCGATATTGATGCAAACGGTATCGTAAATGTATCTGCAAAAGATCTCGGAACAGGAAAAGAGCAGCATATTACAATTACAGCAGGATCAAATATGTCTGACGCAGACATCGATAAGGCAGTGAAAGAAGCTGCTGAGTTCGAGGCTCAGGACAAGAAGCGCAAAGAGGCGATTGACGCAAGAAATGAAGCTGACGCGATGGTATTCCAGACAGAGAAAGCTCTGAAAGATGTAGGCGACAAGCTGGATGCAAACGATAAGGCTGCTGTAGAGGCCGATGTTCAGGCGCTGAAAGACGTTCTTGCAAAATCAACTCCTGAGACAGCAGCAGATGCTGACGTGGCTGAGATCAAGGCTGCAAAGGAGAAACTGATGGAGAGCGCTCAGAAGCTGTTCACAAAGATGTATGAGCAGGCTGGAGCGGGAGCAGGCGCTGCAGGCCCGGATATGGGAGCAGGCGCAGGCCCGAATCCTGGAGCAGGCCCGGCACCGGAAGGATTCCAGGGAGATGACGTGGTAGACGGAGACTACAAGGAAGTCTAAGCCGTTAAGAGGATGGAATTCGACCGGAACTTGACAGACCGGACGTTCCTCTGATATGATAACATGATTCTACGGGGCTGTTTAAAAACGGTTCCGTAGAATCTTGTATGTATGGCTGAACAGCGGAAACGTCCTTTCTTGCGTAAATTGACGGGGCGTTTTCGCGGATGAAGAATGAAAGGTAGAGTATTGTGTTATGGCAGAGTCAAAGAGAGATTATTATGAGGTGCTCGGAGTAGGCAGGGACGCCGATGAAGCAGCGATAAAAAAGGCGTACCGCGCTCTTGCGAAGAAGTACCATCCGGATATGAATCCCGGGGATAAAGAAGCTGAGAAGAAATTCAAAGAGGCTTCCGAGGCCTATGCGGTCTTAAGTGATCCTGACAAACGCCGTCCGTATGATCAGTGCGGCCACGCAGCCTGCGAAGGAGGAGCAGGCGGAGCCGGCGGCTTTGGAGGATTTGATTTTAGCGGCGCTGATTTCAGTGACATATTTGGTGATATATTCGGTGATCTTTTTGGCGGCGGCCGCAGAGGCGGCCGGGCGAATAATGGCCCGATGAAAGGCGCGAATATCCGCAAGAGCATCCGGATTACATTTGAGGAGGCTGTCTTCGGATGTGAGAAAGAACTGGATCTGATCCTGAAAGATCCGTGTGACGACTGTCACGGGACAGGGGCGAAACCGGGCACATCCCCGGAGACCTGCCCGAAATGCGGCGGCCGCGGCCAGGTTGTCTATACGTCACAGTCCTTCTTCGGAACTGTGCAGAACGTACAGACCTGCCCGAGCTGTAACGGTTCAGGAAAGATTATAAAGGATAAATGCCCGAAATGTTCCGGTACAGGATATACTTCCAGCCGGAAGAAAATCCAGGTATCCATCCCGGCCGGAATCGATAACGGACAGAGCGTACGCATCCGCGATAAGGGCGAACCGGGTATTAACGGAGGACCGAGAGGAGATCTTCTCGTGGAGGTAAATGTATCAAGGCATCCGGTGTTCCAGAGACAGGATGTGCATATCTTCTCCACAGTTCCGATTTCATTTGCCGTGGCTGCGCTGGGCGGGGATGTCCGCATTCCGACGGTGGACGGTGATGTGATCTACACAGTGAAACCGGGAACTAAGACAGATACAAAAGTGCGTCTTAAAGGCAAGGGAGTTCCGTCTCTTCGGAACGCGCAGGTGAGAGGCGATCACTATGTTACGCTTGTGATTCAGACGCCGGAGCGCTTAAGCCAGGAGGCAAAGGAGGCGCTTAAGAGATTTGACGAACTGACCGGAAATACCCTTCACCAGCATGAAGACGCGGCGGACAAAGGTGAGAAAGGCGAGAAGAAGAAAAAGAAAGGCTTCATGGAAAAGATGAAAGAAGCCTTTGAAGATTAAAGATATGGGCAAAAACAATGACAAGACCAATGTGATGCGTATCCTTGATCAGAAGAAGATCAGTTATATCAGTCACAATTATATGAATACCGGGGCGGTCAGCGGCGCAGAAGTTGCCGCCGCGCTCGGTGAAAATCCGGATATGGTGTTTAAGACGCTGGTGACAGTGGGAAAATCCGGGGCAAACTATGTGTTTGTTATTCCGGTGGAAAAAGAGCTCGATCTGAAGAAAGCCGCGCGAAGCGTGGGAGAGAAAAGTATCGAGATGATACATCAGAAAGAGCTGCTTCCGCTTACCGGGTATATTCATGGAGGATGTTCTCCGATTGGCATGAAAAAGCAGTTTGTCACGATTGTCGATAAATCGGCCGAACCGCTGGAACGAATGATATTCAGTGCCGGTAAGGTGGGGTATCAGGTAGAGATGAGACCGGAGGATTTGAAAAAGGTAATCCGGCTTCAGATGGCGGATATTACTGTGAGCAGCCTGTAGAATGTAACACTTCAGAAGCGGCGCAAAAAAAGGGATGGAATGCTTATGGATACACCCTATTTTCCTTTGTTTATCAATCTGAGCGGCAAGAAGATTCTTGTAGCCGGGGGCGGGAAGATCGCTCTGCGCCGGGTCAGAACGCTGATGAGATTCGGAGCAGATATCAGAGTCGTTTCTCCCGTGCTGTGCGCGGAGCTTGAAGAACTCTGTTCGGCTTCGGACACATCCGGCAGAAAGGACCGAGAGGAAAATGCTTCCGGTTTGAATGGGGCGCTTTATATTTCAAGACGAAAATATGAAAGCGGCGATGCTGTCGGTGCCGCCCTGGTGATTGCGGCTACGAATGACAGAGAGACAAACCGAAGAATCTGCAGGGAATGCAGAGAAATTGGGATTCCGGTGAATACTGCGGATGAGCGGGGAGAATGTGACTTTTATTTTCCGTCCGTTGTGATGACCGACAGTATAGTGGTGGGAATTAATTCCGGGGGAGAAGATCCCGGAAGAACAAAGAAGATCCGGCGGAAAAGAGAAGACCTGCTTGCGGTGGATGAAAAAGACCTCTGGAAT
>JAHZHF010000178.1 GCA_019420405.1 Clostridiales bacterium
TCCTGGAGCGGAACCTGGAAATATCCTCCACTCCCGCAGAATATGTCTTGGAAAACACTTTCTGATTTTGGATGTTTAACAAAGGGAGTTAATGAACTAAATAGCTGACAGAACTTGACATTTCTCCCCCAACATGTTACTTTTAGTGTACCATATGAAATAGTACACTTCACACACATTTGTGCACATCACCCACAACACTTAAATCCAGAGAAGAGGGATACTATGATTTCCATTGATTATCAGAGCAGACTGCCTCTCTACGAACAGATTGTACACCGGTTCCAGACGCTGATTTTAAAAGGCGTCCTCCCGGCCGACACACAGATGCCGTCCGTACGTTCTCTTGCAGTCGAGCTCTCCATCAATCCGAATACGATCCAGAAGGCCTACTCAATCCTGGAACAGGAGGGATATATCTATCCTGTAAAGGGCCGGGGCAATTTTGTGGCGGACAGCTCCGCTCTTCTCCGTCAGAAAAAGGAGGCGCTCCTTACAGATATCAGGCGCTATATCCAGTACGGACGTGAGCTTGGAGTGAAGGAAGCCGAATTTATCACCGTTGTCAGCGAACTGTATCAGGATGTTCAAGATGTTCAAAAGGAGGGGGAATATGATTGAACTTAGAAATGTGAGTAAAGATTTCCACGGAATTCAGGCCGCAGCACACGTCACCGCTTCCATACGCGAGGGCATGATCTTCGGACTGATCGGTTCCAACGGCGCAGGCAAAAGCACACTTCTCCGGATGATCAGTGGAATCATCCGGCCAGATGAGGGAGAAGTGCTGATTGACGGTGCTCCCGTCTTTGAAAATCCGGATGCGAAATCCCGGATCTGCTTCCTCCCGGACAGTCCCTACGCCTTTGTTAATGCCGATATCCGGCAGATGCGCGATTATTATTCTCTTGTATACCCGGCCTTTGACCGGAAGCAGTTTGATTCGCTGATCCGCAGATTCAATCTTGACCCGAAGAGAAAAGTGAATTCATTCTCAAAAGGAATGAAAAAACAGCTCTCCGTCCTTCTGGGGCTCTGCGCGGGAACAAGATATCTGCTCTGCGACGAGACTTTTGACGGTCTTGATCCGGTTGTGCGCCAGGCGGTAAAAAGTCTGTTCGCCTCTGAAATTATGAACCGGGATTTCACTCCGATAATCTCGTCGCACAATTTGAGGGAGCTTGAAGACATCTGTGACGCTGTCGGTCTTCTCCATGAAGGGAAACTGCTCCTGACTCAAGATCTTGACCAGATCCGCTCCAATATCTGTAAACTGCAGTGTGTCCTTCCGGATATGCACCGGGAGCAGGAACTGCTCAGGAAGCTGCGTGTACTTAAACTGGAGCGCTCCGGCTCTCTTCTGACCCTAACTGTAAGAGGATCACAGGAAGAGGTATTACACTTTGCCAGGGAACAGGAGCCGGTATTTGTGGAAGCGCTCCCGCTTACTCTTGAAGAGATCTTTATCAGCGAAACGGAGGTGGCTGGTTATGACATCAAAGATTTCCTATTTTAAACTGATCCGGGAGGATATCCGGCGCAGGAGCTGGTTCGCCGCGCTGTCCGGAGTGGGACTTTTCCTCCTTATGCCCGTATACACACTGCTCTGGCTGGACAGCTTTCTGAACTCCTTTCCGGGCTATACTCCCCGCTCAGAGATGATCCAGGAGTTTCTCCAGGCTGTTCCCGGTCTCATAAGCGGGGAACGTAATTCCCTGCTGCCTGCAGTCTTTGCCGTGCTGGCGGTGCTGGCCGCCCTGTCAGGCTTTTCCTGGCTGCACTCCCGGGAGAAACTGGACTTCTTCCACTCTCTTCCGGTGAAACGGCTGCAGTGGTTTGCCATTATATGCATCTCAGGTCTGGTCATGTTCCTCGTCCCTTATGTGCTCTGTTCGGCCCTTGTCGTGGCGGCAGTGGCTTCCCGTGGCGCGATGAGCCTGTCTCTGGTCCTGCACTGCGCGGCCGCTGCGGGAAATGGGGTTCTGGCATATCTGCTGATCTTCCTCTCTGCCACTCTTGCGGTCATGCTGACAGGGCGGACCATGACAGCGCTTTTGGCAGCCATTGTGATCACAGTGTACCCGTTCCTTGCCCTGAGCCTGTTTACTTCCCTGCAGTCCGTATTTTTTGACAGCTTTTATCTGTCTTCGGGCAGCATTACCAATCAGCTTGCCTCCTGGCTCTCTCCTGTCGTACTCTTTGAAAGCCTGACCAGCTCGGCCAGCTCAGCCACGCCCTCTGTGTTCCTTGCAGCAGCAGTCATGTCAGCCGTACTTCTGGCCGCAGCAGCCATACTGTACCGGTGCTATCCGTCAGAAGCCGCGGGAAACGCACTTTCATTTCCTGCTGCCGCGCCGGTATTTAAGATTCTGGTCTGTATCCCGGCCTCACTGTTTCTCAGTCTGATGGTACAGACCTTTATCGGAACTTCCGGAACGCACTGGACCATCGGACTCAGTCTGCTCATCGTGGTGATCCTCTGCGCCCTGACAGAGTTCATTTATCACCAGGATCTTAAACTTCTGTGGAAAGGCTGGCGGTCATCCCTGATCTCCATAGCCGGTACGGCTCTGATTCTCGTCTTTCTGCAGTTTGACCTGGCCGGGTATGACACCTGGCTTCCGGGAGGAAACAGACTGGAAGCGATCGCCTTCCGCCCGGACACCTTCCTCTCTTACTTCCAGTATCAGACGGATTATGAGGATGCGTCCCCGGCAGAACAAGTCATATATACTGAAAATACAGAGATCCTGCGCGAGCTTGCCAGCTCCGGTATCGACAATCTGGAAAAGGGCATCACGCCCCGTGTATTTAACGAGGCGTCCGTTGGCAGCGAGATCACTCAAAACTATGTGAACACCGCCTTCTTCTATCGGATGAAAAGCGGCAGGATCGTCCGGCGCCAATACTGCGTGAGCGCAAGCGCGGCAGAAGACGCATTCGTCCGGCTCTGCGAAGATGAGAGTTATCGGCGCAGCCTCTTCCCCGTCTTTGGAATTAACCGGGAAACAGTTCATTCTCTTGGGATGTCGGACGCATATGGGATCGAAGAAGTTCTCAAGCTGACCGAAGAGCAGAGAAATGATCTTCTGTACGCATACGAAAAGGACATATTAAACGCGGACGTCCGGCAGATGAACAGTGTATCCCCTCTCGGAGAACTGTTCATCCACCTGCCGGATCCCGCCCTCATCTCCACCTATGACCCCAAAATCGTGGCCGATTCAGCGCAGCCCGGAAGCTCATCTTCACCTGAAACCATTACTCTCAATGGATTTTATATCTATCCGGGCTACGAAAACACGCTAAGCTGTCTGGAGAAATACGGCTATACCCTGAGAACGGAAATCATCCCGGAGGATGTGGAACGCATCGAGCTTCACATCTCCACTGATTCGCTCCAGAGCGCCAGATACAGCGATATTCTCTCACAGCTCTCAGACAGTGCGGAATACTATATGTACGATGATGTAGAAGAACAGATCACCGTCACTTCCAAAGAGGATATCAAAATCCTGCTCGAACACCTTCATCCGTGGTATTCCTGCCCGGTCAGAAGAGACGAAAGCATGGCGGACTATGCAAATATAGAATTTACAAATGACAGCGGATATTACGGTTTCCGCTTAGAATGAAAGGAAATGAATCATGAAAAACACATCAGAATGTAACAGCTCTCAGTCTGCTTTTGAAAACATTACAATTATATATCATCCGGGACTTATTCAGATTGCATGCGATGATTTTTTGAAACACTATCTGGAAGAAAAGGGAAACGGCGCGTTAAAACTTTCCGGACACATCCTGGAGGAATACAAAAAGCACCAGGGAATCCCACTGAACATCAGCCAGGATTCTCTGGCAATTGAAATTCTCGCTCATACATACGCAGATATATTTTCCCTGGCAATTTCCTCAGCCGGCCGGGTTCTCCCGGCTCACCTGAAGAATACTGTCGAAGATCTGATGGAGCGCATACACTCCCGGACAGAAATCATCGACTGCGGCGAATCTGAAATCGACAATAACCGCCGGGTCTGGGATGCCCTCTGCCCGTTTAAGAAAGTAATTTACGGGGTTCTGGGAGACCGGGCATAATTATTATCCATTATTCAAAACCTTCCCTCAAAACACGGCGCCGGAACACTTAACATATGTTCCGGCGCCGTGTTCACCTAACTTAATAATACTTCACGGACACTGTCCGCCCCATTTCTTCCGACACACGGATCAACTGATCCACAAGATTCTGGCGCATACTCAGATCAAAGTTAAGTTCCGACTCCTTGTGCGCGTCATTCACCGCAGTTCCGACGAACAGATTCAATTCCGTGCACTCCTCAATCAGCATTTTTGCCAACCGTGATGCCCCGTTATTCTGATCCAGCTCATCAAAGAATTCTTCATCGAACTCATCATTTGCATACTTTTTCAGAAGTTTCAGGCATTTTCCAAGAGTCATCACGCCCTCTGTCACCAGATCGATCCCCTCAAGAGTCGCCATGGGAGGGACATCGGGGTTGCGGCTGTCAAACTTTGTCACGATCTCCCGCCCCAGCACTCTTGACGCAATATTTGCGCTGGTTCCTCCGGAGATCACCTTTTTCCCCTCCGCATGCATAAATTCATGCATCAGCCTTTCGTCATCCTCTTTCGCCTTCGGCGGGCCGGTAAAAATATTTACCACTCGCCGCTCAATCACCCGTGCAACTGCAACTGTTGTGTCGTCGCCCGGCTTTTCTTCGTACAGCTCATCGCAGGCCTGGCTCAGCATCACTGCCAGACGGGAGGCGGACAAAGTTTTCTTTGTACATTTCAACGTATATTCTGCCATGGCTTCCCAGGTCCATCCCTGGAGATTCAAAATCGAGCCAGCACCGGCATAGATCACCCCGTCGCTCATAAGCACAAAGCAATCATTCTTCTTCACCTGAAACCGGTACTCATGAACCTTCTTCCCCTCAATCTCCCGCACTTCATAAGGGTATTTTACAATCCTGCCATCCCGGATAAATACGCAGGACGGATTGTCAAATTCTGCCAGATATGCCTCGCCGCTATGAAAGATCTGAAGAATAGAGAACGTGGCGTATGCTACTTTCCTCACTTTACAGATCGGCAGAGTCTTTGCGATTGTCTCCACACATGACTCAATATCCGCCCCCTCATAGAGCATAGTGCCCAGAATCTTTGACGTCAGGGTTGCCAGGATATTGGCCTTCACTCCACTGCCCATCCCATCCGCCAGGATCAGGATCTCAGAATCCTTTGTCTTTAAAATCTCCACCTTATCCCCGCACAGCTCTTCCTCATGTTTATTCAGACTTTTCCATGCCACATCGATACTTACGCTCATCCCTAATCCTCCTCATTCAGAATCGAATCCCGGAGTTTGGTCAGCGTCACCTTGGTCTCCGCTGTAGTTTCTCCCAGCAGACCCGCGATCTCCTGCGCCACCATCATCTGCTTCTCAATGACTTTCTGCGCCATCTCCACAGTCTCCACTTTCAGGTTATAGTGCTGTTCCTTTACCTTTTCCTCTCTGGTAATATCCTGGAACGTGACAAGCACCGCATCCAGATTCTCAATATATACGATCGTCTCCTCCGCTGTCATCCGCCCATTCTCAAGCTGAATCTTCTTGTGCAGCACCGGTTCTCTCGTAAGAAGCGCATTCTCAATATCGTCAGCCTCGATAAATTCAAATATGTATCTCTGGACCGCTTCCTCATGACCTACCCCAAGCAGATCCTGGCCTTTTCGGTTGCAGTCCAGAATTCTCATATCATTCCCGATCACAAAGATCATATTCGGCGTTACATCCATCACAACATTGGACATGGACTCTGCCTGCGCAAGCGCATAAGGCATACACATGGAAAGTTCTGCCTTCCCCTGGAATACGGCGATCGCCTTCTCCCGGCACGTAGAGTATCCGCAGGCTCCGCAGTTTAATTCATCTTCCGGCGCGTATTTTCCTGTAGATCTTAAGATTCTGCGAATCTGCTCCCCGGACGGCATCACATCGGACAGGCTGCGGTCTCCGAATTCTTTCGCCAGCTCTTCTGTCGTCATATCGGGAAGATCTCTGGCCGCCTTGTAGGAAACTACGTTTTCGATCTTTACTTTCGTCTTGACATAGGAGGTATTCCAATGTGCGGAAGCAGGTCCTTTGGCGCAGCCTCCCTCACAGACATTCGCCTCGATAAAGCAGTGATCAAGCTCTCCCTTCTGCAGGCATTCCAGCATCTCCATACAGTTTTCCAGACCGTCCACAAATACCTTGTGATACCCGTCCGCATCCTCCTCTGTGATGACCGACTGGATCACGCCTCCGCTGACCGGATAGAGACGGTTGATCTTCGGATCCGGATTTCCCATGGGCTTATCCTCGCAGGCATGCAGGTCTATCCCGGCTTCTGTCAGCCAGTCCGCCAGCTCCTCAAAGGTCAGGATCGCGTCAATAGCCCCGAATACTCTGTCATCTCCAATCGCCTCTTGCTTTTTGGCTATGCACGGCCCGAGGAACACCACCTTCACGTCCTGCCCGTAGAC
>JAHZHF010000179.1 GCA_019420405.1 Clostridiales bacterium
ATAGTCATTAACTTCCGTCTTAAAAAACCTAGAAAACAGCCCTATTTCGAGAAAATTCTGCGGGGATGGGGGATGGCGAGGGGCGCCTTCGGAAGGGGATTAGGGAAACTTAAAGTACCGGATACGGATGTTAGGGCAGGCGGGGCGCTTGTCTGAGCGTCAGCGAGTTAAGCCCCGGCTGTCCTAACATCCGTATCCGGTACTTTGTAGTTTCCTTTATTCCCTGGAGCGAAGCCCAGAGCCGTCCTCCATCCCCGCAGAATATGTTTGAGATTCGTCTCTGTTTTCGGACGTTTTTTCATACGGGAGTTAATGAACTAAATAGCTTTTGCCCGTTTTTTCTGCACGTATTCATCCATAGCATCCGCGATCATTTTCGAACACTTCACCGCCTCTACCACGGTTTTTGCACCTGTCACTACATCGCCGGACGCAAAGATGCCCTCCATTGTTGTCTCTCCTTTTTCATCTGTTTTTAAAAGCCCTCTATTATCGACTTTCAATTCTTTATCCCGGTTTACAAGGCGGTCCTGAGGGCCCTGGGAGATCGAGATAATGATGCTGTCCGCCGGAACGAATCTGGCGGTTTCTTCGCGTTTGATCATCTCGCCGTCCTCTGTCCATTCTACATCGCAGATTACGGCCCCTTCATCCCGGATCTCGATCGCTGTCTGGAGGTATTCAAATTCCACCCCGTCGATCTTCGCGTACTCCACCTCTTTTGGAGATGCCGCCGGGGTCTCCGTCACAGAATAAACCGTCACATACTGAGATCCTTTTCTGATCGCGGTACGCGCCACGTCCATGGCCGCATTTCCGGCTCCGATCACGATCACCCGCTCACCGAGATCAAAGACGTCCGGATTATTCAGATAGTTAATTCCATAATGTACATTGCCGAGAGTTTCCCCCGGAATATTCAGGCGGAACGGGCGCCATGTTCCTGTCCCGATGAAAACTGCGTCGTAGCCGTCCTCCAGCAGGTCATGAACTCCGGTAGAGCCGCCCAGCGCAAAATTCGGCCGGAACTTGATGCCGAGTTTTTTCATTTTCTCATAATATCGGTCCAGGATGGTCTTTGGCAGCCTGAACTCCGGGATTCCATACCGCAGGATTCCTCCGATTTTTTCCCTGACTTCAAAAATCGTAACTTTATAACCGCGTGTCGCCATCAGAATTGCGATCGTTATCCCGGCCGGCCCTGCCCCGACCACACCGATTCTGCATCCGTTCCACGGTTTTTTATCCAGTTTCATCTTATCGAAACAGGTATCTGATATATAGTTTTCAATAGAAGAAATGTGTACCGGTTCTCCCTTAATTCCCTTTACACAATGCCCCTCGCACTGCTTTTCATGATCGCAGACAAGTGAACAGATTACAGAAAGCGGATTGTTCTCAAAAACCATCTCCGCCGCATCTGTCATCTCTCCCTCCAGAAACATCTGAATCATCTGCGGAATCGGTGTATGGATCGGGCACCCCTCCCTGCATCTCGGTTTTTTACAATTTAAACACCTTTTTGCTTCATCAATCGCGTGTAATCCCATATCACACTACCTCCTGCCGCATTTTATCATATACTTTTCCCATTAAGAATGTCCCTTATTCCGGCATCCTCTTCATTTATTTTGGCACAAAAAAATCAAAAATCAATCTTTGTTATTTTATTAACTCCCTATTTTTTTATTCTTTTACACTTTTCTTCATTTTGAACGTTTTTGTACGGAATAAAATACAAAATCTTCCTCTAATCCCCCGGAAAATGATGAAATTTTAACGTATTATCCGTAACACTTTCTTCCTCGCATTATCTGTGCTATACTCTATCCCAGACCGAAAACAACAGCAAAAACGCGAAACAAATACAGGAGATTGATATATTATGGCATTTGACGGAATTGTCGTGGCGAATCTCGTTCACGAATTAAAAACAGAATTATCAGGCGGAAGGATCGCAAAAATCGCGCAGCCGGAGACGGATGAACTTCTCCTCACCATAAAATCTGCTGCCGGACAGAAACGGCTTTT
The DNA here is from genome assembly GCA_019420405.1 of Clostridiales bacterium. Classification (GTDB taxonomy): domain Bacteria; phylum Bacillota; class Clostridia; order Lachnospirales; family Lachnospiraceae; genus Mediterraneibacter. The sequence continues at coordinate 2,032 of JAHZHF010000179.1, forward strand.
AATCTGCGCCAACGCCTCCCTCCCCCTTGTATATCTGACAGACAGCAACAAACCCAGCCCGATCACCGCGCCCAATTTCTGTATGCTTTTAAGAAAACATATCAGCAACGGACGCATTGTCGATATCCGCCAGCCCAAGCTGGAGAGGATCATCGTCTTTACCATTGAACACCTGGACGAGATGGGGGATCTGTGCAGGAAAAATCTGATTGTTGAGATCATGGGAAAACACAGCAACATCATTTTCTGCACGGAGGACAACAAAATCATTGACAGCATCAAACACGTTTCTGCACAGATCAGCTCCGTGCGAGAGGTACTCCCCGGCAGAGAATATTTCATCCCGGATACTATGCACAAAGCTGATCCGCTGAATGTGGAGTTCGGACAGTTTGCAGAGCTTCTCTCCGGGAAGCCGATGCCCGTATCCAAGGCAGTCTACACCAGTTTTACCGGAATCAGTCCGGTGACGGCGGAGGAGATCTGCCATCTGGCGGGGCTGGACTCTTCCATCCCGGCTAAAGAGTATTCGGAGGATATCCTGCTGCACCTGTTCACCCAGTTTGAAATCTTTTTCTCCGCAGTAAAGGAAGAGAGATTCTCACCCGCCATCTACTATGACAGCCGGGAACCGAAAGAATTCTCCGCTCTCCCCCTGACTCATTTCTCCGGGTACCACCGCGTGGAATACACATCCATCTCTGAAGTTCTGCGCACTTACTACTCGGAGCGCAGCCAGCTCACCCGTATCCGCCAGAAATCGGCGGATCTGCGACATGTCGTCCAGACCGCCCTTGAGAGGAACCGCAAGAAATACGACCTCCAGATGCGTCAGTTAAAAGACACGGAAGGCAGGGAAAAATTCCGGATCTACGGGGAACTGATCAACACATACGGTTACAATGTTCCGGAAGGGGCAAAACAGATGGAAGCGCTTAATTACTATACAAACGAGATGATCACCATCCCGCTGGACCCCACGCAAACGCCTCAGGAGAATGCACAGAGGTATTTCACGAAATACAATAAACAGAAGCGTACCTTCGAGGCGCTTTCCGAGCTCTGCCGCGAGACCAGGGACGACGTCACATATCTGGAATCCATCCAGACCTCCCTCGACATCGCCCTCACAGAAGACGACCTGGCCGGAATCAAGGAGGAGCTCACAGAATCCGGCTATATCAAGCGGAAGTCCATGAAGAAAAAGGCCCGGGTAAAGAACACGCCCCTTCACTATATTTCAAGCGACGGATACCATATTTATATCGGGAAAAACAACCTGCAGAACGATGAACTCACCTTCCATTTTGCAGAGGGAAACGACTGGTGGTTCCATGCCAAACAGGCCCCCGGCTCCCACGTCATCGTAAAATCCGGAGGGGACGGACTCCCGGACCGGACCTTCGAGGAAGCCGGACGGCTGGCCGCATATTATTCCAGTATGAGGGGAAGCGATAAAGTAGAGATCGACTACGTCGAGAAAAAGCATGTCAAGAAGCCCAAGGGAGCAAAGCCCGGATTTGTAGTTTATTATACGAATTATTCCCTTGTGATCGACAGTGATATCAGCGATATACAAGAAGTGAAATCCTGATTGATCCGGCCCGGTTTTCCGATACAAAAGTATCTGGAAAACCGGGCCGTTTTTAACTTATGTAAGGAAATATTCTCATTCCGCCTGCAGATCAGTCTCTCTTTTGTCCGAGCAGGTAATCTACAAACTGCTGCGCCGTCCTTCCGGACAGGCCGCCGTGCGCAAGCTCCCACTTGTTTGCCTCCAGAAGCAGCTGTTCCTCAGGCATATCAATTCCGCCCCGGTTAGCCAGCACCCGGACGATCTCCTGGAACTCCTTCTTATCCGGAGAGCCGAAATAGATCGTCACACCGAAGCGGGCCACGAGGGAGAGCTTCTCCTGCACCGTATCGTTTGTGTGCAGTTCCTCATCACGGTCCGCCTTATCACGGAATGTCTCCCGGATCAGGTGACGGCGGTTTGAGGTAGCGTAGATCAGGACATTCTCCGGCTTTCTCTCCAGACCTCCCTCGATGACCGCCTTTAAGTATTTATATTCCGTCTCAAACTCCTCAAAGGAAAGGTCGTCCATATAGATAATGAATTTGTAATTCCGGTTTTTGATCTGGGCGATCACATCGTTCAAATCCCGGAACTGATGCTTGTATACCTCGATCATACGCAGCCCCTGATCATAATACTGATTCAGGATAGCCTTGATCGAAGAAGATTTTCCTGTGCCCGCATCTCCGAAGAGCAGACAGTTGTTTGCTTTCCGCCCTTTTACAAATGCCTCTGTATTATCAATCAGCTTTTTCTTGGCAATCTCATATCCCACCAGATCGTCCAGGTGGACGTGTGCGATATTAGTGATCGGCACGATTGCCATCTCCTCTCCTTCCGGGTGCTCGATCCGGAATGCCTTATGAAGTCCGAAAGTTCCCACGCCGAACTCCTTATAAAACTGCGTCATCTTCTCCTTGAACTCCTCCGCGCTTCCGGAGCTTCCCAGCGCCCGTGAGAGATTGCAGATACGCTCCTTGATTCTGCGGTTAAATACCTTGCCGCTTCCGGCAGTATTTTTATAGTTCATGAGGATCTGGATGCATCCCGCGCCCAGATTGCTCTCAAGCTCCGCGAAATCATAGTCGAACAGCTCTTTGAAAATGGCGAAATCGTGAAGAGCGATTTCATTGATGCTCCCCTCCACATCCCCCACAATCTCGCAGGATGTGCTGTATGCATTCTCGTCGTTTACGAGGAGAAACGTCAGGTACGTGTGCCAGAGGTTACCCTCGAACCCGTGGCTGACGGACAGCTCCAGAAGCTCATTGATACATTCAAAGAGCAGGCTTTTCAAATCTTCTCTGTTGTAATAGTCATTTCCATGGTTCTCCATAAGAAATGTCATATCCCTGAGCAGCTCTCCGTAATCCATGTTTTTATACAGCATCAGTTCATTTGTACGCATAGTCTTTCTCCTCTTCTCAAAACATTTTTCTAACAGTTCAGCCACCGGGAACGTGGGAAACTGTCACCTGTATTCACCGTCTCTGAAATTTAATAGTTCCCAAGTATTTTTAAATTCTGCGCTTCCTCCCTGAGTCCCCGGAGAGCGTTTTTGACCGCCGCATCCTCGAGATTGCCCTCAAAATCCACGAAGAAACAGTATTCCCACGGTCTTCCCTTTATAGGACGGGATTCGATCTTCGTCATATTCAGATCATTGTAGATAAAGTGAGACAGAATCCGGTACAGAGAACCACTCTGGTGCGGCAGTTCAAACCGGATGCTGATCTTCGATGCATCGTTTAAAAAGATCTTCTGGTTCGTCACCACGATAAACCGGGTCGAATTATCCGCATCGTCGTTGATCCCGTCCACCAGCACCTCCAGCCCGTGCACTCCCGCCGCATAGGCGCTGCACACTGCCGCCTGGCTTTTATCCTGATCCTTCAACACTTTCTGAGCCGCAATAGCTGTATTCACAACGCTGATCCTCTGCCAGTCCGAATGGTCATCCAGAAAACGCGCGGTCTGCATCAGCGCCTCCGCCTTGGAATACACTCTCTGAACATCGGACAGCTCTGTCCCCGGAAGTCCCGCCAGCGTATGCACCACAGGCAGGATTGTCTCCGCCACAATATAATTTTCAAATTCATCCAGCAGATCATACATCTCGATCACGGGACCTGCAGTGGAGTTCTCAATCGGCAAAACCGCATAATCCGCAGAGCCCTCCTCGATCGCCTCCATCGCATCCCGAAACGTACGCACATGGAAACTGTTCACATCTTCCCCGAAGAACTGATGCATCGCCGCCTGGCTGTACGCCCCTTCCGTTCCCTGAAACACGACCCTGGCATTCTTCTTATCCAGATCGTCGATGCGGATAAAGGGAAGCCTTCCCAGCGCCCCCGCTTCCACAAGCTGCTGATACTGCAGCTTCCGGCTCATGGACATGAGCTGCTGGTAGAGCTCCTGGATTCCTTTCCTGTTGAACTCTCCGTTTACCTTGGAGGCCACATCGGCCAGCTTCTCCTTCTCTCTCTGCCGGTCAAACACCTTCCTTCCGGCCTTTATCTTATATTCACCGACTTCTGCGCACACTTCCATACGCTGCTCATAAAGTCCGGCAATCTGATCGTCAATTTCATCTAATTTTACTCTTAATTCTTCCAGCGATGCCATCCTGATTTCTCTCCTGTCTGTGTAATACTCCTCCCGCTGTCTGCGGAAAACCGGCCCGCTCTATCGGCAAAGCCGCACTTTTTTAGTATATTACATTTTTTGTGGAAAATCTACTTTTCTGTATCACATAATCGACTCAAGTTTTAACAGCTATTTAGTTCATCAACTCTCTGTCTCCAATCATCCGAAAACAGGGACGATTCTCAAACGTATTCTGCGGGGGGAGGACGGCTCTGGGCTTCGCTCCAGGGAATAAGGGAAACTACAAAGTACCGGA
>JAHZHF010000018.1:0-12879 GCA_019420405.1 Clostridiales bacterium
CGGACAGGATTCCCACCTGTTAAACATTACGCCCTCCTTGAGCGCACGAGCGAAGTCCGGAGCCGTCCTCCATCCCCGCAGAATACGTTTTTGAAATATTCCCTGTTTTCGGACGTTTTGCATCCGGACGTTAGTGAACTTTATAGCTGCACTCTTAAAGCGCCTCCACTCCATGATCTCCTGTCCTGATCCTGACAGCGTCTTCTACATCATAGACGAAGATTTTACCGTCTCCGAAGTTACCTGTCTGGATCTCGTTTACTACCTGATCTATGATTGAAGGCGCCTGTTCGTCCGTTACAACGGTTTCTACCTTGATCTTGGGAAGGAGATTGATCGCATATACATACTGTTTTTTTACTTTTATGCTTCCTTTTTGATTGCCGCATCCCATTATATTTACGATGTTCATTCCGTTTACATCGTTCTTGTTCAGAAGATCTTTCAGTTCTTCCAGCTTTTCCGGCTTGATAATAATTTCCAGTTTTTTCATTCTTTTCATCCTCCTTTTCGTCTGCTTCTTTTTATGAATCTGCCGTCTCCCGGTGTGCCTTTATATACTCCATGGTCACAGATAAGTTTCCCTCTTAAATACGTCTGCACCGGATAGCCGTGATACTGATATCCGTCCCAGATCGTGTGGTCGCATGCCGTATGTGTCGTCGTGCGGTCTGCTGTCACAGTCTCTGCCGGATCATAAATCACGATGTCAGCGTCCCTCCCGGGTTCCAGTTTCCCTTTCTCCGTGCATCCGAAGATCTCAGCCGGTTTCTCACAGCAGAGTTCCACAGCCCGGCTGTAACTGATTTTCCCGTCATTGGCTGCTGAGAGCATATATGGGAATCGGTTTTCTATTCCTCCGCATCCATTTGGTATCTTTGTAAAGTCATCCTTCCCCCAGTTTTTCTCTTCCAGGGTGAACGGACAGTGATCTGTTGCGATGGTATCAATCAGCCCGCTGCGGACTCCTTTCCAGAGCGCCTGTCTGCTCTCCTCTCCTTTTATCGGTGGAGAACAGACAAATTTAACTGCGTCTTCTCTTTTATATACGCTGCTGTTAAACTCCAGATAATGAGGACAGGTTTCCACATAGACCGGATATCCTTCATTCTTTGCCTCTGCCGCTGCCTTAAGGCCTTCCTTATTGTCCATATGTACAATATAGAGAGGTGCGTTCAGCTGCCTGGCAATCATGATCGCTCTTCTGTCCGCCTCGGCGGCGATGGCCTCTGGTCTGCTCATATAGTGATACCAGGGAGAAAGTTTCCCTTCCCTTTGAAATTTACTGACATAATAGTCAATCATCCCGGCGTTTTCTGCATGTACAGCTGTTATGCCTCCTGTCTTTGCTGCCGCATCCATAATCCAGGCAAGCTGTTCATCGCTTACCATCAGGCCCTCGTTTCCATATACAAGATAACATTTAAAGCTGTTTACTCCATATGAAACTATATCTTCAAATTCCGACAAAACCCGATTATCCTCCATCAGATCTGTCACAATGCAGTGCAGTGTATAATCAATACATGATTTTCCCTCATATGCTTGTCGTTTCTCCTCAACAGCCTCCAGAAGACGCATGCCCTTTTTCTGGGTTGCGAAATCAAACAGCGTTGTCACCCCGCCGAAAGCCGCGGCAAGGCTTCCCGAGGTTTCTGAATCACTTGACACGGTGCCGCCAAAGGGATCTGACATATGGGTATGGATGTCAACAGCCCCGGGGAGGACATACATACCGGATACATCTCTTATTTCTCTGCCGGAAGTATCCAGATCTGTGCCGACGGCTGTGATTTTCCCGCCGCTCACTTCAATATCCGCTTTATACATAGAAGATGCAGTCACAATGATACCGTTTTGAATAATAAAATCCATGCTGTTTACCGCTCCTTCCTTTCCCTCTCTTGATAAGAAAGGGGAATATCATTTCAATCATCATACCGTAGGCCTTATCTCAATGCAGTCCGCGGGGCAGACCGTCCGGCAGACGCCGCATCCTCTGCACTTTTCGGCCGCAAGAATCGGCAGTCCCCCTTCTCCTTTCGTCAGAGCTCCGAATCCGCAGTCCTGGCATGCCGTTATGCATGCGCCGCATTTTCTGCATTTCATTGTATCTGTGATATTGACTGCATTCCATCCGCGCTCCAGCTCATCCTGACTGACGATCGTATGAAGAGAACTTCCCCGGATCTCTTCCAGAGAACGGATCCCTTTCCTGTCCATATATGCGCTTAACCCGGCGCACAGTTTATCAATCATCCCGTATCCGTATCTGCTGACTGCAGTGCAGAGTTCTACAATCCCGCATCCAAGCATCATAAACTCCAATGCGTCTTCGTATGTACTGATTCCGCCGACTCCGCAGACAGGGATCTTCACATTTTTACAGATCTGAGCTGCGCAGCCCAGGGCAATAGGCTTTACCGCCGGACCGGAGAGGCCGCCCAGAGCGGCTTTCCCATTTACATTCAGCTTCGGGAGCCCTGTCTCAATGTCAATTCCAATGAAGCTTTTCACTGTGTCAATTGCGCAGAGCGCATCTGCTCCTCCTGCCTCCGCAGCCTTAGCTATGCTGACAATGTCTGTCACATTCGGAGTCAGTTTTACAACCAGCGGTACGTCCTTCCTCAGGTGTTTCCGAATCATCTCTACACAGCCGGTCAGCGTCTGCGGATCAGCGGCCGGTATCTTTCCGGATTCATTCCCCTGAGGACAGGAGACACTGCACTCGATCATATCAGCCCCTGCATCCGCCGCCTCCCGGACCATCCTGCTCCATTCCTCTTCCCTGGACGCCATAATACTCGCCATCACGATCCTGTCCGGGAAATGCTTTTTCAGGCAGGTGATTTCCCGGCACAGCTCTTCCATCGTCTGCTGTGTACACAAGTCATAATTATAGAACGCCATCTGCTTTCTCCCCATAAAGTCAAGCGCGCCCATATTCGGTTCTGCCAGGGTTCTCTGACGGCCGGCGGGTTCAATCGTCTTTAGCACTGCGCCTCCCCATCCGGCATGAAAAGCCCGCTCTACTTTCTCAAGGCTGTCCGAAGACGGAGACGCTGCAATCACATATGGGTTTATGAATTTCTTCCCGCAGAATGATATACTGATATCTGCCATATGCCCTCCTCCTTTCGTCTGTTTCATCTGTCTTTTTATCGGCCTGCTGCCCCGTGCGCTCCGGTGATATAGCCAGGTATTTATTTTCACTCTAGTTTTTTACGATACTTCTCAGCGCAAGGATCTTATCTATCACTTCCATCATCTTTCCCATCATGTAATCCAGAATCAGCCTGCCTCTCTCTGCAGACGCATTAAGCGGCTTTCCCATGGTTCCTCCCGGACTTAAGCGGTCTACGACCCAGCTGTTATAGAATGACTCAATATAAAGGGGCACATCCTCCGCCTTTTCCATATGGATAACCTGAGGATATTTATATAGAAGAAGTGATACTTCTATATCTCCTGCATGGATCTCACAGGCTGCGTCCATATCAGAAAGCTCAGGAACTTCATCGCACGTGGCATACAGCGCCGGCAGCTCCAGATTATAGATTTCAAGATTGTATTTCAGATTCAGCTCCTGAGAAAATCCACTCAAAAGAGCGGTATTTCCCCCGTGTCCGTTTACGATAATCATTTTCCTGAAGCCATGCTTTGCAACAGATGCCGCGATATCATGAATCACAGAAAAATATGTTGTCACAGAAAACGTAACTGTTCCCGGGAAATTCATGTGTTCGCAGCTCGTTCCGACTTTCAGGGCAGGCAGACAGAGGAACTCCATTCCCGTATTATTTTCCTTTTTCTCCAGCTCTTCCATACACATCTGGAGGATGAAGTCATCTGTTCCGACCGGCAGATGCCTTCCGTGCTGTTCGATTGACGATACAGGCAGAATCAGATAACATTTCTCCTTATCCACTGCCTTAATCTCCTCCCATGTCAGTTCCACATAATTCCGATAAAACATCTCTGCACCACTCCTTATATCAGTTTTCTGTCCTTAAAATAAAAATTCCCCGGCCTCAGTCACTTCTGTACCATCCAGGATAAAATAGTCGATGTCTGACGGCCCTGCCCGGTGGATAATGCCGGACTTTATGTTGTGGCTGAATCTGAAGTTCTCGCTGTCCGCCTTAACAGCAACAAAAGAAGCTGACTTTCCTTTTTCGATCGTGCCGTACATATCGTCTATTTTCAGAGCCTTTGCCCCTCCAAGCGCCGCGGCCTTCAGGCATTCATCAGCGGGCATACAGTCCGGCTTCTCAGTCATCCCTCTGACCACCCGGCTGGCAGTATCCATCTCCCGGAACATATCAGGATTGGTAAACATCATATTGTCTGTACCGATCCCCCAGCTGATCCCGGCATCTGTAAACATATCAAGTTCCGGAAAACCGTCTCCTATAATCAGATTGGTCCGGGGACAGCAGACAATATTCACACCGTGTTCTTTCAGAAGACGTATATCCTTCCCGTCTGTATGGGTCAGATGCACCATGAAATCTGCCTCAAATTCCAGCGCCCTCTCCACCTCTGATTTCCCGTACAGTTTCTTCGACCGGATATCGTCTTCCCTTCCTTCTGAAATATGAATGGAAAACAGCTTGTCGCGCGCAAGCCTGCGGATCAGCTTCATCCTCTCCCCGCTCACAGCCTCCAGTCTCCCCATACCGAATCCGTCAGATATCTCCAGGATTTCCCAGATCTCTCTCTCAAACTCCCGATCTTCCGCATCTGCCGGACAGGCCGGCCTTCCAAGGGCAAGGACATGAATCGGCAGCTCTCTCCCTGCATTGACAAGCGCCTTTACTCCATTGACACCGCCTTCGCGGTAATCTGCAGCCACAGCAATCCCGTGCCTCAGCATCTCAATCATTCCGCACCGGATCGTCTCTGTCAGCTCTTCTTCTGTAATACTGGCCAGATATTTATGTTTGAGTCCGTTCGGATATACCACCGCCTCTTCCAGTGTCAACCCGATCCCCAGTTCTTTGGCCCCGGTATCCCCCAGATGACAGTGGGAGTCTATAAACGCCGGTATGACATAATCTCCATGAAGATCCGTTCCGTTTTCATACTTTTTCTCCGTCACCTCTACAATTCTGCCCTTGCTGACAACAATTGAAGCATTCGGAATCAGTTCAAAGTTCTTTCCATAAAAAACATTTGCATTTTTATATATTTTCAAGATAATCTCCTCACTGCAGTCATGGGATGCCCCAGGACATCCCATGACTATAAGCTTTTCAGATATTGTTCTTATCTTTCCGCCCCTCCGGGTCTTATCAGGACCTATACCGTATCCTTATTCTCAACGACAAGTTCCCCGCTCTTAATCTGATCTACTACATCATTTACCTGATCCTGTACATCCTGCGGGACATTGTCGCCGAATTCACCGATGAACACAATCCCCTCTGTCATGCCCGGTGACCAGGAAGTACCGAACTGATCAGTGCCGACAACATCGATCACCTGCTCAATGGCTGCTCCTGTGTCTGCGATGCAGGAAGTGATCATCAGATCCGGCGCAAGATCTTTCTGGTCTGCGCCGTAACCGATGCACATTACATTGTTTTCCGTACATGCCTCAATCAGGCCAAGTCCTGTCGTGTCACATGAATGCATCAGTACATCCGCACCCTGCTCAATCATAGAAAGCGCAGCTTCATTTCCAAGTGCAGAGTCATCAAACGAACCTGACATAATCGAAATCACCTGGATCTCCGGATCGATATATGCAACGCCGTCTGTGAAGGCATTTCTGTCAGCGATCTGGCTTGCCTGTTCCATTCCTCCCAGATATCCCACGATGTTGGACTCTGTCATAAGCGCTGCCGCCACGCCGCAGGCAAATGCGGCCTCATATTCTTTTGTATAGCAGAATCCGAGATTGTCCGGCGGCTCTACTCCATCGGGGCATTTATTCGTACAGAAAAAGTATGTGTCCGGATAGTCGCCGGCAACTGTTACCGCTGCTTCCGTAAACTCACTTCCATGTCCGATGATCAGATCATATCCCTGATCCGCATAAGTTCTGAACGTTGTCTCAGCATCCGCTGTCGCAACACTTTCAGTATATGCCGTATCATATCCTTCATCCGCAAGTTCCTCCACAGCCTCGTAAGCGAGCTGGCTCCATGACTGGTCAGTGATTACCCCGGGAAGAATCAACGCAATGGACTGAACTAATCCTTCCGGTGCGGACGCATCGCTGCTTGAGCTGTCCTCACTTGATGATCCTGATGTATCGCTGCTCCCGCAGGCTGTCAGTCCGAAAGCAAAGACCGCTGCTGCAAAAAGTGCGACTGATTTCTTCATTAATTTCTTCATAATAATCTCCCTTCTTTTCTTTTTATTTATGTAATTATTTAAATAATTACCGTCCTTCTTTCTCGTAAACCCGTCCCAGGTCTTTCGGCGCTTTCACGCCCCGGCCGAATATTACGATACTCACGATCGTCAGTATATACGGAAGCATCAGCAGGAACTGATACGGGATATTGATTCCGTATGCCTGCATCCTCATCTGCAGCCCCTGCGCAATGCCGAAGCACAGAGACGCGAGCAGAGCCAGAAGCGCGTTCCAGTGGCTGAGTACGGAAACCGCCATAGCGATGAATCCTCTTCCTGCGCTGATGTCCTCTGTGAACTGTCCCATGATAGCCACTACAAGGTATGATCCGCCCACGCCGGATAAAAATCCCGCAGTCATTACCGCCGCGTAGCGGTAACCGATCACATTGATTCCGCAGGACTGGGCAGCCCTCGGATTCTCCCCTACGGCTCTAAGCTGCAGGCCGACCTTCAACCGGGTAAGCACATACCATACAATAACAGCTGTCACAATCAATATATAGAACAGAGCTGTCTGGTTAAACAGGATATTCCCGATATACGGGATTCTGCTCAGAACAGGGATCTCTACTGTATTCATCGTCTCAATGCTGAGCGATGTACCTGTCGCTCCGAATATGACTCTGAATACAAAACTTGTAAATCCTGCCGCAAATATATTCACTACGATACCAACAACTGACTGATCCTGTTTTCTGGAAATTGACAGATATGCAATGATAAGAGCTGTCAGCATACCTCCGATTCCTCCTGCCAGGATCCCGACGGCTATGTTCTGTGTAAAGTAAGCCGCGGTAAATGTAGTAAACGCTCCTACAAGCATCTCGCCCTCACATCCGATATTGAGCACTCCGCTTTTCTCTGCAATCACAACACCGATTCCGGCGAATGCGATTGGAATACTCATTCGTATGCCGGCTGAAAGCATGGATAATATAAATGCTGAAATATCCATCTATGCCACCTCACTTTCTGCCTGTGCGGCCTTTTCTTTTTCCCTTTTTGCTCCAAACTGAAATTTTCTTAATTTCTTTTTCGCCTTGCCGCTCAGACCGAACAGGATAAACAGAATCATAAGTCCTCTCAGCATATCTACCAAAGTCGTAGGCACTGCGCTGGTAACCTGCATCACATTTCCGCCTGCGGTGAGGAGCGAGAAGAAAAACGCTGCCAATACCATGCCCCACGGGGAATAGAATCCCAGCAGTGCAACCATCAGGCCGTTAAATCCATAATCATTGCTGATTCCATCCTGCACACAGTAAGCAAAACTGCACACCTCGACAACACCTGCGAACCCGGCAAAGGCTCCGCTGATTGCCATAACTTTCAGATAATAGCTGTCGGACCTGATTCCTCCGTAGGCCGCGGCTTTTACGCTTCCTCCCAGGGCCTTGATTTTATATCCGAATGATGTCTTCTCCATTACAATCCAATATATAATCACGCAGATCAGGGCGATGAAGATCGAGTAACTGAATGTCGTCCCGGCAAAGATACGGGGAAGTCTCTCGTACTCTGCGACGGATTCCGTCTGCGGGGTGGAACTTCCCGCTTTCAGCATCGGCCCGTGATCCAGCCATGCTATAAAATACTGAACAATGTAGTTAATCATAAGCGTCGTAATAATTTCGCTTACTTTGAATTTTGCTTTAAAAAATCCTGCGATTCCTCCGCATACCGCTCCGAATACAATCCCAAGAACCATGCCGGCGATGATGGAAAAAGATCCGAGATATTTCCCGACCGTTGTGCTGACAATGATCATGGCCAGCGCTCCCATCAGGAACTGCCCGTCGCCTCCCAGGTTGCTCAGTCCGCACTTTCCGGCAAATGAAACGCCTACCGCAACGATTGTCAGAGGGATCATATTTCTTATGACTGCTCCGAAATTCCCCATATTAGTAAAAGGGGAAAAGATCAGCTGACGGTATGTCTCAATCGGATCCTTTCCCAGGATCAGAATAAATACAGAACCTAAGATCAGGGCCGCGATAAAGCTTAAGATTATGACAGATACTGTTCTAAGTATTCCTTCCGTCTTCTGTTTATTGATTTTATTCATGGCTTCCCACTCCCATCATCAGTCTTCCTACTTCCTGTACTGTAGTTGTTCTCGGATTGAGTTCTCCTACGATCTTTCCCTTATACATGACAACCAGGCGGTCCGCCAGGTAGAACAGCTCTTCCATATCACCTGAGATCAGAAGCACTCCCATCCCTTTATCTCTGGCCTGCAGAATACTGGTTCTGATAAACCAGGACGCCATCACGTCAACTCCCCGGGTCGGATAGGAACAGATCATCGCTTTCGGATCCTTGCTCAGCTCCCGTGCCAGGATGAATTTCTGCAGGTTTCCTCCGGAAAGGTTCTCTGTGATATCACCGATTCCTCTTGCCCTCACATCAAACATTTCCATATGAAATTTCGTTTCTTCCTTTATGGCCTTATAATTCAGCAGACCGAATTTCCTGTCCACATTTCTCCTTCTCAGGATCCAGTTGTCAAAGAGTGTAAATTTCTTAACTGTTGCCACGTCATTTCTGTCCGCCGGGACATAAGCGATATCTTTCTCGATAAATTTCTTTGGGTTGTACTCCGGGATCTCTTCCCCTTCAATACTGATCTTTCCGCCTGTGATTTTCCTTAGGCCGGCCGCAACTTCCGCCAGCTCTGCCTGGCCGTTCCCCTCCACAGCGGCGACGCCTACGATCTCCCCTTTATGTACCTCAAGAGACAGCCCCGTATTGTCTGTACTCCTCTGTCATCTTCCGCATCCACGTCTTTTAGATCAATGAGCGGAGCAGATTCATCATCTTCGATAAGCGCTCTCACCGCCGCCGACGGAGTTGTCACTTCTTCTCCGACCATCATATTGATAATCTTCTGCTTGTCAGTATCCTTCGTCAGCATATGTCCCGCCACGCTTCCGTGGCTTAAAACCGTGATCCTTTTACTGATCTTGAGCACCTCGTCAAGCTTGTGGCTGATGAACACAACGCTCTTTCCATGTTCAACCAATGCGTTGATGGTTTCAAAAAGCATATCACATTCCTGAGGCGCCAGGACGGCTGTCGGCTCGTCCAGTATAAGGAGTTCCGCTCCCGTGTACAGAAGTTTTAAGATCTCAAGTCTCTGCTGCATTCCCACAGTCAGTTTATCGACTGTGGCATGTGTATCCACCGAAAGACCGTACTGCTTTCCGATCTCCTCCAGTTTCTTTTCTATATCTTTCTGTTTTACCCGGCTGAGCCCTTTTTCATTTCCCATGAGGAACGCGTTCTCTGCCGAAGTAAATACGTCTACAAGCATATAATGCTGATGAACCATTCCAACGCCAAGCCGCAGAGCGTCTTTTGGTGATTTGATCCGGACCTTCTCACCTTTGATATAAATCTCTCCCTCATCAGGATGATACAGGCCATATATAATATTCATCAGTGTACTCTTTCCGGCTCCATTTTCTCCCAGAAGCGCGTGAACTTCACCGGGATATATCGTAAGGTCAATGTGATCATTGGCAGTAAAATTACCAAAGGTCTTTGTAATGCCCTTAAGCTCCAGCAGCGGCGCTGGTTTTCTTTCCTCTGACATAATCTCTTTCACATCCTTTCCAGGCATATCCCCCTGTTTCAGAAATCCTGACCGTTTCGTCAACACCTTTCGGAAACGGGAAAGGGCGCCTATCCGTTTCCGGATAAGCGCCCTTGCTTTTGATATTGGCATTCTAGTATCTAATTGAGAATAATGCAAGACAGGTTATCATTTAGATACCTGATTATCATTATGATATTTTTAGATTTCAAGATCCTGTTCCAGCCCTTCCATATGCTTTGATGCTCTTTTCAGCATCTCTTTCCCTACGTCATTTACGAAATCTTTCTTTTGATTCTCGTCTGCTTTTGTCAGTTTTCCATGCTTTACAACTATTTCTCCATTCACAATCACTGTATCTGTCAGCCGGCTCTCCCCGCTTAGCACAATACAGTCCACGGGATCATTTTTTCCTCCGGAATACTGCAGCTGGTTCCAGTCCATAATCGCAAGATCAGCCGCCATACCCGGCGCCAGAAAGCCAATATCATCCCTCCCCAGCACGCGGGCTCCTCCGGCCGTAGCAAGGTAAAGAATATCCTCGGGTGATACAGCCTTATCTCCCCATGCAAGGCGGTTCACAAGATATGCGCTTCGTATTTCCTGAAACATATTGGATGAATTAGAGCTGGCTGCCCCATCAACTCCCAGGCCGATTTTGGCTCCTGATGCCATAAGATCCGGAATTCTGCATACTCCTGAGCTTAAAAACATATTAGAAATCGGGCAATGCGAGACGCCCGTTCCTGTCTCTGCCAGCAGCTTTACTTCTTCATCATCCAGATGGACACAGTGCGCATAATAAAAATTTTCTCCCAGAAGGCCGTGCTTTTCGAACCACCGGGCTGGCGTACATCCATACGTATCCAGTGTATACTGCGTCTCATACGTGCTTTCGGCAAGATGGCCGTGAATCAGCACGTGATATTTTTCAGCCAGCTTTTTGCTCTCCATAAGCATATCCATAGTTTCATACTGCGGCATATTAGGCGCGATTCCGACCCGGCACATGGAAAAGCGTTCCGGATCATGATATTTTAATATCAGCCTCTCCGCGTCCGCCATCACCTGTTCTGTTGTGCCGACTAATTCCGGAGGGACAATCTCACTTGCTTTTGAATGGGTTCCCCGGTTTGGATGGAAGCGGATACCTATTTCTGATGCCGCCTCGATCTCAGCATCTATTAATTTTTCAACCCCTGCAGGATGCGCATAAAATAAATCATTTGAAGTTGTGCATCCGGTTTTCAGCAGTTCTCCCAGACCGGCATACGCTCCTGCTTTCGCCACATCTGTATTTATCTCTTTGAAAATCTCATACACTACCTTCAGCCAGGGTTCCAGCTTCAAACCATCCGCGACATGAATATTTCTGACAAGGGATTGCCATGTGTGATGATGCACATTTACAAAGCCGGGAATCACTATCTTTCCCGCGGCATCCAGGATCTCAGCTTCAGGATATTTTCCCCCTAAATTCCGCCCGATTTCCAGAATTTCCTTACCGTCGATTACAAGATCTCCATGACTGACCCTTGTCCGATTCTCATCCATCGTGATAATCCAGTCCGCATTCTTAATCAGTGTATACATGACTTTCTCCTTTCTCTTTCCCATATATTCAGTCTGCGCACTTCGCATGAAATAGTATCGTCTCGAGATCCGCCGGCGCTGTCCTGACCTTCCCCAGCTCTCCGAGCGCGCAGTTCACCGCATTGATAAAAGCACCTAATCCCGGATCAAGCACCGGTTCTCCTAATGACCTCGCCCCATACGGCCCCCTCTCATTCGGATTTTCAATGATAATCGGATCAAACTCCTCCGGTACATCCATAATGCCGGGGATGATATACTGGTCAAAATTATCATGCTTAGCAGCGCCTTTCACGGAACGGATATTTTCCATCATCGCATATCCCTGGGCCATTACTGCGCCTCCGATGCTCTGTTCTTTTGCCATCTTCGGATTAATCGCCCTTCCAATATCGTGAGCGGACGCCACACGCAGCACTCGTGTCTGTCCTGTGCAGGTATCTACTTCTACCTCCGCCCCGATACAGGAATAGGTATACTCATAAAAAGTGTCTCCCTCGCCTGTCCTGGCATTGAACTTCGGATCCGGAGTCTTATAGGAACCGGTAAAGGCCGGAGTTCTGCCGGAGGCATAAGTCGCCTGAGCCGCTTCCTTAAATGATATTGTTCTATTTCCTATGTGAACCTGATCCGTCTCAAACGAAATATCTTCCTCAGAACAGCCATATATTTCTGCCAGCGCTTCCCCCATACATCTGTGAATCTGACGAGCAGCATCCAGGATCGCATTTCCGCCGATAAAAGTTCCCCTGGACGCATTGCAGATTCCTGTGGCCGGAGCTCTTGACGTACTGCTCTCTGTGATCTCAACCTCCGTATCGCTGATCCCGAGCGCTTCTGCCGCAAGCTGCACCATCGTGGTCTGCAGCCCCTGCCCGATCTCAGTCAGCCCGATCGAGAGCAGCGCGCTGCCGTCCTGCTTCACTTCGATATAACATCTGCCAATATCCGGCACTCCTGTGCCATAACTGTTTCCTCTGTAACTCAGGGAAATTCCGACTCCCCTGCGCCTTGTCCTGCCCGGGTTCTCTCTGCGGTATCTCCAATACTTTTCTTCAAAGTCCAGCTTGCGGGCCACTTCGTCAAGAGCGGCCTCCGCCCCGATATCCTCAAAATCTATAATCTGTCCCGATCCCGTGGCATCCCCTCTGTGCATCACATTTTTCTTCCTGAGCAGATAAGGAGACATCCCCAGCTTTTCCGCCAGTTCATCCAGGATACATTCTCTCGCGTAAATCCCCTGCGGATTACCGAAGCCTCTCATAGAGCCTGTTGTAATATTATTCGTGTAGACCGCTTTGGATTCGATATAAACATTAGGCACA
>JAHZHF010000018.1:12889-24429 GCA_019420405.1 Clostridiales bacterium
GACCCGCTCCGAGCGAGACAGCCTTAAATATCACTCCGGGTGACATGTTTGCGTAAGCTCCGGCGTCAGCATACGAACTTTCCCGGAAACAGGTCAGACTGCCGTCCTTTTTCGCACTGACAGACGCATCAAACACAAACGGATGTCTCTTATGACTCTGCTGCATGGACTCTTCTCTTGTCAGCACATACTTCACCGGCCTCTTACACTTCAAAGCCGCGGCCGCCGCGCGGACAGCCATCACCTCAGGGCTCTCCAGCTTCCCGCCAAAAGACCCGCCCACCGTTTTCGCAGTCACTGTGATCTCGTTCATAGGGATATTCAGGCTTTTATGAATGGAGACGACCGGATTGTACAGCGACTGCATACTTCCCTCTATCACCACGCCTCTTCCTTCTCTGCCGGGGTATGCGACAAGCGCCTCCGGCTCAATATACGCGTGCTCCTGCCATTTGCACTCATAGGAAGCGCTGACTGTCACCTCATCATCCCCACGCTCCTCTTCCGGTTTTCCCTTATGGATAAAACAGGAAGAACAGATATTATCTTCTTTGTATGGATTTATCACTACATCTGAATCCATGGCCTTCCGCACGTCCGTAACGGGCCGCAAAGGTTCATAATCCACCCGCACCAGGCTGCCCGCCGCCCTTGCGTGCTCCTGCGTATCCGCGACAACCAGGGCTACAATATCCCCTGCAGTAATCACCCTGTCCACAGCAAAGATATACTGATCTTGTATATCTTCGCCCATCAGTTTGTCTCCAGGCAGATCCCTGTATGTCACCACACAGACCACGCCCTCTGCTTTCTCCGCCTCTTCTGTGTCAATATTCCGAATACGTGCAGACGCATATTTTGCCGGAACTCCATATGCATACGTCATCTCTTCCATCCGGATGTCGTCCCCATATACAGCTTTTCCGTTTACTTTCTGATATGCTTCCAGACGACGCTTATTTTTTGTTATTGAATGAAAACCCGTCATAGCTCCACCTTCCCATAAAGCAGGTCACTGCTCTGTTTCGTTCAGCAATGCCTGCATAATTCCGTAATAGCACTCTGATACTTTCAGAAGCTGGTCTGTCTCCACATATTCATCAATCGTATGCGCCAGGCTCTCCACCGAAGGTCCCATTCCTATTGTCGGTATTCCCGCTTCCCCGGCATAATGGCTTCCGTTCGTACAGAAGTTATACTGCCTGATCTCCGGGGAAAAGCCCATTCTGTTCAGTTCCCTCATCACCTTTTGTATATACGTTTCACCACGGTCAAAGAGCCATGCCGGAAAAAATCTCTCTCCCCGGATTATCTCCCCCGTATAACATTTTTCTTCTCCGACGGCATAGCTGACTTTCACTTTCAGCTCACTGTCCTTGGCCATAAGTTCATCAAGCTTCTCCTGTATGGGAAAGAGCACGCTCTCCTTTGTCTCTCCGACAAGGAGTCTCCTGTCATAAGTTGCCCGGCAGTACTCCGGCACAACAGAAGCCCCCGGATAAGGGCTGGACTTGATATCCGTAAGTTCAAGGATTCCCTTGCCCAGCACGGGATGTTCCGGCGGTTCAATTTCTCTGAGGGCCTCAACAACACGGCACATCTTATATACCGCATTGATCCCTTTCTCCGGATTCGCCGAATGGGCCGGTACTCCGAATGTCTCCAGAACAATCTCAGCACGGCCTCTCTGCCCTATCTTAAGGTCAAGATTTGACGCTTCACCTATTACCACATAGTCCGGCTTCACAATCTGGCTGATACTTCTTGCCGCCACTCCCTCAAAGCACTCCTCATGCACTACCCCGGCAATATACAGCTCCCCCGCGAAGTCCTTGTTCTTATCCTCCGCAAAGAAAGAGGCTGCGGCAGTAAACGCAGCGACAGCTCCCTTCATATCTGTCGCTCCTCTTCCGTAAAGCCTTCCGTTCTCAATCACCGGTTCAAAAGGATGATGCTTCCATTCTGACAGATTTTCTACCGGAACCGTGTCAATATGACCGTCAAAAAGCAGCCTTTTCCCGGGGCGTTTCCCGCAGATCTTCCCTATAATATTTCCATACCGGTCCGTAATCACATCATCATATCCGTGATCCTGCATATATTCTTTCAGCTTCTGCGCTGTCTCAAACTCTTCGCCGGAATAGCTTTTGTGTGAGATCAGTTTCTCACACAGACTGATGATTTCTTCCTTCCTTTTCTCTGTAAGCATGTCCACTGCCTTTTCCTCCTCCCAAAGCAAAAATGCCGGATATTTTTCCAAATATCCAGCACCTTTGCTATCAATATACAATATGTAATATAAAAGCTTCCTTAGTTCCTTACAATATTCATTCTCATTTTGATAACATAACATCAAAATGAGAATTATTTCTCCTCTAAAGCTTCCGATACAATGTTGCGATCCCGATTCCAAGAGCTTCCGCCGCTTTTTCCTTTCCCTTCTTTGTATTGCCGAAAATGGCAAGGGCTTTCTGGATCTCCCTTTTTTCCAGCTGATCCAGAGGTATGATCTCATTATCTGAATATTCCCCATCTCCGCCGAAATCCGCAGGCAGAGTGTTCTTATCCAGCACGCCGCTCTCACTCATCGCGTTGACCATATACTCTATGACGGTTTTCAGCTCATCCACATTGCCGAACCATGGATGGCTGACCAGAAGCTCCATGGTTTCCCCATCCACTTCTTTGAAATACAGCCTGTATTTCTCCGCATATTCTTTAATATAGTAAGATACATAGTCCGGAATATCTTCTTTTCTCCTCCTGAGCGGAAGAAGCTTCATACGGCAGACGCCGATACAGAAATACAAATCCTTCTGAAACCTTCCTTCTTCTACCATTTTCAGGAGATTGTTCTCCGTAGAAAACATAAACCGGACATCCACGGGGATTTCTTCCTTCCCGTTTCTTCGGAGAATCGCGTTCCTTGTAATCACATGGTATATCTCCTGCTGCAGTTCCAGGCTGAGACTGTCCACTTTGTCAATATAGAGAGTTCCTCCTGACGCCTTCTCAATCATGCCCATGTTCGCGCTCTCGTCCCTCATCCATCTGTTGTCTGACTGCTGCACGCCAAAAAGCAGATCCCTGATCTTTTCCGACGATTCGGCAGTACTGTCAAAATAGTAATAAGGCTTCTCGCTGCGCGGTCCCGACTTCCATATCGCCGCGGCTGTCAGCTTCTTCCCCGTGCCGCTCTCTCCCTCGAGCAGCACAGGCACTACATTGTCAGCTGCCTTCTGAATCTCTTCTTTCAGCCGGCTGACATAAGCGCTGTGTCCGATCAGTGCGCTGACGTCCTTCGTCTCCCGTTTCATTGAGATCGCGGCTCTCCGGTTCCTGTACTCCAGCAGCGTCTGAAAGATCAGAATTCTGGAATATGTCTCATCCCTGTTTTCAAAGTTTTCCAGACGGCCCACAACGGTAAACACCCGGTCATCCACAGCCAGCCGGTAGACATTATCATTTTCATCCGCCTCATCCGCCAGAATCACATTCACCAGCGTCCCTTTCTCCACTCCCAGAGGCGCCAGTATATCCCTTGCAGCCTGATTCAGCTCAGATACTACACTCGCCTCACTCAATATCAAGATCCCCTTCTCCACATATTTCAGGAGATTATTAAACATCTTGCTGGCGGCCAGGTGCCGCTGCATGCTCACCCGCTCACTGATCTTATCCGCCAGGAGTTCGCACATCTGATCAAGGAAATATAGGGATTCCTTCATATACCGTTCAAAGAACTCCCTCCGCTTTTCCTCATAACATGTAATTCCGATCAGTCCTTCAATACGGTCGCCGCAGATAATGGGATACCCCACCTCAAACAGTATATCGCACTTATCTTTCATATTACAGTCCAGACAGTACTTCCCGGTTCCCGGCTCTGTATTGATCATCTTTTCACCCCGGGTAAGCGCTGCCCTATATCCATGTCCGATGTTTCTGTTGCTCTTATTGATCATCCCTTTAAAATGACCTGTTCCGGCAACCACCATATGATTCCTGTCTATGATCTCGACATCCACCAGCAGCATAACTGAAATCGTCTTTGCGATTTCAATCGCAGCATCCTGGATCTCGTACAGCCCGCTTCTTGTCCGGTCCATCTCTTCATCCCGCCGTATCACTTTCTTTTCATTCTGCAATTCGTATCATCCCAACCTGTCCCACAATTTTTCCGCCTGGGATCTGCACTCCGCCAGAATTTTCTCCTCATCAATCTTCGTACACCTTCTGCCGCGCACCACAAGTTCGCCGCCAACAACCACATCTCTGACATGGCCGCTAAAACCCGAAGTCATATGAGAGAAAACATTGTTCCCCGTCAGCGGAACAGGTTCATTATAATCCAGCACAAGGAAATCCGCAAGCGCGCCCGGCCGGATCACCCCCGCCGCACGGCCAAACACATCCTCTGTCAAACCGGAGATATTCCCGTAAGTAAAGTCCTTCACCTGCCGGCCTGAGAACACCTCCGGATCCTGCTCTCTTAAGTGCTGCATCATAACCGCCATTGAAAGCTCATCAAATGAATCATATGTATATCCATCCCCGCCCAGCGTTACTCTCACGCCTGCGTCCATCATACGGACAGCCGGGCATATCCCCACTCCATTGTTCGTGTTGGACCGCACATTGTGGGCGACTGTCGTGCCGGTCTCCCGAAATATCCTCCACTCTTCGGGACCTGTGTGAACGCAGTGTGCCTCGATCGTCCCCGGGCCGAGTATTCCTGCATCTGCCAGCCTTTCCACCACATGTCTGTCACACCTTCTGTAGCTGTCAGACACATCAGCCGCGTCCTCCGCCACATGAATATGTACGCCCACCCCCAGCTCTCTCGCCGCCGAAGCGCAGATTTCCAAAGTTTCATCTTCAAGTGTGTAAGACGCATGCATGCCGAACATGGCCCTTATCCTCGGATCTTTTTTCTTCTGCGTCTTTTTAATAAACCGGATATTTTCTTTAATTCCGGATTTCCTGTGTTCCAGCCCGTCTCTGTCTGACACCTCGTAAGAAAGGCACACCCGCGCTCCCGTTTTCCCGGCGGCCTGTTCCAGAAGATCCAGGCATCCGTCCACTGCGTTCGGACTGGCCTGATGGTCAAAATAGCATGTAGTTCCCGCTTTGAGCCCCTCGATCATCCCCATCATAGCGCTGTAATAATTCTGTTCAGGCGTCAGGGCCTTATCCATCTTCCACCACATATGTGACAGAATCTGCTGCCAGTTGTGCATAGGCTCTTTTACAGCCATCCCTCTCGCAAACTGTCCATAAAAATGGGAATGCGAAGTAATCATTCCCGGGATTACAATCCCGCCATGGCAGTCGATGACCTCTGACTCTTTCCTCCTGTCATCCGGACAGTCTTTTATATCTCCCGCCGTTATAATTTTGTCATCCATGGTTTCTATATAGCCTGATTCATACCAGTGATTCTCGTTATCCATTGTAAACAGCTTTAGGTTTTTAAAGATTTTCCGACTTGTGTTCATCACTTTCTCCTCTCTATAAAAACTTCTCCATCACACTGCAGTTTTAAGTTCTTCTGCCGCCCGGTCCACCGCCCGGATAATCGATACATATCCGGTACATCTGCACAAGTTTCCGCTCATCCCCTTTTTGATTTCATCCAGAGTCGGCGTTTTCTTTTCTTTCAGGAGAGCATAAGCGCTTAAAATAAATCCCGGCGTGCAGAATCCGCACTGAATCGCCCCTTCTTCTACAAAGCATTCTTTGATAACATTAGCAATCTCATCCTCTTCAAGCCCCTCTATAGTGAGGATATCCGCTCCTTCAGCCTGCCCTGCCAGCACCAGACATCCGTTTACAGTCCGCCCGTCCATAATGATTGTACATGCCCCGCATTCCCCGATGCCGCATCCTTCTTTTGTTCCAGTCAGGCCCAGGTATTCACGAATGATATCAATCAGCCGGGCTGTCGGGCTCACATGGACAACCGTTTCTTTCCCGTTAATTTTCAGCGAAATATTCCTCTTATCCATTGATTTTCTCATCTCCTGTCTTCTTCAGTGATTCGATCAGGCTTCTCTTTACCAGCCTGCGGCACACTTCCGCCTTATACTCCAGGCTCCGGTTTGCTTTAGCTCTCTGAGATAATATATGCTCCGCTATTTCTTCTCCAATACGTCCCGCAGTCCTGTCAAATTCCGGATCCGCGACCGTCATTCCGATCAGGCGATCCGCTTCGTGCCTTAAATGCATGTCCGCAAAAGCCGCTCCCACAGACAGCCGGATATCCCTGATAGTTTCCTCTTTCATCTCGAAGAGAAAAGCAAGCGTAAACTTGGACATACAGAATCCGTTTCTCCTGCCGACTTTTTGATAAAAGTACCGATATGTTCCGTATCGTTTTGGCACCCGTATCTCCGTGACTATTTCTCCTGGATCCAGTACATTTTTTCTGCCGCTTGTCACTCCGTAAAAGCATCCTCCCACTGTCATCTCTTCATGATTCAGACACGCAGTACATGGAATGATAAAATCCTCCGCCGGCACTTCTCTGAATCCCTTTTTCCCCAGAATCCGCACAGAAGCCCCCAGAAGTGTCAGCGCCGGGATACTGTCTGCCGCCAGGCAGCCGTTGGCAATATTTCCTCCGATCGTGGCTCTGTTTCGGATCTGCGGACTCCCGATATGGCCGCATGCCTTTGCCAAAACCGGGACATATTCTCTGCACAGCGCTGATGTACACAGATCCGCGATCTTTACTCCCGCGCCAATCAGAAGACTGTCCTTCTCTTCTTTGATATGACAAAGCTCATCCACTTGACCGATATCTATCACATCCATATTTTCATACCAGTTCCGTTTTCTAGCCTTTACTATAATATCCGTACCTCCGGCCATGCAGATCTTGAGAGTATCACCTGCATTCAAAAGTTCCACAGCCTGAGCCGCTGTTCTTACTTGAATATATTGTTTACACTGCATTTTTGTCATCCCCTCTGAACAGTAATGCATGAAGGGGAACACATTTTCAAATGTGTTCCCCTTCGTACACCATCGCTATATGCAATACAGTATAATCAGCCAGGCTCAATAGAACCAGATTTGTTATCAGATTGATTGTCCAGTATCATTTTGATACGATTTCGTTAAGCCATTTCCGCTCCTTCTCTGTCAGCTCGCATTTCTCAAACAGGTCCGGCCGTCTCTCGTATGTCCTTAAAATCGACTGTTCCCTGCGCCACTTCTCTATATTGGCATGATGCCCGGACAGCAGCACCGGAGGCACTTTCTTCCCGTGCCACTCTTCGGGCCGGGAATACTGAGGATACTCCAGAAGATTGTCCTGGAGAGACTCAAACTCCGCCGACACATCATTGTGAAGCACCCCCGGCACAAGCCTTGAGATAGCATCCACCATGACCATGGCCGGAAGTTCCCCGCCTGTGAGGACGTAATCTCCGATGGAAACGTAATCTGTCACGACTTCCTCGAGGACACGCTCGTCAATTCCCTCGTAATGGCCGCAGAGAAAGATCAGATCTTCCTCCTCTGCCAGCTCTTTAGCCATCTCCTGATGGAATATCTGACCCTGCGGGGAGAGATAAATCACCCGGGGATTTCTTCCTTCTTTCCTGCATTCCGCATTTTTCACCTCTGCCATCCCTTCTGCGGTATCCGCTGCTGTTTGATCTACATTTACACCTGTTGTTTCTCTCGTCTCTTTCTTAGTGCTCCGGCGGGCTGCGATCCGCTCCTTTACCGCCTCGCAGGCAAGGTAAACAGGCTCCGCCTGCATCAGCATCCCTGCTCCACCTCCATAGGGGTAGTCGTCTACACTCTGATGTTTATTAAACGCGTAATCCCGGATATTCACCGCTTCCACGGACAGAAGTCCCGCGTTCACCGCACGCCCGATGATGCTCGTGTTCAATCCGTCCATAACCATCTCCGGGAACAGGGTAAGTATATGAAAATGCATTCTTCCTCACTCCTTTTGCTAAATATAACAGCTCCGCCCATTCCTGATGGCTGAACTGTTACGCTAAATCAGCCCGTCCATAAGCCGGATCTTCATCCTCTTTCCTTCTACATCCACATCCAGAATGCACTGACGGATCGCCGGGATGAGCACCTCTCCGTGTTCATCCGAGTCTACGATATACACCTCGTTTGCCCCGGTCTCCATCACATCCTTCAAAACGCCGAAGCGTCCTTCTTCTGTGAATACTTCCATGCCGATCAGATCCCCAATATAGTATTCGTCCTTTTTAAGGGGCACCGCATTCTCCCTCGGAACGAGAAGGCTTTTTCCCTTATATCTCTCAATATCATTTATATTATCAATGCCTTTGAATTTCACGATCACGAACTGCTTGAAAAACTTTACTGACTGTATCTCCAGCTCAAGCCGTTCTTTGCCCGTATCCAGAAGCACTTTTTTCAACTTTTTAAACCGGGCGGCGTCATCCGTCGTCGGAAAAACCTTGACTTCGCCCCGTATCCCATGCGTGGAAGTAATAACTCCCACCTGAAGAAACTGTTCCATCTCTCCTGTATCCTTTCTGAACCTCCATACATAACAGTTCAGCCCGCGGACAGCCCTATGGCTGAACTGTTACGATAAAAGAAAAGGGCAGTCATTTCAAATATGAAGACTGTCCCTCTTTTTCTCACTGAACAGCCCCGGATTATCTCCGGCGGCCCATTCACTTTTCCGCTGCGCGCTGCCGCTCAATATCGCCTATACAATATCGACAACAACCTTTTTGTCCTCTTTCGCTGCGGCTGCCTTTACTACAGAGCGGATCGCCTTCGCGATACGTCCCTGTTTTCCGATCACTTTACCCATATCGCCATCTGCGACATGAAGCTCAAGCACCGTGGTCTTTCCTTCCTGCTTCTCTGTAACCGAGACTTCATCCGGATGATCCACGAGAGCCTTTGCGATCACTTCAACTAATTCTTTCATTTACGCGCACCTCCGCGAAAATCAATTATTTCTCAATGCCTGCTGCCTTGAAAATCTTACCTACAACCTCTGTCGGCTGTGCACCGTTGTTGAGCCATTTCTTAGCTGCTTCCTCATCAACCTTGATTGCGCTCGGATCGCAGTTCGGATCGTATGTTCCGATCTCCTCAATGAATCTTCCGTCTCTCGGGGATCTTGAATCAGCTACCACGATTCTATAAAAAGGAGCCTTCTTCTGTCCCATTCTTCTTAATCTGATTTTCACTGCCATTTCTTTCACCTCTGTTTTTATTTTTATTAGTAAATATCTATGTGTCAAAAGGGAAGTTTGAATCTGCCCTTCCTGCCACCTTTGCCGCCCATCAGTCCCGGAAGTTTTTTCATCATTTTCCTGGACTCGTTGAACTGTTTGACCATCCGGTTCACCTCGGCGATATCAACGCCCGCCCCTTTGGCAATCCGGTGTTTCCTGGATGGATTCAGAAGATCCGGGTTCCGCCTCTCTTCCGGCGTCATAGAACGGATCATGGCCTCCATCCTGGCCATCTTCTTTTCATTTTCCTCGGAATCCAGATCGGGCATTTTGCCCTTTCCGCCGAGTGCCCCCATCCCCGGCATCATGCTCATGATGCTGGACAGGCCGCCCATCTTCTTCATCTGCTCCATACTCATCAGGTAATCGTCAAAATCAAACTGGGCCTTCTTCATCTTGTCGGCCATCTGGATCGCCTGTTCCTGATCCAGCTCCGCCCCCGCCTTTTCAATCAGGCTTAAGACGTCGCCCATACCAAGAATTCTGGAAGCCATCCGGTCCGGATAGAACTGTTCGAGATCCGAGAGTTTCTCTCCCATACCGACATAGAGGATCGGCCTTCCGGTCACTGCCTTGATGGACAGCGCCGCACCGCCTCTCGTGTCACCGTCCAGCTTTGTAACGATGACGCCGTCGATCCCGATCTTCTCATTAAAGTTTTTCGCCACGTTTACCGCGTCCTGACCGGTCATGGCATCGACCACGAGGATGGTCTGGTGGACTTCCACCGCCTCCTTGATCTGTGCCAGCTCTTCCATCATCTCCTCGTCAATATGGAGACGTCCGGCCGTATCGAGTATAACGATATTATTTCCATTTTTCGCCGCGTGCTGTACCGCAGCTTTGGCGATGTCCGCGGGCTTCATCTTATCTCCCATGGTGAAGACTTCCACGCCCTGTTTCTCGCCGTTGATCTGAAGCTGTTTGATCGCCGCCGGACGGTAGACGTCACACGCCACCAGAAGCGGCTTCTTGCCTTTTAACTTAAACTTCCCGGCCAGCTTTGCCGTAGTCGTCGTCTTACCGGCTCCCTGCAGGCCGGCCATCATGATGACGGTCATCGCGCTTCCCGGCTGGAGCTTAATCTCCGTGGTCTCAGATCCCATGAGCTTGATCAGCTCTTCATTAACGATCTTGATCACCATCTGTCCGGGATTTAAGCCGTTCATTACATCCTGACCGACAGCCCGCTCCTGCACATCTTTAATGAAGCCCTTGACCACCTTGAAGTTGACGTCCGCCTCGAGAAGCGCCATCTTGACTTCTTTCAGAGCGGCCTTTACGTCGTCCTCCGTCAGTCTTCCCTTGCTGCGCAGATTGCGGAATACATTTTGAAGTTTTTCTGTTAAGCTGTCAAATGCCATACTATAACTCCTCTATGATTGAAGCGGATATCCCGCGGATCTTTCTGACGATCTCATCGGGATTCTCCTTCTTCTCCTCCCACTCTTCCAGCATCCGGTCGATCTCTCCCACCTTCTGCTTCACGGAGAGAAAACGCTCCACCAGATGCAGCTTCGCCTCATAGCCCTCCAGCGCCTTCTGACAGCGCTTTACCAGATCATGCACTCCCTGGCGGCTGATCCCCGCATCCTGCGCGATCTCGCCGAGAGACAGATCATCGAGGACAAACTGCTCGTAGATCTCCTTCTGGTGCGGAGTGAGAAGTTCTCCGTAAAAATCATATAACAGTGCCTGTTCTAAAATCTCATTCATCGTAGTCACCTTTGCTATCATACACAGAAGTGGAACAGGTGTCAAGTATTTTTTCTTGACAAGTTTATTCTTCAGCTATTTAGTTCATTAACGTTTTCTGTCAAAATGTGTCCGGAATCGGCAGGGAATTGACAAACTTATTCTGTGAAAGGGAGACAGCCGCTCGATATTCCGTTCCGGAATCCGGAAAATCTAACAGGCCGAAGAGATGTTTAAGAGCAAAGCGGCGCTCCGGTTAACTCGCTTCGCTCAGACAAGCCCTGCGCGCCGCTTAACAACATCTCTTTGCCCCTAAGATTTTCAGCGGATTCCTCCAAAGTCATATCTCCCGGCGTCTCCTTCCCCAGAAAGTATACTCAAACTGTCCGCTCCGCTTCCTGCACATTCCCTGACAGAAGTGTTACTGCCTAAATGGGCTGAAAACGCGAATTTGGCGCGGCTTGAGGGCTTTCCGTTGCGAAAGTCTTCCGGCCGCGCCTTACTTCTGGAAGCTATATATTCATTAACTTCCGCCTTGAAAAAACCAGAAAACAGCCCTATTTCGAGAAAAATTCTGCGGGGATGGAG
>JAHZHF010000180.1:0-3828 GCA_019420405.1 Clostridiales bacterium
GCCTATTTATTCAGTAACATTTCCCTTTTGTACAGCCCAGGAAGCGGAGCGGACGATTAGAGTACACTTTCTGGGGAAGGAGGCAGCCGGGAGATATGACTTTGGAGGAATCTGCCGGAAGATCTTAGAAGGCGAAGAGGTGTTGTTAAGCGGTGTGCAGGGATTGTTTGAGCGTAAGCGAGTTGCCCTGCGCGCCGCTTTGCTCTTAAACAACTCTTCGGATTCTTAGATTTTTCCCAGATTCCGGAACGGAATATCGAACGGCTGTCTCTCTTTCACAGAATAAGTTTGTCAACTCCCCGCCCGCTTCCGGACGTGATCCAACAGGAAATGTTAATGAACTAAATAGCTGTGCTGTGATGAAAAAGATGGAAAACTCTCTCTGCACTTTACAAAAATGCCGGAAACATGTACAGTTAGTTATGCAGGCGTAATGCCACTTGATATTTGAAATTCAGAAAGGCGGATGGGAGAGATTATGGAAAATCTTATTTTCAGCCTGAACGCAACGGTTCCCATCTTTATTATGATGATCCTGGGGCTTGTGTTCCGAAAGCTGGGCTGGATTGACGAGGTGTTTGCCTCAAAAATGAATAAATTTGTATTCCTTGTGCCGCTTCCGGTTCTTTTGTTCGAAGATCTGGCAACGGTGGATTTTGCGCAGGTATGGAATCTGCGTTTTGTGCTGTTTTGTTTTGCGGTGACTCTGATCAGTATAGGGATTGCGGCGGCTGTGTCGTTTCTCTGGAAAGACCGGAGTATTCAGGGGGAATTCATTCAGGCGTCCTACCGGAGCAGCGCGGCGCTTTTGGGGATCGCATTTATTCAGAATATCTATGGAAATGCCGGAATGGCGCCGCTTATGATTATAGGGAGTGTGCCGCTCTATAATATCATGGCCGTGGTGGTGCTCTCGTTTTTTCAGCCGGAGAGAAAGCGGCTGGACAGAACGCTATGGATATCAACGCTGAAAGGGATTGTCACGAATCCGATTATCCTGGGAATTGTGGCCGGGCTTCTCTGGTCTGCCCTGAAAATCCCCATGCCATCCATACTGGAAAAGACGGTTTCCAATATCGGGGCTGTGGCGACTCCTCTGGGTCTGATGTCAATGGGCGCTGCATTTGACATTAAAAAGGCATCTGCCAGGGTGAAACCGGCCATTGTGGCGTCTGCAGTCAAGTTGGCCGGTTTTGCGGCGATTTTTCTTCCGTTTGCAGTGATGCTGGGATTTCGGCGGGAAGAACTGGTGGCGATCCTCGTCATGCTGGGATCAGCTACAACGGTGAGCTGTTTTGTTATGGCGAAAAATATGGGGCGTGAGGGAGTGCTGACTTCCAGTGTGGTCATGCTCACGACGATGTTCAGCGCGTTTACCCTGACAGGATGGCTGTTCCTTTTAAGAAGCTTGGGATTCGTATAAAAGCAGTATTATAGTGGCGCAGCAGGAAAGCCGCAGTAGGAAATACTGTTATGAAAAACATAAGAGAGAAGAGATAAGTTATGTCAGATAAGTGGAAAAAATATTTCAGCCAGGCGGCGCTGGAATACGGAAAAGCGGAGTTTATGAAAAACAGAGTAGTAGATTTGAAAAAAGAGGGAGCCAATTATACGGCGGCCGTTCTTGGTATCCAGCGCTATGAGGTCAAACTGTTTATGCGGGGAAATAAGTTTGTGCGGGGCAAATGCGTCTGCCCTGTAGCTAAGGGCGGAGGCTGCTGCGGGCATATGGCCGCGGTCCTCTATGCCATCAATCCGGAAGCGGCGGAAGATCCGGCAGCTGACAGGATTGATGGAAGCCGGGGATCCGCACCGATGAGAAAGATAACCGCTAAAGAAGCACTTGAAAATGCGGGCAAAGCGACAGAAAAAACAGTAGAAGGAACAGAGCGTGATAATCAGCAGAGTGATGAAGAAAGAGAACTGAGCCGAGAGTCCAGAAGAAAGCGGAAGGAAGAGGAAGAAGCTGAGCTGAAGAGACAGGAAGAGAAAAATCGTCGGGAAGAAGGGCTTCAGCTCCTGCGGGCACAGAACGAGAATCAGCAGGCCAGACTGAAAGAACTGGAGATAGATCCTGATGATTATGAAATCTTGGGGGATGTCTGGGAGAACAGTGAGGACGAGGAAGCCGAAGGAATGAGCCAACTGGCATCTCTGGTCAGCTACAGCTATTTTGATGTGGAGAAGATTCAAAGTTCGATAAATGTGCCGGAGAAGACGGCGAAGGAGGGGAGGCGGCTGCTGGAGGAGAAGCTGATTCAGATTCAGCATATTGACTCAGGCTATGACCGCAATACCGGAGAGGTGTGCGGGCAGATTTACGCGGAAGGCAATTCGCGGGGCAGAAAATTCGGCATGTCCATGATTTTTTCCCGGAGCGAGGTGCTTTATTCGGAGTGCCGGTGTCCGGAGTGCTTAAAGGATCGGGATCACTGGTACACGGGCAAAACGAAATGCGCTTATACGGCAGGGCTCCTTCAGGGACTTGCGCAGTACCTGGAATATTTCCCGCTTTCGGACGCAACGGATCTGAGCGGAACCCGTCTGCTCAGTGCCTGCGGAAGAAAAAGGTATAATCGGCTTTCAGCAGAGGATAAGAAGAGCGAACAGACACTCTTACTGAAGCCAAAGCTGATAAAAAAGGCCGGAGATCTTGAACTGAGTTTCCGTGTGGGCAGCGGAAAACTGTACGTGGTGAAAGATCTTGCAGACTTCTGTGATAAAGTGAAAAATTCGGAGACGTCGATCTATGGGAAAAATACAGAAATCAACCATCAGATTTCTAATTTTACAGAAGAGGGAAAACGCTGGATTCATTTTCTGCGGAGTGTGGTACAGGAAGAACGTCAGCATGACAGACGGATGCTGGAGAAGCATTATTATGGCGCTGTGAGATCAACTGCTGTCGGAGGTTCCCTGGATCTGTTTGGCTGGCGTCTGGATCGGTTATTCGAGATACTGTCAGAGGAAGAGACAGTAGAATATGAGGACCGGGATCACAAGAAAAAGACATTGATTTCCTGCGGGTACGGGAATCCGGACGTTGAGATGAAGATCCGGGAAAAGAAGCTGGAAGGAAGCAGTGATTTCCATGGCGTTTTGGTGGAAGGAAAGATCCCGAAGCTCTATTACGGGACGAATGCGGCATACTATATCAGGGGTGACAGGCTCTGGAAGACGGATGAAGAGTTCATGGAAAAAATCGGTCCATTGGCAGTGGTTTCGGATGAGGGGAGATTTTCGTTTACCATAGGCAGGGGGCGTATGGCAGAGTTTTATTACAGCGTGCTTCCGGGGCTGGAAGATGTGGTTAGTGTGGAGGAAGAAGACTCAGATACAATCCGCAGCTATCTCCCACCGGATGTGAAGTTTCGTTTCTATCTGGATGCGGAAGAGGGGGATGTTACCTGCCGTATCTTTTCCCGGTATGCGGAGAATGAGTCTTCCTGCCTGGATCTGCTGAATGATGATCTCCCGATTGCGTCTTACAGGGATACGAGCAGGGAGGAAGAGATGCTGCTGCAAGTGATGCACTGGTTTCCTCTGGCGGATCTGGAAGCGGATTGTCTCCGGTGCGGAGAAGATGAGGACGTGGTTTACCGTCTGATGTCAGAGGGAGTGAACTGGCTGCTTGGGATGGGAGAGGTAAGGTGTACCCGGGCATTCCGCAGCCGGCAGACCGTAAAGAGAGTGAAAGTAGCCATAGGAGTATCTGTTTCTTCCGGCCTTCTGGATCTGGATATCAGGACTACAGACGTCCCGCCGGAGGAGCTCCTGGATATGCTGGCGGGCTATCGTCAGAAAAAGAAATATTACAGACTCCGGGAT
>JAHZHF010000180.1:3838-6427 GCA_019420405.1 Clostridiales bacterium
GTTTGTCAGTCTGGAGGAGGAATCTGTCGGGATGCTGGCTGAGCTGGCAGACTCGCTGCGCCTCAAGGATAAGGATTTTATAAAAGGGAAAATGCATCTGCCGCTGTACCGTACGCTTTATCTCGACCGGATGATGGAGGAGCATGAGGAGATTACGGCTGAGCGTGACAGTCGTTTCCGTGCCATAGTCAAAGGGTTTAAAACAATTTCAGATGCTGATTTTGAAGAGCCGGAAAGCCTTTCGGGGATCATGAGAAACTATCAAAAAACGGGATACAAGTGGCTGAGGACTCTGGAAGCGTGGAATTTTGGCGGTATCCTCGCGGACGACATGGGGCTTGGGAAAACTCTCCAGGTGATCTCTGTTCTCCTTGCGGCGAAGCAGGAAGGAAGAGAAGGAACATCTCTGATCATAACCCCGGCGTCGCTTGTGTTTAACTGGGGAGAAGAGTTCGCCCGATTCGCCCCCGGACTTCGTGTCACCCTGATCACAGGAACTCAGGAGGCAAGAAAAGAATTAATTGAGGACTGGAAAGAGTCAGACGTCCTCGTTACCTCGTATGATCTGCTTCGCAGGGACATTGCTCTGTACGAAGAAAAAGAATTTCAGTATCAGGTGATCGATGAAGCGCAGTGCATTAAAAATCATACAACGGCTGCTGCGAAGGCGGTCAAGGCAATTAAGAGCCGCACGCGGTATGCGCTGACCGGGACGCCGATTGAGAATCGGCTGAGTGAACTGTGGAGCATCTTCGACTATCTCATGCCGGGATTCCTGTACAGTTATGATGTGTTCCGCAGGGAGATCGAGACGCCGATTGTGAAATATCAGAATGAGGAGGCTGCACAGAGGCTTCGCAGGATGACGTCCCCCTTTATTTTAAGACGGCTGAAAGAGAATGTCCTCAGAGACCTTCCGGAAAAGCTGGAGGAGGTCCGCTATGTGCGGTTTGAGGATGCCCAGCAGAAGCTCTATGACGCGCAGGTGCTCAAACTCAGACAGAGCATTGAGACCGGAGGAAAAGAGGAGTTTAATAAAAACAGATTCCAGATTCTGGCGGAGATCACGCGGCTTCGGCAGATATGCTGCGATCCGTCGCTTTGCTACGAGAACTACAGTCAGGGTGCGGCCAAGGTGGAGGCCTGCGTCGATTTGGTCAGAAGTGCGGCAGAGGGCGGACACAGAATACTTCTTTTCTCCCAGTTCACCTCCATGCTGGAGATCCTGGGAAAGGCGTTTGATACAGAGGGGATTGGTTACTATGAGATTACAGGAGAGACTCCGAAGAAATCAAGGCTTGAGCTGGTAAAAGCGTTTAACAAAGGTGATACCCCACTTTTTCTCATCTCGCTGAAAGCAGGAGGAGTGGGGCTGAACCTGACCGGAGCGGACGTTGTGATTCACTATGATCCATGGTGGAATCTTGCAGTCCAGAACCAGGCAACAGACCGGGCTCACCGGATCGGACAGACGAAGAAAGTGACGGTCTACAAGCTGATCGCCAAAAACACGATCGAGGAAAAGATAGAGAAGATCCAGGAAGCAAAAAGGAAGCTGGCAGGTCAGATCATCGGAGGGGAAACAGGTAATCTCTCCGGACTCGGACGAGAAGAACTGCTGGAACTGCTGGAGATATAGAGAGACAGGCCTAAGCGAGAGAATGATGTATCGAAGGGGAGACTGGAAACGCGCCAACTGTTTCAGTCTCCCCTTTAGCAGTATTCTGAGTTGCAGGAATCTATTTTTTCAGAATCCGGTAATTTCCGGCATTCTCATAATCTTTGTGGATTCCGTCATCATCGTATAGCTCATACTCTGCTCCGTCGTACCCGATCATCCGGATGCTTTCCATATCGATCTGCTCCACACATTCCGCCGGGGCAGCTACAGGGATACATTTTCCCTTGCGGATGAAGAGCGGGACTTCATTTAACGCCACATCCACATAGTGGACGCCTTTGGCGAGAATTTCCTCAGAGATCGTACCGTCCGGCAGGAATTTGATGAATTTCATTTCCTCCGGAAGATAGACGTAGCGGCCTCTGCCGTTCTGCTCATATACGGGCGCGATCATGATCTCGTTTCCAAGGATGAGTTGGTCTTCAATGCGCCGTGCCATTTTATCCTCCGGATAGACAAAGGCCAGCGGCTTGAAATACATGTCGTCGTTTAAAGCTGCCTTCATGTATTCGCTGTAGATGTATGGGAGCAGGCGGTAACGCACGCCGACTACGTGGCGGAAGTCCTCCACATTTTCAAACCGGTAACACTCCTGATCACGTGTGCCGAGGGCAGCGTGGTTTCTCATCAGCGGGGTAAATACGCCGAGAGCCAGGAAACGCAGCAGAAGTTCACGAGTTGTGTTCTCCCCGAAACCACCCAGGTCAGCGCCTGTGTAGAGGAAGCCGCACATGTTAAGCGAGGGCATCATCTTCAGGTTCAGGAGGATGTGAGACCACCATGCCTTATTATCTCCCATCCAGATTCCACCGTAGCGGTGCATTCCGATGTAGGAGGAACGGGAAAACATAAGAAACCGTCTGTCAGGATCAATCCGCTCAAAGGATTCTCCGGCCGCCCTTGTCATA
>JAHZHF010000181.1 GCA_019420405.1 Clostridiales bacterium
CTAATCCCCTTCCGAAGGCGCCCCTCGCCATCCTCCCTCCCCGCAGAATTTTTCTTGAAATAGGGCTGTTTTCTGAGCTTTTCAGGACGGAAGTCAGTGAATATATAGCTTCCAAAAGTAGGGCGCGGCCGGAAGGGTTTTCGAATTCGATAGCCCTCAAGCCGCGCCATTACTGCGTTTTCAGACTATTTGGTCAATAACATTTCCGACTGAGAATGCGCAGGAAGCGAAGCGGACGGTTGGAGTACACTTTCTGGGGAAGGAGACGCCGGGAGATGTGACTTTGGAGGAATCCGCTGAAAATCTTAGGGGCAAAGAGATGTTGTTAAGCGGCGCGCAGGGCTTGTCTGAGCGGAGCGAGTTAACCGGAGCGCCGCTTTGCTCTTAAACATCTCTTCGGCCTGTTAGATTTTCCGGATTCCGGAACGGAACATCGAGCGGCTGTCTCCCTTTCACAGAATAAGTTTGCTAACTCCCCGCCGCTTCCGGACGTGATTCAACGGCAAATGTTAGTGCACTAAATAGCTGAAATTATGATTGACATATATCGACTATCTATATATAATGATTTTAAGATATATAGATGGCCGATATATTATGAAAGCCCCACCCCATTGCCAGCAGGAAGAGAGGAAGTGGATTTCCCGCCGGTATCAGTATCAATTATACCTGCGTGTCGGTACGGGGAAGGGCTGTCGTTGTCGGACATCCATCAGAGGAGGAGTGAATATGGCAGTAGACAAGAGTCTGATTTCGGGCAGCACGGCCATGCTGATTTTAAAACTTCTTTCGGAGAAGGATATGTATGGCTATGAGATGATCGAAACGCTGAAAAACCGCTCGAACAACGTGTTTGAGCTCAAGGCCGGGACTTTATATCCCCTGCTTCACGGACTGGAGGATAAGGGCGCCCTCACTGTGTATGAGAAGCCGGTGGGAGCCAAAGTGAGGAAATACTACAGTATAACGAAGCAGGGGCGGAAAGCCCTGACAGAGAAAGAGGAGGAGTGGAGAACCTATTCCCATGCTGTTGCGGATGTGCTGAATTTCACGGCTGTGAAAGGAGGGATCGCATGAAAGCAGAAGAACAGAACGGTATGAGAGCGAAAGAACCGAATGGCATGAGAGCGGAAGAGTATCTTAATATTCTGACTGAGCAGATCAGATGCAAGATGGCGAGGGGCGAAGTGAAAGAGGAGATGCGCGCCCATATCGAGGATCAGACGCGGGCGTTTATGAGCGAGGGAATGGAGCGCAGTGAAGCGGAACGTATGGCGGTTCGAGAGATGGGGGACCCGGTGGAAACGGGAAATGAGCTGGATAAGATTCACAGGCCGAGGATGCCGTGGGGGATGCTGGCGTTGATCGCTGTTTTGACAGTCTGCGGGTATCTGGCACTGTATTTGCTGGAGCAGCAGATGGTGGAAGCCGGCGGGGAGACGCAGATGTACGTCTTCGGGAATGTGCAGCGCCAGCTTTTCTTTACCGTGACCGGATTTTTCGTGATGGCAGGCGTGTGTTTCGTTGATTATACCCGGATTGCGGAGCGGGCGGAGTGGCTGCTGGCCGGTCTGATTGTAGCTGCGGGAGTGGGACGGGCGTTTTTAGGTCTTTACATGAATGGGGCGCAGCGTTGGATCAATTTGGGATTTTTTACAGTGGATATCGCAATGCTGATGCTTGTGACGGTTCCTCTCTATGTGGCGATCCTGTACGGATACCGGGGCGAAGGCGCGAAAGCTGTGTTAAAAGCTGTATTCTGGATGCTGCCGGGCAGTATTATGGCATTTACAGTATTATCACTCTGGATGACAGCGGTTTTACTGCTGACATATATGATTATATTTGCCATCGCCGTATACCGCGGATGGTTCCGGATTCCCAGAAAGCTCTGCCTCGGAGGGGTGCTGGCTGCGGCTGTGCTCCTGCCTGCGGCGTCAGCGCTTTATATCTGGTTCTTTTCGGGCGGGGAGGGGAGTTATTACAGAGACAGGCTGGCCGCAATGTTTGGACTGACCGGAGAAGAAGGCGTTTCTTATACGATTCATTTTGTCAGGGAATGGCTGACTGGCAGCAGGTTGTTAGGAGGAGGAAGAAATCTCCCGGACATAGCGGCTATGCCGTCGCCCAATGATACGGTTCTTGCATGGCTTGCCGGATATTGCGGAATACTGGCGGCGGTCGCGGTGGCCGGACTGCTTCTGTTTTTGCTTCTTAAGTTCTTTCATCTGTCCTGGCGGCAGAGAAATCAGCTCGGTATGCTGATGGGAGCAGGCTGCTCTATCGTATTCCTGATCCAGGCTGTCATTTATATCTTCAATAACCTGGGGATCTTTTATCTGGGAAATTTCTGTCCCTTCTTGACAATCGGGGGAAGCGGCACCATAATCAACTACGTGCTGTTCGGTATCCTGCTGAGTATATGCAGATACCGGAATACAGCTCCGGAGAGAAGAGCGAGAAAAGTACTGCTCAAAAATCCGATAGAGAAAAACGGGAGAATGGCAGAATGAGAGAGAACGCAGTTGAAAAAAACGGAGTCAACTTTTGCGAAGAGAAAAAGTTTTCAGAGCGATGGCAGCAGTTTTGGAATGAATTTGGAACAGGAAGGAAAATGGTTCTTTCCACATCACTGAACGACCAGGTGACATCCAGGATGATGAGCGTGGTGCAGAAGGACGGTGTGCTGTATTTCCAGACGGACTGCATGTTTCGGAAATACAGGCAGTTGACGGAAAACGGAAAAGCGGCGCTTTGTATTGATAATATCCAGATTGAGGGGATATGCCGCGAGATCGGACATCCACAGGATCATGAGATGTTTATGTCGCTTTTTAGAGAGCATTTTCTAAATTCTTATGAGCGGTATACACACCTGGGGAATGAGCGTTTGTTTGAGTTTACCCCGGTCTATGTGAAGCGCTGGATCTACAGGGATGGAGTACCTTATGAAGAGATCTATGAAGTGACGGAAAAAGAATATAAGCTTATACGGTATCAGGGACAATAGAAGATGAGAAGATACCGACATTAAAATGATTCATGCGGGTTAAGAGAAAGAGACAGCCGCCGGAGTAATCAGACTCCGGCGGCTGTCCTGCCGTTTGTAAGGAGAAAAGTACATACGGGGGAAATGCATTTTCAGACTTTATAGCACGCCAGCTCCAGCGGGATAAAGTACCCCTGGTCATGGCGGCATACAGGGCATACTTTGGGCGCCTGAAT
Organism: Clostridiales bacterium; assembly: GCA_019420405.1. Classification (GTDB taxonomy): domain Bacteria; phylum Bacillota; class Clostridia; order Lachnospirales; family Lachnospiraceae; genus Mediterraneibacter. The sequence continues at coordinate 3,226 of JAHZHF010000181.1, forward strand.
CCCTTCGTGGATATAGCCGCAGTTGGTGCACATCCATGACGAGACGTCTTCGGAAGCGTAGTAAGTATTTTCCTCCAGCATTTTTGCCAGCCGGCCGAACCTCTCTTCGTGAATATGCTCAATCTCGGCAATCTGATGGAACGCGGAAGCTGCCTCCAGAAATCCTTCATCTCTGGCGGTATCCCCGAAAGACTGATACACATCCGCGTATTCCTCATGCTCATTGTGCTCGGCTGCCCGGAGAAGTCCGGTCAGGCTGTCCTGCTGGTCAATGGGATAAGTGCCGTCTATGTGGACGGTTTCTCCGGACAAATCTTTCAGCAGATCATAAAAACGTTCCGCATGAGCCCGCTCCTGATCTGCGGTATAGCGGAAAATATCCGCAACCGTCAGCATTCCTTCTTTTTCGGCGCGCTCCGCGGCTATTGTGTAACGGTTCCTGGCCTGACTCTCCCCGGCGAAAGCACGCATCAGATTTTCTTTTGTCTTACTCTCAGAAAATTTAACAGTCATTGGTCAATACTCCTTTTTTAAAACAGTATGCACCGATGCAGGGAGAAATATCCGGAAAGCAGGAAAAGATTACACAGTAAGCCGAACATACCGGGAAGCGGAACAAAAAGGATATGCCGCGCGGCATACCCTTTTTCGAAAGTTTTTAAATTGAATCTTAATTGAATCCGATCAGCCGTCTTGCCACGCTGTAAGCCAGCGATGACACCTTGCGGCCGGAACGTCCCGGCAGATTCATGGTCTGGCCGAGGATGCCGTAACGGATTTTCAGATAAACTTTGTAGTCTTTTTTCTTCAGATAATCCCACAGTTCTTTTTTCTTCACCAGGTTTTCCTGTTTCTTTGATCGGATACACAGGATTGATGAAACCGTCATCATAATCGCGAGATAATTGATCATGTACTTGCGGAGCTTTTTGCTTGTAATCAGGCGCAGTTCGTACATGGCGATCATGGATTTTGTGACAAAAAGCTGCTGGTCGATTCTGCTGATCATGACCTTCTCGTTGACGGATTGATCTTCACGTCCGATAAAATACCTGTAGAAATCTACATTCAGGTAATACAGTGTGCGCACGTGAGGCAGCGGATAATAAACGTAAATATTATCCACATAAAAGGTGTGCTTAGGAAGTCTGAGCTGGCAGAGTTTGAGCATTTCCGTGCGGTAAATAACAGAGTGCATCAGGATGTACTGATCCAGACGGAAATGTCCGACGTCGTCCCAGCGGAAAATCTGGTTTTCGGGAAGTACGTTATCATAGCGAATCACCTTTTTGTGTTCCATTCCGACTTTTTCGTATACATAATTGGAGATTACCATATCGACCTGGGAATCCGCATCCACAAATCCTTTTACAGCGTCCAGGATCTTGAGCAGGGAATCCTTATCCACCCAGTCATCGCTGTCCACTACTTTGAAATATTTTCCGGTTGCATGTTCCAGTCCGCAGTTGACCGCGTCGCCGTGCCCGCCGTTTTCTTTGTTTACTGCTTTGACGATTGTGGGATACTTTTTCTGGAACTCTTCGGCGATCTGCTGAGTACCATCCTTTGAACCGTCATTGACAATAATGATTTCCACGTCTTCTCCGCCCTCCAGGATTGAGTTGACGGCTTTGGCCATATATGCTTCTGAGTTGTAGCATGGAATGGCGAAAGATATATATTTCATAAATTTTCCTCCTCTCAGAGATTGTGTAAAAAGCCTCTGCGATATGTGCAGTTATTTTTTCACTGCGTGCCACCATTATACCATTGTTCTTTATATATTGTAAAATTTATTTTTTTCCGTTATAGTAGAGATGCTATGATACGAATGGCGCTCCAGAGAACGGTAACATTATGGGGCTCTGTTTTATGTTTGAAATATTTTTAAGGAGGAAATGAATGAAGAAAAGTGTGATCGTAGGACAGTCCGGCGGCCCGACTGCCGTAATTAATGCAAGCCTGTACGGAGTTGTGCGGGAGGCTCTTAAGCAGGAGGAGGCGTTTGACAAGGTATACGGCATGATCAACGGGATCGAAGGTTTCTTAAACGGGCAGATCATGGATATGAAACCGCTGGAGAAGTCGGGAGAACTGGAACTGATCCGGACGACGCCGGGCTCTTATCTGGGATCGTGCAGATACAAACTGCCGGAGGAGCTGGATGATCCGGTATACGGGAAACTGTTTGAGAGATTTGAAGAATACGGGATCGGGTGCTTCTTCTATATCGGCGGGAATGATTCTATGGATACGGTGAGCAAGCTGTCGCGCTGGGCGGAGAAACATGGAAGTGATATTCGTTTTATAGGGGTTCCGAAGACGATTGATAATGATCTGGTGAATACGGATCATACGCCAGGGTACGGAAGTGCGGCGAAATATGTGGCGACAACTGTGAGAGAGATCGGAGTGGATGCTTCTGTCTATGATAATAAGAAGTCTGTGACAATTGTGGAAATCATGGGACGCCATGCCGGATGGCTGACTGCAGCCGGGGTGCTGGCACGCAAGTACGATGGAGATAATCCGGTGCTTATTTATCTGCCGGAGACCGCTTTTGATCCGGAGCGCTTTATAAAGGACGTGGAGAGAGCGCTTGAAAAGACGTCTAACCTTGTCGTGTGTATCTCGGAGGGAATCAATGACGGAAAGGGAACATTTATCTGTGAACTCGCAAGCGACGTGGGAGTGGATACATTCGGGCATAAGATGCTGACAGGATCCGGAAAATATCTGGAGAATCTGGTGAAAGAGCGCTTGGGTGTGAAGGTGCGTTCCATCGAGCTGAACGTGAGCCAGAGATGTTCTTCGTCCATGCTCTCCGCTGTGGATCTGACGGAAGCGGCCGAGTCCGGTGCATCCGGCGTGCAGGCTGCACTCGCAGGTGAGACAGGGAAGATGGTTGCCTTCCGGCGGCGTGAGGGCCGGGAGTACGGTCTTGATTATGTGACGGAAGATGTGGATCTGATCTGCAATAAGGAGAAGACCGTGCCGCTTGAGTGGATTACAGGGGATGGCTCGGATATCGGGCAGGAATTTATTGACTATGCGCTTCCACTTATTCAGGGAGAAGTGGAGGTGCCGTCTGAGAACGGGCTGCCGCTGTTTGCATATCGGAGATAATGAACAGCTATTTAGTGCACTAACATTTTCTGCCCAAATGTGTCCGGAAGCGGAGCGGA
>JAHZHF010000182.1:0-5094 GCA_019420405.1 Clostridiales bacterium
TATCCGGTACTTTGTAGTTTCCCTTATTCCCTGGAGCGAAGCCCAGAGCCGTCCTTCATTCCCGCAGAATATGTTTGAGAATCTTCCCTGTTTTCGGACGTTTTTCATACGAGAGTTAGTGCACTAAATAGCAGAAGTCTCCATAAGCCTCTCCACATTCAGCATCCCCCACCCTGCCTCGGTTCCGGGGCTCCTTGTACAGGATTCTCTCAGTCGCAGCTTCACTTCCACATTTGTCATATCCGGATATTTGGAGAGAAGGCATGCAATTGCCCCGGACACAACCGGCGTGGCCATAGAGGTGCCGGTCTTCATTATATAGGGATGCTGTCCGGGCTTCCCGTACCGGGCGTTGCAGCTTATGATCCCGGTTCCCGGAGCGAACACATCCGGCTTAACCACACAGTTCCCGGTCGGCCCCCTCCCGGAATAATTCACGCGCTCCTTCCTCTTTGTCACCGCCGGAAACTCCGTATCCGGCACTCCTACGGTGATTACCTTCGGGCTGTTCCCCGGCACGGCCACAGTCCCCTTCCCCGGCCCGTAATTTCCTGCTGACACAACGACCACCAGCCCCCTGTCCCACAGGTCTTCCACCGCATCAAGGAAGAGCTGCTTCTGACTTCTTTTCAGTTCCGGCTGGGTCCCAACAGAAATATTCACGATCCTCACTCCGTATTTCTCTCTGTTTTTCCTGATCCATTCGATCCCCAGCAAAACATTTTCCACATTGCCGTTTCCCTCCCGGTCCAGCACCTTCCCGGTCAGGAGATCGGCCCGCGGTGCCATTCCGGCGTAAAGACCGGAAGAAACCCGCCCCCGGCCCGCAAGAATTCCCGCCACATGAGTCCCGTGCCCGCTGTCGTCGTAAGGCTTCGTCCCGCTCCCCGCGAAATCCCGGAACTCCCGTACACTTCCCGCCAGATCCGGATGAAGACTTACTCCGGTATCCAGAATCGCCGCGCAGATCCCTTCGCCCAAATACTTTTCTCTTTCCATATCGTCACACCAGTACCTGACTGTTTCTTTCACCCATCTCATAATGAAAAAGACTTCCTTTTTAATTTAAGAATATTCCCTTCCGCGGATTTTCGTCCATAGATGTCACCACTTTTCACTCCCTGCATAATATAGAACTGTAAACAATAACTCAACTGGAGGATTTAACATGAGTGATTTAACTGCTACAAACTGTGGATGCGGATGCGAAAACGGAAACGGAATGTCTTCCTGCCTGTGGATCATTCTTTTACTTGCATGCTGTGGCGGATGCGGCGGAAACGGCTTCTCCGGAAACGGATGCGGCAATGACAGCTGCCTGTGGATCATCCTTCTGCTCTGCTGCTGCGGCGGCTTCGGAAACGGTTTTTCCGGAAACGGATGCGGATGCTGATCTAAAGCGAATGAATCTGTACTGAATGAATCCGAAATGTAACAGATGCTCTTCGCATCTGAAACGTCGGATCAGAAACCAGAAACAGGGCTGCTGCACACCGGGACCAAAGCGCATCGCCGCTTGCCAGTCCCGGGGTGCAGCAGCCCCCCTTTTCTTTTATCTTTTCTCTTCTTTTTCCGCGGTATTCTTCAATGCATGCACGTCCAAACCGTTTTTCTCTTCCTTCTCTCTGTCAAGACGCTTCCGAAGCATACATTCTTCATCGATTTCATATACGGCATTTCCTTCTATGATCAGTTTCCTTGACATGTTCTCTGCTTCCTTTCCTCTGTTCTTTCCATATATTATTTTATGATAGCTCACTAAAAAGGCTACAGATTCAGCTTTTCCACAATTCATAAATTCATACCCGGCGGCATATATATTTACAACGCTGTACCCCGGAGCTGATTTGAAATGGAGAAAGATCTGCCGGGACCGATGACTCCCTTTGACGAACTCGTAACCTCACCGGAACTCCAGCTTATCAAGCTGCTGATCCCATACGCCCCGGCTTCCGGGCGCCAGATGCTTGCAGCCTTTGTCAAATTCAAAGAGCTGAACGAAACCATACGGCTGTTCAGGCGGCCGGGCGGTCTGCGCGCACAGGGATTCAAGGATGAAGACCGGAATGAAGCCCCCGCTTCTCCCTTTGACATTTTAACCAGCTTTCGTCCTTACCTGCCGCCCCGGCAGGCATCCATGCTGGATACCATACTGAATTTAAGGGATATGATGTCAGTTATGGAAATGATGCAGGCACAGCAGACCCAAAATCAAGGAGCTCAAAATAGTGAAGACAGCGATCATCCGTTCTCCGTCAATCCAATGGATCTCCTTTCCGGGATGCTCAGTCCTGAACAGCAGGAAATGTTCCACATGTACAGCGATCTCTTTGACCAGTCCGCAGGGGATTCCCCTGACGACTATCACAATGACCCGAAGGGAGATGAGGAAAATGAACGAATGGATGAACAATCCGGCAATGAAGAATATCGATCCGGTCAAACTGGAGCTGATCCGGATGGCAGCGGAGAAAACCTCCGGCAAATCCGGCCGGGATCTGGCTCCGGTCATGCTGGCACTGATCACCAGCGCGAATAAAAAGGGGATCCGGTTTTCCCCGGATGAGATGTCATTGATTCTGGAGATATTAAAAGAAGGGAAAAGTAAAGAAGAACAGGCGCAGATCGAGAGAACTCTTGAGATGACAAAGTCGATGTTCGGGAGGTATAATAAGTAGAGGCAGGGCGAAAGCCCTGCCTCCTGTCTCTTTGACGGCTTTGATGTGTTACGCCATCAGCACCATACATTCTTTTTCACAGAACGCCATACCGTACTTTATGATTTTCTTCATTCCCCGGCGTTTAAGCCCTTCCACATATTTCCTGTCCTCAATCTGCCGCAATGCTTCCGCGCAGGCCGTTTCCAGGCGGCCGTCGTCTGCATATTTCAGTTCGATCACAATTCCTGTCCGTTCCTGGGTACATACAGAGATATCGCTGTAGCCTTCTCCAGTCTCTGCGTTGGACTGGATCAGCCAGTTTCCCTGACTCCTTAAAAGTCCAAGAACCATGCCATGATAGAAGTTTTCCTTCATATTCGACCGGACCGCCGTATCCCGAACACTGATGGAATCCCACAGATAATCATGGAGCATCTCCTGAATAACAGATACATCTCCTGACGGGAACGCCGCGCAAAAACGGTTGATCCTTGCAGAGTCTGCCAGAGTTATTTCTTCAAACCAATCTTTCACCAGATCAATGAACAGTTCTCTTACCTCCCGGTTAGGAAGAGCCAGCTCCATCTGACGGCCCGGCAGACGTCCGCGCCGGGTCAGATATCCCGTAGAATACAGGACACTCCAGATATTATCAATAGACTCCTCTACGTCCCGGTATGTCAGTTCCTGACGGACCGTCTTTGTTATACTCCCGCCATTGACCAGCCGCTCGACTTCATCGCGCGTAGTCTGATCGGCTTTTTTAAGAAGGCGGCGGACAAGGTCATTCCCACTGGTATTTGCCCAATAATTTTCTGGCTCAGCACTCTTATCTTTTAATAAAATCTGAGCATATTTTATAACATCCCACGGACAATAGATAGATGTATTTCCGAATTGATAACCATCATACCAGTCGCGAACCGTATCCTGAAACTCATCCAGCTCATAATAATTCAGAAATACTGCTACCTCGTCATCTGTAAATCCAAAACTGTCAGAGAAATAAGGATCTGCTACAGACATTACATTCAGATTATTAAGGCCGGTGAATATACTCTCCCTGGATATCCTCAGACATCCGGTAAGGACAGCAAAGTAAAGGCTGTCATTTGTCTTCAGCGCATTGCCCAGCATATTTCGGATAAGTAATACCATCTCATCGTAATATCCTGCCTGGAACGCCTTATCCAACGGCACGTCATATTCATCGATCAGAATGATGACTTTTTGTTTGCAGTGCCTGTACAACAGATTCGAAAGTGTTTTAATGCTGTCTATCAGAGTAAAATCCGACATCATATAATTGGATTCACCCATCATTTCTACTTTAATTAGTCGTTGATATGCATTCTTATCACTTTCATCCAGACAGCTGCTGTCCTGCAGAAAGCGGAATCGCTTAGCCTCATTTCCAATCACTGTGCGCATCGCCGCAGCTGCCGCCTCAAAATTCCGTCCTTCCACACTCTTGAAGCTGACAGAAATCACCGGGAACTTTCCCTGATATTCTTCGCAAAGTTCCTGCTCCCGCGCAATCTTAAGGCCGTCAAACAAAGCCGGATCTGATCCAATCTCAAAAAAACATTTCAGCATACTCATATTAAGAGTCTTTCCGAAACGTCTGGGGCGGGTAAACAAGTTCACTTTCCCCCAGTTTTTCAGCAATTCCGCAATAAACATACTCTTATCTACAAAATAGAAATTCTCAGACTGAAATTCCTCAAAGTTCTCAATTCCGACAGGAAGTTTCTTCTTTTTCACCTGCTGCCACCCCTTTCCCATATGCATTTGAGGTGTCCATAAATTATCCGCAAATGCATCATTTATGACCTTATTATATGGAAAAGCCCTCATAAAATCAACCACGGGCGGGTTACATTTTTCGCTTGAACGCTGCTGACAAAGGAGTTATACTCAGACTAAACGGCCGATTCTTCTTTTCCGGTTTTAAAACTTACGATTATAAGGAGATAATTATCATGAAAGTAAAATTATCAGATATCATCACTGCTATAGAAATGGCCGACGAAGATTCGGAGAATTTCCTTGACCGTGAAACCGGGGAAGTCGTCTGGATCAACGATGAGGTGATGGACAAAGATGAAATAGAGGAAGCCTGTGAAGAGCTTGATGCGCATGGATTTTATCGACTTCCTACGTCTTTTGAAATTCACGAATATGGCATGATGGAGGAATTTGTCGAATCTCTCCCTGAGCCTGCCCGGAACAGGCTGGAGAGTGCAATCCGCGGCAAAGGAGCCTTCCGGCGGTTTAAGGATACCATCTGCCAGCTTGGCGTAACTGACCAGTGGTATGAGTTCCAGGCATCCGGATACAGGCAGAAAGCCATAGAGTGGTGTATAGAGAATAACCTGGAATATGAAGAATAACAGAGGGGATATCCACTTCCCCTCTGTTGATTTTATAATGC
>JAHZHF010000182.1:5104-6379 GCA_019420405.1 Clostridiales bacterium
ATTTCAGCCAGCCACTGTCTGACGCTTCCAATATCTTCTCCAACTGCCTGGGCAATCTTCTCCGGAGACATTCCCATCTGATAAAGATTCTGCGTTGTAATACGCGCTTTCCGCTTTTCTCCCTGCTGCCTCCCTATTTTCTCCCCCTGTTCTCTTCCTCTCGCTTCAATTCTCTCCGCCACTTCGCACATAATATCTATCCCTCCTTCTTCACACTTCAAGAAATGAACCCGTTTTGACAAGTCTCCCTCACTGTTGTCATTCGGATCCGCTGTCTTAAAATACTCTCTTCCCTTTGCCAGGAACTCGCTGTCTGCCAATGCGCCATAATAGCGGACTCTTCTCGGATGATCTACAGTGTCCTGTCTCTGAATCTCGATCTGATACAGTTTTCCTTCGCTGTCTTCCGCGAGAACATCCAACCGCACCGTCCGGGAATTAATCTTCGCGATCACATACTGTGTCCTCACCTGTTTCACCATCAGGTCTCCGATTCCGGTAAGAATCCGAATGATATGCTGACAGGCCGGTACATCATCCAGCGCCACTGACAGGAACACATCACTCAGAAGATTGAATTCCCGGCTTTCCCTGATCCTCTCTTCCCGGGACAGGATGTGATCGTCCACGTTTTTTCTCTCTTTTGCTTTTTTCTTCATGCACCTTCTTCATCGGCTGACGATGCAAATACGATTGGCATTTTACTGCCATTTATGTGCTTATTATAGTAGACTGGACTAAGGATGTAAATATAAGCATGGGGGATTTTTATCAAAAGGCAGCAGTTCAGCCCGCGCCATTCGTAAAACCGCACTTCGTGCTTATTGCGGCTGACGCCGCCGTTTTACTCATATACGGGCGCTCAGCTCATAGGACTGCACGATCGAAAAATCATGCGAGCATGATTTTCTCTCACGGACAGCCCTATGGCTGAACTGTTACATCAAAAGTGAAGTTACTATTCGCGGCTACGAATAGTAAGGAATGGAAAATCAGAATAAATTAAGATAGGAAATATTATAGGAAACGACAGAGGGCGATGCCGCCCCTGTCATTATAGGAAAACGAAGAACGCAGGGATTCGGAAATGAAGACCTCATCTAACGCTGATCCGAATCCCGCGCCAAACTCACGGGCAAGTCTTGAACTCACCTCATATCATTAATCCCGGCCAAACAGATCTCTTGTATACACTTTCTCCTGCACATCGTCCAGACAGTTATCATATCGGTTGGCAATGATGGACTGGCTCATCTCCTTGAACTTCTCCAGATC
>JAHZHF010000183.1 GCA_019420405.1 Clostridiales bacterium
TGCCCTGCACGCCGCTTTGCCCTTAAACAACTCTTTGGCTTCTTAGATTCTTCCCGGATTCCGGAACGAAGCATGTAACGCCTGTTCCCTTCATCAGAATACGTGTTACTAAATACCTGCCCTGCTTCCGGACATAATCTAACGGAAAATATTAGTGCACTAAATAGCTGTACTGTTATGATTCAAAGTACACCTGACTATACACGACTCTCCCATCTTTTATTGTCATCTGCGGTACGATCATCTCTGTCCCACACACCCGGTTTTCTCCGTTTGTATGATCCAGGTAAGCCATCTTGTGTTCTTCCAGCCTAAATATAAACAAATCCGCCGGCGCTCCGGCATCCATTGACGCCAGATCTTCTCTGCCAATAACTTTCGCCGGAGCCAGGATTGCAGCATCCAGGATCTTCTGAAGGGGCTGCCCCATCGCCAGGTATTTGGACAGAATCTTGGGGAGACTGTGCAGAACTCCTTCATAGTATGAACCTGCGTTGATATCCGAACTTATAATATCCGGAAAGAACCCCTGCGCCATCGCTGCAGCCGCTGTACTGAGATTGAAATTGTTTATTCCGTTGCACGCATCGAAAATTACGCCCCTCTCTTTCGCCTTCCGGATTCCTTCTCTCACCTTTCCGTTTTTATCCAGAATACACTCTTTTCCCCGGTTTTGGAAAATATGACACATTACATCCCCTTTTCGAAGCGCAGCAGCCATCTCCTCCAGATCCATTGCCGGATTCGTAATGTGCACAGTGAGAGGACATCCCAGTTCATCCGCCAGCTTCACTGATTTTTCCAAAGATGCCCGTGCATCCTTCCGGTCAATAATATTGGCAGACAATCTTGCCTTCAACCCTACAAGCTCTTCCGGAAATTCTGCAAACATCTCCCGAATCCGGTCAGCCTCAATACAGTCCGCTTCAATACGCTCCGGACATTTCTCCGATATCTGACCGGCCGATCCCACCAGAAGCTGGGCGAACAGCCGGACATCCGTCCGGTCCATAACCGTCTGTTTAAATATCTCAAACATACTTACCCCGCACGTTCCCGCATCAACTGCGGTTGTGATGCCGCATGGGAAAGAAGCGGCGTCCGGATTCACGCCGTTATCCGATCCACCTTTAAAGAAATGCACATGATAATCAATCAGTCCCTTTGTAACATAACAGCCTTCTGCGTCAATCGTTCGAAGGATGCCGTCCGTATTTCCATTCTCTTTGTTTCTGAGATTATCCAATGGACCTTCTGATATTTTTCCACCCTTTATATATAAATCTTTCTTTATGAATTCCCCGCATCCCGGGGCGTATACCATACCATTCTTAATTATGTATCCTGCCATCTTTCTCCCTCTGAATATATTTTTATTTTTTTGCCGTAAGCTGCATCTGTAATGTCATCTCCAGTGCTGCCGCTATTCGTACCAGCAGTTCCAAAGACGGATTATAGTTGCCGCTTTCAAATCTTGTAATATTACTTCTCGGAACTCCCGCTCTTTTTGCAAGTTCCGCCTGTGTTATGCCTTGCATCTTCCGGCATCGCACATACTGCTCTATAACCGACTTTCTGGTATTTCTCTGCTCTGCTTCTATTACAATCTTCTGTTCACCTGCTGAATAAATATAATCCATACTGCTTCTCATCTTCTGCACCTTCCTATTCTTCTATAATAGCAGCACAATCCGTTTCTCTCAATAATCTCTCTGCCTGAAAGACCGCCGCATCACGTTTCTGCCAAGCCTCAGGAATATACATATAACGCCTCATTCACCCAAACTCTTCCCTTCTGTTACGAATCATATACGGTACATTTATCGTATCTTATATGATTCATTTTGTCAATGAAAAGTTTCCACATCCTTCCTCCTAATCTGCAATGGTTACAGTTCACACGTCTGCCAAAGGCGGAGGGAGAGCCTTTTCATGAGTAAAACAGCTCCAGCAGCTTACTGCGGTATACTGTCTTTCACGCACAGCGCTCCATATCCAAGCTGCGCGTTGGGCCACTTGTCATATCCCGGCAGCTCTTTTGCCCCTCTGCGCAGGTACGCCTTCACCTTCTCTCCATAGAGATAGGGATCATTGCCCTGCACAATCCCCCACTCCATCAGAAGCGCCGCGCTGCCCGTTACAAAGGGAGCGGCAAAAGAAGTCCCACTGAACTCTCTGTAGCCTCCGCCCGGCACGGGCGCATTCACCCTCACCCCCGGAGCCGCAAGATCCGGTTTGGGAGCGCCGCCGCTCTCATATAGAGACTCCGGCCCCCGGCCCGAAAAATCAGCATAGGAAAAAGTACGAGCGTCGTAAGCCGCCACTGTCACAACAAGCGCCGCTGTGGACGGAATAGTCAGCGTCAGGCTGCTGTCCGGCCGCAGGAATGCTGTCCCCTCATTGAGTGATGCCTGAGCAGGCAGCCACATCTCCCATCTTCCGTCCACTATCCTTCTCGGAGTAAGCGCCAATCTCCATACGCCGCTGTCTATATATGACCTTACGGGAATAAAGGAAATATAGATCTCCTGCTTTACACTATAGGGCTTCGGTTCTCCATAATATAGCAGCAGCTCCGTCCCTCCCAGAACAAATCTCTGTGGTCCCAGTATCTCCTGAAACGGGCCGGCACGCACTCCGGACGGGCTTATGACAGAAAATTCCACCTCGTCTACATAGGACTTCCATATCTGGACATTCAAAGCAGGCTCTCTTTCCTGAACCGCAAGCTGTACCTCTTCCTCCTCATCATCCGAAAGCCGGCCTGCCGCATGTCCTGCACTGGTCCCCTCATTTCCGCTGCCCACGCAGATTACATTTTTCCATATAGAGGAAATATCATTGAGAAAACGTTCCGGAAGAGAAGTCCCGTCATGAGACCCGTACGTGTTTCCGAAACTGATATTTACGGCAATCGGTTTTCTAAGCTCAATTGCTTTTCTCACAACATAGTCCACGCCAAGCATCAGTTCGGTTGTCCGGGGGAAACCCTCCTCCCTGGGCGCTCCCATTTTTACGATCACAAGATCCGCTGACGGCGCTGTCCCCCGGAACTGTCTGCCTGCACTTCCCCTGCCGTTTCCGGCGGCGATCCCTGCCACCGCCGTACCATGTCCGCTCAGATCCCTGCTTGGCACGATCTGAAACCTTTCTGCCGGATCCGTTTCTGCCAGAGCTGCGTTGATCTGCTCTCCCGTATACTCCGCCCCTTGAGAATATCCTTCCGGCGGGACGCCCCGCGCGGTCTGATCCCAGAGGAACACAATCCGGGTAGTTCCATCATCATTTAGAAAGTCTGGATTTTCATAATCAATCCCACTGTCCACAATACCTATGAGAACACCCCTCCCACTCAGTGAAAGGGGTGGATTCTGTACCTCATCAATACAAGAGGCCTGCCGTCCGGCATCCGCTTCAAAATAAAGGCTTTTCGGTTTCTCAACAAATTCCACTTCCGGAAGTGCGGCAAGCTCCCCGATCAGATCCTCTTTGATCACAAGAACTGCATATCCATTCAAAAGCTCTGTCACTGACACTGCGATTTTCCGCACTTCATCGAGCGCCCCCGAATACTTGATAATCAGCTCCCATTCCCTCTGCGGCGGATCATATCCTACTTCAAGCTCACCGGAGCGCTCCCGCTCTTCCTGTGTTGCGTCCAAGGCAAGATTTAATATGTTTTCAACTTTCTGACTCATTTGCCCACCTCCCTGGATCATACTATGCTCAGCAGGCAGTGGAAAGAACATGGAGGATAAGGATCAATACATTGAAAAAGGATACCATTCCATCCATCCGGATGATGATACCCTATGCATAAATATCTGCGTCTATATTGTTTATAATGAATGTTCCACCTTTGCCAGAATTTCTTCGCTGGAATCCTCTGGATTTTCCTGCACAGCTTTATAGATCGCCTCAATTGCAGAAACTTCCTGTTCCATCTCCTCAGCCGCAGCCGCAAGATTCTTCCCTTTCAAATATTTTTTTTGGATTTGTCCTATCATCAGCAACAGCTTTCCTTTTTCTATTCCTTTTTCTATTCCTTTCTCTTCTACATAATCACTTAAATTACACATCTGCTTCAGCTCCTTTCCCAGCTTATATTCCATCGGTATCTTAAACTCTTCCTCAAGCCTCTTTATTTTCCTGGCAGCACTCATATCAGAAGCCAAAAGAACATTCAGCATAGATGTCAGCTGATTTCCTTTTTCTGACCGCGGGTTCAGACAAATCATCACTGCCGCCAGTTTATCATAAGCCTGTCTGTGATCCGGAATTCCAGAAATCAAATCTTCTTTGCAGATACTATATCTGGAAACAGCATTTCCAATATAATTTGGTGCGTTCATACAGATCCATATACTATAGACTTTTTTAATGCTATCATAATCACTTCCTGCAAATTCAGTCCCTTTCTGTGCCGAAATAAGACGTGACGCATAGAATACAGCCCTGCTTTCAATCGAATATCCCGGATAAAAATCTTTCTGAGCTTCCAGATTAAGAATTAACTTAACCATTCTCGTCTTCTCATTCTCCTCACCAGGAATATTCACAGAAAATCTGATATCAAAATAGACCTCTCCTTCGCCCGGAACAATATCCTCTCCGGTTTCTCCCAATATTCTCTCAGGTTCCCGGGTATTTGTCTCTCCCGGCATAACCCGAATTCTGGAAATACAAATATCATTTCCAATGCACATTTTCACATGCGCTATATCCTTCTCCTGAAATTCTTCAACAGTATACCGCAGAATCCAGGCAAGTATCACCCTGTTCGCCAGCACTTTTTTGCACTGCGCATCATACTGGCTTTTACCGTCCGCCAAGCTGACTGATATGGCAAGTTCATTTTTCATAGGCTTTTCCTTTCTCTATTATAATGGTATTGCTCATTTATCACAAGCATCTTTCGTTCTGCATAATTCTGGCTGATTTTTGTTTCTGAATATTCGAAACATCGAATGTTAATTCGCCGTTTATGATCCTCTTCGGCGCCGATAGAGAGTGAATCTACGATAACATAATAAGGAAAAAATAACAACAAAATGACAGGAATCATTGCTTTTTTAGGGACAATTCAGTCATTTAACCCCCTGGCCTCCTTTTGTACTTTCCCCCGCTTCACCCCGCTGCGGTTCACCGCGTCAAAGCCCCGCATTGACAGGGATTCCTGTGTCTTTTATACTGCATTTTGACAACATCCCGGTCCGCATCAGCAGCGGGATCTATATATGGGATCTATATTAAGAAACGGAGGTTAATTCACCCTATGAAGATCTATGCATTTGAAGTCAGAAAGGATGAAATAGAATATTTCAACAGTCTTTCCACTCTGCCCGGGATCGAGCTTGAGCTTCACCCGGAAGAACTGACCATGGATCATATACGCAATCTCGAAAACGGATCCGGGGTCAGCATCCTCGGGATGTATCATTACCGGAAACCGGAACTGGATCTTATGAAAAAGCAGAACGTACATTTTCTCTCTACCCGTACCATCGGATACAATCACATTGACATTGAATACGCGAAGCAGATCGGAATCCACGTGTGCAATGCCCGATACGATCCCCACGGAGTGGCGGACTATACAATCATGATGATTCTGCTCTGTCTGCGCAATTATAAGCAGGCGCTGTGGCGCACACAGGTAAATGACTTTTCTTTAACAGGGTTAATCGGAAGGGAAATCAAAGACCTGACCATAGGTGTCATCGGCACCGGACAGATCGGGAGCACTGTCATAAGAGAGCTCTCCGGATTCGGCTGCCGCATTCTGGCTTATGACGGGCATGAAAATCCGGCTGTAAAGGCTCTTGCCGAATATGTTACCCTTGACACATTATACAGAGAATCCGATGTGATCACGCTGCATGTCCCGCTCCTGCCGGATACTTATCATATGATCAACTCCGACTCTCTTGCAAAGATGAAGAAAGGCGTTGTGCTCATCAACTGCGCCAGAGGCCCGCTCACTGATATCAAATGCCTGATCTCCGGAATTGAATCCGAACAGATCGGAGCGCTCGGGCTTGACTGTATCGAATACGAAGAGGACATCGTCCACAAGTATCTGCGGACAGATATCCTCTCCAATCGCTATATGGCATATTTAAGGCAGTTTAAAAATGTCATTCACACACAGCATATGGCGTTCTATACGGACAGCGCCGTAAAAAGCATGGTAGAATGCGGCGTCCGCGGGCTGATTGAGATGGCCGGGGGAAAAGAATGTGCGACACAGTTGTGCTGATACTATTTAGTGTAACAGCTATTTAGTTCATTAACTCCCGTATGAAAAACGTCCGAAAACAGGGACGATT
>JAHZHF010000184.1:0-3548 GCA_019420405.1 Clostridiales bacterium
AGAAATCACCCCTGTTTTCGGATGTTTTCCATGTGGGAGTTAGTGAACTTTATAGTAGAACTGTAGAGCCCTCCGGATGTTTCTTGCCAGCCCGGAGGAAAAGTCGTATGATAAAGTTACAGTGCCGATACACAGGGGATAAGCGCCTTCGGGGCTTCTTTGTATACCGGCGCGGAAATAAGCCTTGGGAAAAGGCGGAAGAAAGGAAGAAAAAGATGTTATTTGTATGTTATCCAAAGTGCAGTACATGTAAAAAAGCGGAGAAATGGCTTAGAGAGCAGGGAAAAGAGTTTGAGATCCGGGATATTAAAAGCGAAAACCCCGGTGTGGAAGAAATAAGAGACTGGTGGGCGAAAAGCGGCCTGCCGCTGAAGCGTTTCTTTAATACGAGCGGCAATTTATATAAGGAAATGAAATTAAAAGACAGACTTCCGGAAATGAGTGAGGACGAGCAGATCGAGCTTCTGGCGACGGACGGGATGCTTGTGAAGCGTCCGATTTTGGTGGATGGAGAGTGCGTGCTGGTCGGATTTAAAGAAAAAGAATGGGAAGAAAAATTGGGGTAGCAGTTCAGCTATTTAGCGCAATAACATTTTCCTGGGCTGTACAAACGGGAAATGTTATTGCCTAAATGGGCTGAAAAACACAGAAGTAGCGCGGCATGCAGCGTGTCAACTTTGGAAAGCCTTCCGGCCGCGCCTTACTTTCGAAAGCTATATATTCACTGACTTCCTGTTCGAAACTTCTGGAAAACAGCAGTTATTTCGAAAATCTTTCTGCGGGACGGGAGGATGTTGACAGGTGACTTCGGAAGGAAATTTGCGACACTTCTTTAGTTTCTCTATTTCCTGGAGCGGAACCTGGAAATATCCTCCACTCCCGCAGAATACGTCTTCAAAATACTTCCTGATTTCAGAAGTTTCTCGTCAGGGAGTTAGTGAACTTTATAACTGAACCATTATGTTCTGAATAAAAACATGTTTTTAGCACTTTAAATTGACAAAGCAATGTGGTATACTTATTTCAATTGGCTGTGAAGCGAGACAGACAGGCTCTGCGCACGGAAATCCTCCGCCCGTCAGGCGCCTGCCTTGCCCCATGGCGAAAGCACATTGAAGGAGGTATACACAATGATATGGGCAAAGGAAGAGACTCTGCCTAGAAGCGAGATCGAAGCGATCCAGCTTGAAAAACTTAAAAGTACGGTCCGCTATATCTATGACAGAGTGAAGCCTTACCGTGAGAAGATGGACGCGGCAGGAGTGAAGCCGGAGGATATTCAGACTCTGGACGACTTGAAGAGACTGCCGTTTACATATAAGGCGGATTTCAGGGACAATTATCCGGACGGTCTGTTCGCGGTGGAGAAAAAGGATATTATCCGGTATCACGCGAGTTCCGGTACGACGGGGAAACCGACTGTAGTCGGCTATACGAGGAACGATCTTGACATGTGGCTTGAAAACGTGGCGAGGATTGCCTGCATGGGCGGGGCTTCGCCGGATGATGTGGCGCAGATTTCCTTCGGCTACGGGACGTTTACAGGAGCTCTGGGACTCCACGGGGGTTTAGAGAAGATTGGTGCGTCTGTGATCCCTATGTCGTCGGGAAATACGAACAAGCAGATTATGTTTCTTCAGGATATGGGCGTGACGCTTCTTGTGGCGACTCCCTCCTATGCGCTTCACCTCGGTGAAGAGGTGAGAAACAGAGGGCTTGATCCGGAGAAAGACTTAAAGCTTCGTATCGGCCTTTTCGGAGGCGAGGGAATGACGGAGCCCATGAGAGACGAGATGCACAAGGTCTGGGGCGAGCAGTTTGTCTGTACACAGAATTACGGCATGAGCGAACTGTGCGGGCCGGGGGTGGCAGGAGAGTGTACAGAGCTGTGCGGAATGCATGTCAACGAGGACTGGTTCATTCCTGAGGTGATTGACCCGGAGACCGGGGAAGTGCTTCCTCCGGGAGAATTGGGAGAGCTTGTGGTGACCTGTCTTGGCAAGGAAGCTCTTCCGCTTGTGAGATACCGCACCGGTGATCTGACAAGACTGATGTACGAGCCCTGCAGATGCGGACGTACAACGTGCAGGATGGAAAATCTTTCCGGCCGTGCGGACGACATGCTTGTGATCCGCGGAGTCAATGTATTCCCCACACAGATAGAGGAGGTACTCCTTAAGATCGAGGAGATCGGTCCCCACTATGAGATTATGGTGGAGAGGAAGAACCGTCTGGATGTGATGACCATTACCGTAGAGCTGATCGATGACCGTCTGCTGGACAGCTACGCGAAATTGAGCGAGCTGGAGAACAGGATCAGAGCGGCGCTCAAGTCACAGTTGGGACTTGCGACCCAGATCAGGCTCGTTGCCCCGAACTCTTTGAAGCGGTTTGAGGGTAAGGCGAAGAGAGTGACAGATTTACGAAAGGATGGACTGTAAAATATGGCAGAGAAAGTGATTATGCTGGGCAATGAGGCAATTGCCCGCGGAGCGTATGAGGCGGGGGTTAAGGTATCATCCGCATATCCGGGAACCCCGAGTACGGAGATCAGTGAATATCTGGTGCAGTACCGGGATGATGTTTATGAGGAGTGGGCTCCGAATGAGAAGGTGGCCACAGAAGTTGCGGTCGGCGCAAGTCTTTCCGGCGTGCGTGCTATGGCCTGTATGAAGCATGTGGGATTAAATGTGGCGGCTGATCCGCTTTACTCAGTGTCTTACATGGGAGTGAACGGAGGTCTTGTCATCGTTGTTGCAGACGATCCGGGCCTGTACAGCTCCCAGAATGAGCAGGATACGAGGATGGTTGCGCGCGCAGCCCAGATTCCGGTGATAGAGCCTTCCGACAGCGCGGAGGCGAAGGAACTGTTCAAGGCAGCCTTTGAGATGAGTGAGAAGTTTGACCGTCCGTTTATCTTCCGCACAACCACAAGACTTGCACACTCCCAGGGACTGGTGGAGCTTCAGGACCGCGTGGAGCCTGAGGATAAGCCTTATGAGAAAAATATTCCGAAAAATGTCATGATGCCCGGCAATGCGAAGCTGCGCCACATCGAGATTGAGAAGAGGAATCTGGAGCTGGCAGAAGAAGCAAACACACTTCCTATGAACCGCGTGGAGATGAACGATACGAAAATCGGCGTCATCACAAGCGGAATTCCTTACCAGTATGTAAAGGAAGCGCTTCCCGATGCGTCAGTCTTAAAGCTTGGAATGGTGAATCCTCTTCCGAAAAAGCTGATCGAAGATTTTGCGTCAAAAGTAGAGACCCTGTATATTGTTGAGGAGCTGGATCCTGTGATCGAGGAACAGGTGAAGTCCTGGGGCATTAAAGCCATAGGAAAAGAGATCTTTACCGTACAGGGCGAATACAGCGCCAATATGTTGAGAAAGGCCATTCTGAAAGAGGAACTGGATCTCAAAGAACCGGCGAAAGCTCCGGGAAGACCGCCGATCCTCTGCCCGGGATGTCCCCACAGAAGCGTGTTCTATGTACTGAACAAGTTGAAAATGCACGCGGCTGGGGATATCGGATGCTATACGCTG
>JAHZHF010000184.1:3558-6319 GCA_019420405.1 Clostridiales bacterium
CGTCATTGACACGACTATGTGCATGGGATCGAGTATCTCAACTCTTCACGGAATGGAGAAGGCGAAAGGGAAAGATTACATAAAGAACTGGGTGGCAGTAATCGGAGACTCCACATTCCTTCATACCGGAGTGAACTCTCTGATGAATATGGTATATAACAATGCCACGGGAACTGTGATTATTATGGACAATTCCACAACAGGAATGACGGGACACCAGGATCATGCGGCGACAGGAAAGACGCTGCAGGGAGATCCAACCTATGCGATCGATATTCCGGGGCTGTGCCGGGCGATGGGCGTGAAGAACGTAAAAGAAGTGAACGCTCTCGATATTGAACTTGTGGAGAAGACGGTGAAAGAAGAAGTGGCGAAGGATGAGATCTCGGTGATCATCACAAAGACGCCCTGCGTTCTTCTGGATAAGAGGAAGAAGCCGCTTTATATAGCTCACACAGATAAGTGTAAAAAATGCGGTATGTGCATGAAACCGGGATGTCCGGCCATGACGAAAAACGCGGACGGCACCATCCACATCGACGACACGATGTGTACCGGATGCGGACTCTGTGAGAAGCTGTGTAAATTTGATGCGATAGAACTTGTAAAGGCGGGTGAGTAGAGATGGCAGTGAAGAATATTATGATCGTCGGAGTGGGCGGACAGGGCACCCTGCTCACGAGCCGTATCCTGGGAGGGCTTACCATAGCCGGAGGCTATGATGTGAAGCTGTCCGAGGTACACGGGATGGCCCAGAGAGGCGGAAGCGTCGTCACATTTGTCCGCTACGGGGACAAAGTAGCTGAGCCGATTGTAGAAGAAGGGCAGGCGGATGTGATTATCGCGTTTGAGCGTCTGGAAGCTCTCCGGTATGCCCATTTCCTGAAAAAGGACGGTGTGCTCATCGTCAACGACTGGCGGATCGATCCCATGCCTGTGGTGATCGGAGCTGCGCAGTACCCGGATCACATCCTGGAAGATCTTGAGAAGGAATATACGGTTTATAAAGTGGACGCTACGGAGGAGTCGAGGAAACTGGGGAATCCGAAGGTATTTAACCTGATCGTCCTGGGAATTGCGGCCCAGCATATGGACTTCACGAAGGAGCAGTGGTACGAAGTGATCGAGAAGACTGTGCCTCCGAAGACGATCGAGATCAACAAGAAGGCGTTTGATGTCGGTTTCGGGATCCGGCAGTGATCATGTGACAGGAATCTCAGAGTTACGGCATGGGGCATCCGGCCCTGTGCCGGCAAATTAAAAAAGAAATCACAGGGAAGGGCGGTGATAATAATGATCAGGCAGATATCCGTATTCGTAGAGAACCAGCCGGGAAGCATGATGAGAGTGACAGAAGTTCTCAATGAAGCGCACGTCAACATTCGTGCCATCTCCACATTCGACACGCCGGAATTCGGCATTATGCGTCTTGTGGTGGACGATCCGGTCCGCGCGAAGGAAAGCCTCACAGAGAAAGGTTTCGTGACCAGGATCACAGAGGTGATAGGCGCAGAACTCAAGGATGAAAAAGGCAATTTAAACGAGATGCTCAAAATCCTGGCTGACGGAAAGATCAATGTAAATTATATCTATTCATTTGTGATCCGCGAGGGGAAAGCTCCGGTCATGGTATTTCATACCGATGATTTCCAGAAGGCAGAAAAAGTGCTTGCAGATGCAGAGGTAAAACTCGTAGAAGAAAAAGAGCTTTAAGAGAACAGGATAAGGAGAATCAGAAAAATGGCGGCAGTATCATTAGAAAACTGGGTTGAACGGATCCGTGATCCGAAAATAGAGTGCATGAGCAGGGACGAGATGGCAGACCTGCAGAGCAGACGTCTTGTGGACGTGGTTGAGAGAGTTTACAACAATGTGGAATTCTACCGCAGAAAGATGCAGCAGAGGGGCGTGGAACCGGGGGATATCAAATCCATCGAGGATATCGAGAAGCTTCCGTTCACGACGAAGGAGGATCTGAGAGACAACTACCCGTTCGGGCTTCTGGCGATCCCGATGAAGGACGTAGCCCGTGTCCAGGGGACGTCAGGCACAACCGGAAAACTTACGATCGCTCCCTACTCGCAGAAGGATGTGGAAGTGTGGGGCGAGTGTGTGGCCAGGGGACTGACCATGGCTGGTCTTACAGATGAAGATATTATCCATATATGTTACGGATATGGGCTCTTCACGGGAGGCCTGGGGCTGGACTACGGTGCAAAGGCGCTGGGAGCGACTGCGATCCCCATGTCCGCGGGCAATACGAAGCGTCAGATGATGTGCATGGAAGACCTGGGCGCGACGGCGTTCGCCTGTACCCCGTCCTATGCGCTCTATCTGGCAGAGTCCATTCAGGAGGCAGGACTTGTCGATCACATGAAGTTAAAGGCCGGTATTCACGGGGCAGAGCCCTGGACGGAGGAGATGAGGAAGAAGATCGAGAGCATTCTTCATATTAACTGCTTCGACATCTACGGCCTGTGTGAGATTACCGGACCGGGCGTGGCGCAGGATTGTATCCACAAAGCAGGGCTTCACGTTCACGCGGACTATTTCTATCCTGAGGTATTAAATCCGGCAACCCATGAGAAATGCGCGGATGGCGAGACGGGAGAGCTTGTGTTCACGACACTCGCGAAAGAGGCGATGCCTCTGATCAGATACCGGACGAAGGATCTGACCAGCATCGACCACAGCACATGTGCGTGTGGCCGTACACTGCCGAGAATCTCCAAGTTCACAGGAAGAACGGACGATATGAAGG
>JAHZHF010000185.1 GCA_019420405.1 Clostridiales bacterium
CTTTGCTCTTAAACATCTCTTCGGCCTGTTAGATTTTCCGGATTCCGGAACGGAACATCGAGCGGCTGTCTCCATTTTACAGAATAAGTTTGCTAACTCCCCGCCGCTTCCGGACGTGATCCAACGGCAAATGTTAGTGCACTAAATAGCTGCCTCCACTTTACAGCCTCATCTTAAACTCCTCATACCCAAACGTCTTCACCATCTCATACGCCCCGTCTTCTCTCTCGAGGACAATATCCGGCAGTTTCATCCCGTTAAATGTATTTGTCTTAACCATGGTATAGATTGCCATATCCTGAAATTCCAGCCTGTCGCCGATCTCAAGAGGGCGCGCGAATGAGTAGTCACCGATCACATCCCCGGCCAGACATGTTGGCCCTGCCAGGCGGTAAATGAATCTCCCGTTTTTTTTCTCTCTGTTTGTTTCTATATTTGTTTCGGTGTTTATTTCTGTATTTGTTATTTCAGCGTCTGCCTCCCCGCCTGCCGGCTCCGCGTCTTTCAGCGGCGGACGGTACGGCATCTCCAGCACGTCGGGCATATGACACGCAGCGGAAGCATCCAGGATGGCGATCTTCATCCCATTCTCAACGATCTCCTGAACTTCCGTGAGGAGAATCCCCGCATTTAAGGCCACTGCCTCTCCCGGCTCCAGATAAACCTGAACTCCGTAAGTCTCCTGTACATGGCGGATGCAGCGTTTCAACCGCTCCCGGTCGTAATCCGGCCGCGTGATGTGATGGCCGCCGCCAAAGTTAAGCCACTTCATCCGGCCGAGATACTCTCCGAACTTTTCTTCCACCGCTTCAAGTGTCACTTCCAGATCATCTGAATTCTGCTCGCACAGCGTATGGAAATGAATCCCGTCCAGATCCGCAAGATCTGTTTCTGTCATCTCTGCCCGTAACTTCTCCGCCGTCGTTCCAAGACGCGAAAACGGTGCGCAGGGATCATAGATCGCATGACCTTCCTGAGTGGAGCACTCCGGATTCACCCGGAGCCCCGCACTCTTTCCCGCTGCTTTTACCATGTCTTTATACTTCTTAAACTGAGCCGGAGAGTTAAAGACAATATGGTCACAAAGACTTACAATCTCCGGCATCTCCGTCTCTTTATACGCCGGAGAGAAGATGTGGTTCTCCTTCCCCATCTCCTCGTATCCGAGCCGCGCCTCATAAAGCCCGCTGGCCGTCGCCCCGTTCAGATACTCCCCGATCAGGGGATACACCCGGTACATGGAAAATGCCTTCTGAGCCAAAAGGATCTTACATCCTGTATCCTGGCAGACTTCTCTTAATATCTCCAGATTCTCCCGGAGTCTCCTCTCCTGCACCACAAAACAGGGCGTTTTCAGTTCATTCTTTCTCATATCCCGTTCACACCTTACTCCACCAGATCCGGATTCTCACTGATCTTCCACGGAAGTCCCCATTTATTCAGCGCATCCATAAACGGATCGGGATCAAACTCCTCCACGTTATACACGCCCGGTTTCTTCCACTGGCCATTCATCACCAGCATGGCCCCGATCATGGCCGGAACTCCCGTTGTATAAGCCACTGCCTGAGAGCCCACCTCACGGTAGCACTCCTGATGATCGCATACGTTATAAATGTACAGCTTCTTTTCCTGTCCGTCCTTCTTTCCGATGAAAATACATCCGATATTTGTCTTGCCCTTTGTTCTCGGTCCCAGAGAAGACGGGTCAGGAAGTACAGCCTTTAAGAACTGGAGCGGTACGATCTCCCTTCCCTCATACATAATCGGCTCAATGGAAGTCATACCCACATCCTCCAGACATCTCAGGTGATTCAGGTAACTCTCACCGAATGTCATAAAGAAGCGGATCCGCTTAATCCCCGGAATGTTAAGCGCCAGGGATTCGATCTCCTCGTGATGAAGGAGATACATGTCCTTCTCACCGATCTCCGGGAAATTGTAAACTCTCTTAATCTCCATGGGCTCTGTTTCCACCCAGTGTCCATCCTCCCAGTAGGAACCATTTGCCGATACCTCGCGGATGTTAATCTCCGGGTTAAAGTTCGTCGCAAACGGATACCCGTGATCGCCTGCATTGCAGTCCAGGATATCAATGTAGTTGATCTCATCAAAATAATGCTTCAGAGCATAAGCGGAAAACACTCCGGTAACTCCCGGGTCGAACCCGCTCCCGAGAAGCGCTGTCAATCCGGCCTTTTCAAACTTTTCCCGGTAAGCCCACTGCCATTTATACTCGAATTTCGCCGTGTCCTCCGGCTCGTAATTCGCCGTATCAATATAGTGAACCCCGGCCGCCAGGCAGGCGTCCATAATCCTCAGATCCTGGTAGGGGAGCGCAAGATTTAAGACAACCTCCGGCTGTTCCTTCTGGATCAGATCCGTCAGCTCCTTCACGTTGTCCGCATCCACCTGCGCAGTCGTGATCTTCGTCTTTGTCGTTCCCTGCAGCTTCTCTTTCAGAGCATCGCACTTTGATACTGTACGGCTGGCTATGCACAGCTCTGAAAACACCTCATCATTCTGACAGATCTTATGAATTGCCACGCTGGCTACTCCTCCGCAGCCGATTACCATTACTTTTCCCATCATTTTTCTCCTTTCTTCCCGGTTCCACCGGGCCGCTGTATATTTTTTTATTGTTACTATTCACAACCCCACCCGCATTCGCAGTATCAGTCAGCTTCTGCGGTTCACCAATGCGATCAGCATCTCCCGGATGATTTTGCACGCCGCCGCAGTGGACGCCCCGGTCGGATCGCAGGGCGGACACAGCTCTGTCACGTCGCATCCGATCAGATTCGCCTTCGTGCAAACCTCTGTCACCGCCCGCATCACAGTGAGGAAATCCACACCTCCCGGCTCCGGCGTCCCGGTTCCCGGAAATACGGACGGGTCCATCACATCCAGATCCACGGTGAAATACACTGGTGCATCTCCTATCTTTTCCATAGTCTCTGAGAGTCCTTCCAGCGAAAACGGATGGAAATCCGTATGCCCGCTCTTCGCCCACTCAAACTCGTACCGCTCCCCGGAACGGATACCGAACTGGTGAATCCGGCCATCGCCCGTTATTTCCCAGCACCTCCGGATCACACAGGCATGGGACAGCTCCACTCCCAGATAATCTGTCCGAAGATCTGTGTGCGCATCAAAATGAATGATATGCAGATCCGGGTACTTCTCTGCCGCCGCACGGACGCTTCCCAGCGTCACCAGATGTTCTCCCCCGATCAGGAAAGGCAGCTTCCCACTGTTCAGAATCTCACCTGCACACTGCCTGATCTGCTCCAGCACCTTCTCAGTGCTTCCGATGGCAAGCTCAAGATCTCCGCAGTCATGTACCTTTCCCTCGATCAGCTCACTGTCCTGATACGGACTGTAGATTTCCAGCCCGTAAGAGTCATTTCGTATGGCCTGCCCGGCAAACCGGGTTCCCGGCCTGAATGATGTGGTAGAATCAAAAGGCGCGCCGAACAGGACGACGTCCGCCTCTTCATATTCTGCGTCACATCCGATAAAATTCACAATATTTTTCTGCATTTTCTTACTCCTCATCGTAACAGTTCAACCCTATGGCTGAACTGTTACTCCACATCCTCCAGAAGTTCTTCCACGTAAGCCGGCAGGGCGAACACGCCCGCGTGCAGTCTCGGCTCATAATACTTCGTGTGAATCCCCCTGAGCTTCCATGCCACCTTATCCAGATCATTCAGCGGATGATACTTCTTCGAAGCAAATCCGAACAGCCAGTGGCCTGACGGATAAGACGGAATGTGCGCCTGATATACACGGCAGATCGGGAATGTCTCCAGAATCCGCTTATGCATCCGCTGGCACTGGAACGCCTCCTCCGTGTAAAAAGGACTCTCGTTTTGATTGATCATGATGCCGTCCTCATGCAGCGCGTTGTAACAGTTCCCGTAAAATTCTTTCGTAAACAGCCCCTCGCCCGCTCCGAACGGATTCGGCGAATCAATGATAATCAAATCGTAAGCGTCTCCTTTTGAACGGATAAACCTCAGCCCGTCCTCGTGAAAGATAGACACCCTCTCGTCCGTCAGGCTGTTCGCGATCTCCGGAATATATTTCCGGCACACCTCCACCAGCAGAGGATCAGGCTCTACCACGTCGATTGTCTCGATCGTGTCATATTTGATCAGCTCCCGGACGACGCCGCCGTCCCCGCCTCCGACTACAAGCACCTGACGTACATCCGGGTGCACGGCCATCGGCACGTGGGTGATCATCTCATGGTAGATAAATTCATCCCGCTCCGTCAGCATGAGATCTCCATCCACCACGAGAATTTTCCCGAAATCCTTTGACTCCAGCACATCGATCCGCTGCACTTCACTCTGGGAACTGAAAAGCTGCTCTTCAATCCGGATCGACAGCTTCACCCCGTCCGTATGTATATCCGAAAACCACATTTCCATACTGCGTCACCTCTCCTTTCTTTTACGCGGCCTGTTCATTCTGCCAGAACCTTTTCTATACCAGCACGTTCAGACGCTCAATCCGCTCATCCTCCGGTCCGGTCATGGAACATCCCTTTTCCTTCGCGTATACAATATAGTCTATAATCTCGTCTGTGATCTCCTCGCCCGGCGCCAGCACCGGGATTCCCGGCGGATAGCACATGACAAACTCAGAACAGATCCGCCCTTTTGTCTCCGCAAGCGGAAGCGACTCTTTCTCAGCGTAGAAGGAATCCTGCGGGGTCATAACCACCTTCGGCGCAATATATTCCTGAGTGAGCATGCCTGTCTTATCCTTCTTATACCGACGCTTCAAATCTGCAAGCGCGGTCACAAGGCGCTCCACTTCCCTGAGCCGGTCGCCGATGGACAGATAGGCCAGGATGTTACCAAGATCGCCAAACTCGATCTGTATGTCATACTCATCCCGCAGGATATCGTAGACTTCTATTCCTGCAAGACCGATATCCAGTGTATGGATGGAGAGCTTTGTCGGATCAAAGTCGAAAATGCTGTCCCCGTTTATCATCTCACGGCCGAACGCATAGTAATCGCCGATCTGGTTAATCTCAGCCCGCGCATACTCGGCCAGATCCGTCACCATCTTAAATGACTGTTCTCCCCTCAGCGCCAGATTTCTTCGGGAGATATCCAGGCTGGACAGAAGCAGATACGAGCCGCTGGTCGTTTGCGTCAGGTTTATGATCTGGCGGATATATCCGGGATTCATGCCTTTTCCTGTGAGGAGCAGCGAGCTCTGGGTCAGGCTTCCCCCGGACTTGTGCATACTCACGGAAGCAATGTCTGCCCCCGCCTCCATGGCAGATACCGGAAGATCCTTTCCAAAATAAAAATGAGTCCCATGAGCCTCATCGGCCAGCACCTTCATGCCTTTCTCATGAGCCATGTCCACAATCGCCTTTAAGTCAGAGCAGATCCCGTAATAGGTGGGATTATTCACAAATACTGCCACAGCGTCCGGATTTTCCTCAATGGCTGCACGCACATCCTCCCTCTTCATCCCCAGGGAAATACCAAGTCCCTGATCCACATCCGGATTCACGTAGATCGGACGCGCTCCGCAGAGCACCATGGCGTTGATCACACTGCGGTGTACATTTCGCGGAAGGATAATTTTGTCCCCCTTCTTACAGCAGGCAAGCACCATCGTCTGAACCGCAGACGTCGTTCCTCCCACCATGAGAAATGCGTGATCCGCCCCGAACGCTTCTGCCGCCAGCGCTTCCGCCTCCTTGATAACAGAAACGGGATGGCACAGATTGTCCAGCGGTTTCATAGAGTTCACGTCGATGCTCACGCACCGCTCGCCCAGCAGTTCAACCAGCTCCGGGTTCCCCCTGCCGTGTTTATGCCCCGGCACGTCGAAAGGCACGACCCGGTTCCTCCTGAATCTCTCCAGCGCCTCATAAATCGGCGCTCTCTTCTGTGATAAATTTTCCATCGTAACCCAACCTCATTTCGTTTATTAGGCCTTTTCCCGCTCCTCCGTGATGGCTCCGTAATGGCTGAACCGTCAGAAGAAAACAGAAAAGGCCGGGTGCACATCGCACCCAGCCTGTGTATTGTCATATATTCCTATCGCGTTATCATCCGACCCGGCACGCGGGTCTTCCCATACTTCCCGTATTCAGATATCACAGATATTGGACGTAGAGTCTATATAGCAAATATTTTTACTTTTACTACTCTTATTGCCCGTTTCACAAGTTGCGTATGCG
>JAHZHF010000186.1 GCA_019420405.1 Clostridiales bacterium
TTTTCCGGATTCCGGAACGGAATATCGAACGGCTGTCTCCCTTTCACAGAATACGTGTCACTAAACATCTACTCCGCTTCCGGATGTATTTTGAAGGAAAATGTTGATGAACTAAATAGCTGATCAGCTACTTGACATTTTCCGGAAGTTGCGCATACAATAGTTGTATACACAACCATTGCGTGCGCAGTTTGTCTCCGGGACTTATACCGGCAACAGATACTCCCGCGCAGACGATGAAAGGAGAGTGCACATATCTATGATCCGACGTATCTTTTCCTACTCCGGACAATATAAAAAGTATCTTGTTTTTGCAGCTTTGTGTATCACTGCGGAGTCCATGTTTGAGCTTTTGATCCCTCTGATTATGGCGAATATTGTGGACATCGGCGTAGCGTCCGGGGACCGGATCTATATTTTTGAGCAGGGCGCGTGGATGCTTGTCTGCGCGGTTCTTGCGCTTCTTTTGGGGATCGGAAGCGCGAAGTTTGCCGCTCTGGCCGGACAGGGGCTGGGGGCGAATTTAAGAGAGGCCGAATATGCGAAATTCCAGAAGTTTTCTTTTGCGAATGTGGATCACTTTCAGATCTCGTCCCTGGTGACCCGGATGACAAGTGATGTGACGAACATCCAGAACAGTATCTCCGGAGGATTGAGACCGGCGTGCAGAGGTCCGGTTATGCTGGTGGCGGCCACGGCGGTGGCGTTTTCCATCAATGCAGAACTGGCAGTGGTATTTCTGGTGGCGCTTCCTGTTCTGGGAACCTGCCTGTATCTGATTATTAAAAATGTGCGCCCGCTGTATGGGAAGATGCAGGGTGCCATTGATCTTGTAAACAGGATTATACAGGAGAACCTTACCGCAGTTCGCGTGGTGAAGGCTTATGTGCGGGGCGGTTATGAATGTGAGAAATTTGAGGAGGCAAATACAAACCTGCAGACCCAGTCCGAGCGGGCGTTTAAACTGGCAACCTCTAATATGGCGGCCATGCAGTTCGTCATGTACGGAACGATTTTAAGCATTCTCTGGTTTGGCGGAGGCATGATCCGTGTCGGAAGTATGCAGGTGGGAGAGCTGACCGGATTTTTAAGCTATGTTCTCCAGATCCTGAATTCCCTGATGATGATTTCGAATATTTTTCTGATGCTGACCCGTTCCCTGGCCTCCGGAAAGCGGATTATCGAGGTGCTGGATGAGGAGATTGACCTGAGAGAGGATAAGGCGAAGGAGATCGAGGTTACGGACGGCGAGATCGAGTTCAGACATGTGTACTTTAAATATAAGAAGGAAGCGGCAGAGTATGTCCTGTCAGATATTAATCTTCATATCCGTGCAGGGGAGACCGTGGGGATTGTGGGGCAGACCGGATCGGCGAAGACGACCCTGGTTCAGCTCATCCCCAGACTCTACGATATATCTTCGGGAGAACTGCTCATCGACGGACATCCGGTGGACGAATATCCGCTGAAGCACCTGCGGGATGCTGTGGCGGTTGTACTGCAGAAAAATACGCTGTTTTCGGGAACGCTCAGAGAGAACCTGCTCTGGGGGGATGAGAACGCCACTCAGGAAGAGATTGAGGAGGCGTGCCGGATCGCCGGGGCGGATGAGTTCATCGACCGTCTGGAAAAGGGATATGATACCGAGATGGGACAGGGCGGCGTTAATGTATCCGGCGGGCAGAAGCAGCGACTGTGCATTGCGCGGGCGATTTTGAAGAAACCGAAAGTCATGATACTGGACGATTCGACGAGCGCGGTGGATACGGCTACGGAGGCACGGATCCGGGGGATGCTGGCAGAAAAGCTCCCTCATATGACGAAGATCATTATCGCCCAGAGAATCTCGTCTGTACGTCATGCGGACCAGATCGTAGTCCTGGATGACGGGAAGATCCGGGGGACCGGAACTCACGAGGAACTTCTTGCGGGCAATGAGATATATCAGGAGATTTATGAATCCCAGAAGGAAGGAGCTGATCTGTAATGGCAAAAAATACAGGATACAAACGGCCGAAAAACACGAAAAAAGCTTTAAAAGAACTGCTCCATTACATGGGATACCACAGATGGCTCCTCTTTGTGGTGGCGCTGCTCGTATGCGTCAGCACTGCGGCCAGCGTGGCGGGAACATACCTGCTCAAACCGGTGATCAACAACTTTATTCTGCCGGGAGATAAAACGGGGCTTCTCCATGCCATTTTTGGAATGGGAATCATGTACCTGTGCGGGGCACTTTCTACGCTGGGATACAACCGGCTGATGGTGAAGACGTCCCAGAAGGTGGTGGCGGATATCAGACGGGATCTCTTCGCGCATGTGCAGACGCTGCCGCTTAGGTATTTCGACGCGCACACCCACGGGGAACTGATGAGCAGGTTTACGAACGATGTGGATACGGTTCAGGAGGCGTTAAATAACAGCTTCACCCTGGTGATTCAGAATTCCCTGACGCTGACCGGGACAGTGGTGATGCTGCTTGTGCTCAATGTGAACATGTCACTGATTGTGATCGTGTTCCTGGGTATTATGTTTTTCTTTATTAAATGGAACGGAAAACGTAGCAGGAAATATTACGACAGACAGCAGGCGTTCCTGGCCGACATCAACGGATTTGTGGAAGAGATGGCGGCAGGACAGAAGGTGGAGAAGGTCTTCAACCACGAAGAGCAGGATATGAAGACGTTCCGGGAGAAAAACGAGGCGCTTCGGAAGGCGTCTACAAAAGCACTGGGATATTCCGGAATGATGATTCCGAGTATCGTGGCACTCTCGTATGCCAACTACGCGGTCTCTGCCTGTGTGGGCGGCCTGTTAGCCATCGCGGGGCTGATGGATCTGGGAAGCCTGGCGGCCTATCTTGTCTATGTGCGTCAGAGCGCTATGCCGCTGAACCAGTTTACCCAGCAGGTGAATTTTATCCTGTCCGCGCTGGCAGGTGCGGAGCGCATCTTTGAGATGATGCATGAGGAGCCGGAGACCGACGAGGGGGCGGTGCGGCTTGTGAAAGTCAGAAGGACACCGGACGGAAAACTTACAGAGTGTGTCCAGACAGAAGCGCACACAAAGGTAGAAACGCACGATGAGTTCGCCTGGAAGGATGAAAGCGGGAACCTGACTCTTCTTAAGGGCGACGTAAGATTTGAGAACGTTACGTTCGGCTATGTCCCCGGGAAAAAAGTGCTGGGCGGAATCAGTCTTTACGCGAAGCCGGGACAGAAGATCGCGTTCGTGGGTTCTACAGGAGCGGGGAAGACGACCATTATTAATCTGATTAACAGGTTCTATGAGATTCAGGGAGGAAGAATCCTGTATGACGGTATCGACATCCGTGATATCAGAAAGGATGATCTGCGCCGCTCGCTTGCTATGGTGATTCAGGATACCCATCTCTTTACGGGGACGATCGCGGATAATATCCGTTATGGAAATCTGGATGCATCCGATGAGGAAGTGCTGGAAGCCGCCAGGCTGGCTAATGCGGACTCCTTCATACGAAGACTGCCGGACGGGTATCAGACGATGCTTTACAGTGACGGGAGCAATCTCTCCCAGGGACAGCGGCAGCTTCTGGCGATTGCCCGCGCTGCGGTGGCTCATCCGCCCGTATTGATTCTCGACGAAGCGACATCTTCCATAGATACAAGGACGGAGCGGCTGATCGAAAAGGGAATGGATGCACTTATGGAAGGAAGAACAGTTTTTGTTATTGCGCACCGTCTTTCAACTGTGCGGAATTCAAAGGCGATCATGGTGCTGGAGCACGGCAAGATCATCGAGAGAGGAGATCATGAGGATTTGGTCAGACAGGGCGGAAGATATTACCAGCTCTATACCGGAGCATGTGAACTGGAATAGAGGGGAGTCAGGAGGAGTGAAAAAATGAAACAGAAACTCAGAGAAACATTATATCAGATAGAATTACTCAAAAGGAAAAGAGTACAAGAGTTTCTTATAGCAATCGGACTCACGCCGGGACTGGGGCAGGCGAGGATCCTTTCATATCTGGATACGCATCCTCCGGTATCACAGAGGGAGATCGCGGATGCATGTATGCTGGATGTGACGACCATGTCCCGGGCGCTTGACAAGATGGAGAAGCAGGGAATCATATTAAGAGAGCGAGACCCGCATTGCCGGAGGTCCTACAGGATTACTCTGACGGTGCGGGGGAAGGAGAAAGCCCGGGAGGTAAGGGATGGATTTCGGGAAGTGGAGGATATATTGTGCGCAGGATTTGATGAGAAAGAGATTGAGGAACTCACAGAAAAACTCGTAAGGATGAAAGAAAACCTGCGGAGGGATGCGCAGGATGGGGCAGAAGAGCAGAACAGGACCGGCTGACAGACACGGACCGGGACAGCAGAGGTATAAAACGGATGGCAAAATGCATGAAACAGAAGTTCAAATTTCATATAAAAGGACAAAAACGGTATAAAAACGTTGAAAATAACACAAAAAATGCAAGAAACCATTGACGAACCATCAAAAATTATATACAATAGCACTCAGCGAGTAAAAAAAGAGTGGAGGAGTCCTGCAATGACTGCATACAAAGATTTAAGTAGGGAAGAGTTATTGGAACTGAAAAGCGGGCTGGAGGCCCGGTTTGAGGAAGTGAAGGCGAAAGGCCTGAAGCTTGACATGTCCAGAGGAAAACCGTCTGCGGATCAGCTCAATCTGTCCATGGGGATGATGGATGTGTTAAACAGCAGCGCGAACCTGATCTGTGAGGATGGCGTGGACTGCCGTAACTACGGCGGGCTCGACGGGATCGCTGAGGCGAAACAGCTTCTTGCAGATATGATGGAAGTGCCAAAGGATAACGTAATTATCTTCGGAAATTCAAGCCTGAATGTAATGTATGATACTGTAGCGCGTGCGATGACTCACGGTGTTATGGGAAGCACTCCGTGGTGCAGGCTGGAGAAAGTGAAGTTCTTATGTCCGGTTCCGGGATATGACAGACATTTTGCGATTACAGAGCACTTTGGCATTGAGATGGTCAATGTGCCGATGACTCCGACAGGCCCGGATATGGATATGGTAGAGAAACTGGTGAGTGAAGACCCGGCAGTGAAGGGAATCTGGTGTGTGCCGAAATACTCAAATCCCCAGGGAATCACATACTCTGACGAGACAGTATACCGTTTCGCAAACTTAAAACCTGCGGCAGAAGATTTCCGTATCTACTGGGATAACGCATACTGCGTACATCACCTGTATGAGGATAAGCAGGACTACCTGATCGAGATTTTGTCCGAGTGTAAGAAGGCCGGAAATCCGGATATGGTATACAAGTTTTCATCCACGTCAAAGATCAGCTTCCCGGGATCCGGTATCGCGGCGATTGCTGCATCTGAGGCGAACCTGAAAGATATCCGTGACATGCTGAAATATCAGACCATCGGACATGACAAAGTAAACCAGCTCCGCCATGTGCGATTCTTCAAAGATGTACACGGCATTGTGGAGCATATGAAGAAACATGCGGACATCATGCGTCCGAAGTTTGAGGCCGTAATCGAGGTGCTCGAGCGCGAGCTGGGCGGTCTGGAGATCGGCTCCTGGATCAAACCGCTGGGCGGATACTTCATCTCCTTTGATGCGATGGACGGATGTGCGAAAGCCATCGTTGCGAAGGCGAAGGAGGCAGGGCTTGTGATGACAGGCGCGGGCGCAACGTTCCCGTATGGCAAAGATCCGCACGACAGCAATATTCGTATCGCGCCGTCCTATCCGACGCCGGAAGAGCTGGCTGTAGCGGCTGATATATTCGTGCTCAGTGTGAAACTGGTGAGCATCGATAAGATCCTTGCGGAGAAATCGTGATCTGCAGCTATTTATATCATTAACTCCTGTATGAAAAACGTCCGAAAACAGGGGCGATTCTCAAACGAATTCTGCAGGGATGGAGGATGACTCAGGACTTCGCTCCAGGGAAATTCCCTTCCGAAGGCGCCCCTCGCCATCCTCCATCCCCGCAGAATTTTTCTCGAAATGGGGCTGTTTTCTGAGCTTTTCAAGACGGAAGTCAGTGAATATATAGCTGCCCAAAGAAGCAGGCGCGGCCTGGAGATCTTTCGAGTTGGAAAGTCTTCCAGCCGCGCCACTTCTGCATTTTCAGCCTGTTTGGACAGTAGCATTTTCCGTTTTGCAGCCCGGGAAGCGGAGCGGACGGTTGAGATATACTTTCTGAGGGAGGGGCAGGAGGGACAT
>JAHZHF010000187.1 GCA_019420405.1 Clostridiales bacterium
TAAAAATCTATGTAGTTCTCGGTGGTCGCCGTATCATTAAAAAACAGAAAAGCGGCAAGGCTCTCAAGTGTGATATTGGCCTGCTTTAATACGCTGTCGATGAAGATGGACTCGATATCGTGATTTCCGGCAGCCATGCCATAGAGGAAACCTACGAATTCTTCCAGAGTGAGGATATCCGGGTAATCTGCCATACGGATTACGCGGATATTGAAATCAACCGTGTATGTATCTTTATGGCTCTTTTTGATAAAGACTACATTTCCATTGGAGGTGTTTACCTTCTCATTTGCAAGATCAATCATTTTCTGTGTTTTTCCACTGCCTCTGGGGCCTGTAACTAAATTTACCATGGCGAATCTCTCCTTTATGTAAGTGTTGTTTGAGACTTTCACCTCTCAAATGTTATAAGCATATTATACACGAAAGTTATGGAAGTAACAACTAAAAAAACCATAAAAAAATAAAAAAAATTGAGCAATATGCATATATTCTCGTGAAATGCAGATTATCAATATGGAAAATCAAAAAAAGCTGTGAAGGGGCGCTCAGTACATCTGTACATCAGCCACCGGATTCTTATGCAAGCATAAATCCGCCGTCTGATGACAGATGGCTGGCTTTGCAATAACAGTTCAGCCCGCGCCATTCGTAAAACCGCACTTCGTGCTTATTGTGGCTGCCGCCACTGTTTTACTCATTGTCGGGCGCTCAGTACATCTGTACATCAGTCACCGGATCTTTATGCAAGCATAAATCCGTCTTCTGATGACAGATGGCTGAACTGTTATTGAAAATGAGAAATGTTATCAAAATTGCTATTGCAATCAGGTGTAAGGTATGATAAGATTTTTGCAATTGAAAATCATTCTCAAAATATAGGAGGGATTATGTCAACAGAAGTTTTGTCCTATTTTCTGAAAAACAGTGACCGGAGGGTGCGGCTTGGATTCCAGGTTGTGCTGCAGTGTGCGCCTTTTTTGAAAGGCCTGAAAGTCTCCTGCGTGATCTCTGTGGCAGAACAGCTTTACGGAGAGCTGGAAGAGCTGTTCCGGGATATGGAGATTAAATATCATATGCTTTCCTGTTCTGAGGGCAGATGCCTTGTCCTGTTTTATCGCCCGGAAGAATTGGAACGCTATTTGAGACAGGAAGAAACGTATTCACTGCTTGAGGGCTATGGCTATGCGGGCATGAATCTGACGAAGATGCTGAGCAGGCTTTCGGCGAGGGTGGAGGAGTTCTCCTGCCGAAGCATGGGATTTCCTCATGAGATCGGCGTCTTTCTGGGATATCCGGTGAAAGATGTGCGAGGTTTTATCGAAAATGAGGGGAAACGGTATCTGATGATCGGATACTGGAAGGTGTACAGTGATCTGGCAGATGCGAGGATGATCTTCAAGGAATATGACCGCGCAAAGGACTGTGCGGTCAACGAGTTCTTGTCCGGAAAGAGTGTCCGGGATATTGCTCTGGGTCAGAAGTGGCGCGCCGGATCAGAAAAGGCCTGCGTTCCGGCGTGACAAAGAAGGCAGAGGGACAGGAAAATCGCAGATAGCAGTTGTGGACAGCGGATATTATGGGAGTATCACTGACCCTGATGAATCAGGCGCTGAAGACAGAAATGGAGGAAAAAAGATGAGCATATCGGTAGTATATTGGAGTGGAACAGGGAATACTCAGGCTATGGCGGAGGCGGTTGCCGAGGGAATCGCGCAGACCGGGGCCGAGGCGAACGTGATGGAAGTGGGAAACGCAGATGCAGCCGCACTTGCGGCAGAGAGTGCATTTGCACTTGGATGCCCATCCATGGGAGCGGAACAGCTTGAGGAGAGCGAGATGGAACCGTTCGTGGAGGAGCTGGAACCCCTTGTGTCCGGAAAAAAGATTCTGCTCTTTGGGTCCTATGGATGGGGAGACGGAGAGTGGATGAGGGACTGGTCAGAGCGCATGAAGAACGCAGGGGCAGTGCTTGTGCGAGAAGAGGGCGTGATCGCCAATGAGACGCCGGACGATGAGGCCCTGGCGGAATGCCGGGCGGCGGGAAAAGAGCTCGCGCAGTGACAGGCTCCGGGCAGTTACTGTGAACTGAGCATGCTGACACAGCCGCAGGCAGAGAATATGTGTTGACAAAATCCTTCCGCAATGCATATGATAAGATATCGGTAAATTTTATCATGAACGGTGCGGATCTGATGAGAGATCCGCGCCGGAATCTGACAGACGGAGGGAGTATATGAACCAGAATACATTAATTGGAATCATGATACCATTTGTCGGTACCGCTCTTGGATCGGCAATGGTATTTTTTATGAAGAAGGAGATGAACAAAAAGCTGGAGAAGATGCTGCTCGGATTTGCATCCGGGGTGATGATTGCAGCATCAGTCTGGTCGCTTCTGATCCCGGCCATTGAGATGGCGGAGCAGAAGGGCGGAATCTCATGGATGCCGCCTGCTGTAGGCTTTCTGCTGGGCATGGGCTTCCTGCTGCTTCTCGATACGCTGACGCCCCATCTTCATTATACGGATGAGAAACCGGAAGGCGTACCGGCCCAGTTAAAAAAAACAACTATGCTTGTCCTTGCAGTGACTCTGCATAATATTCCGGAAGGAATGGCAGTAGGGGTGACGTTTGCCGGAGTACTCTCTGAAAATACGATGATGACTCTGACGGGAGCTTTTGCCCTCTCTGTTGGAATTGCGATCCAGAACTTCCCGGAGGGCGCAATCATCTCCATGCCTCTGAAAAGCCAGGGGCTGTCCCGGAAGAGAGCGTTTTTCTACGGTGCAATGTCGGGAATCGTGGAGCCAATCGCAGCGCTTATTACAATCCT
Organism: Clostridiales bacterium; assembly: GCA_019420405.1. Taxonomy (GTDB): domain Bacteria; phylum Bacillota; class Clostridia; order Lachnospirales; family Lachnospiraceae; genus Mediterraneibacter. The sequence continues at coordinate 2,836 of JAHZHF010000187.1, forward strand.
CCTGACAGGGTTGGTTGTCCCGCTTCTGCCATACCTTCTCTCCTTTGCGGCCGGAGCCATGATTTACGTGGTGGTAGAGGAACTGATTCCCGAGGCCCAGGCGGGCGAACACTCCAATATCAGTACGGTGGGAGTGGCCGTGGGCTTCGTGCTTATGATGATCCTGGATGTAGCTCTGGGATAGAAAATGGAAGGGGAAATTGTGTTTCCCCTTCTGAAACGGTTAGCTTTATTCTTCGGCTGCAAGCTCACTCAGAGGCCGGATCTGATATCCCATTTCCGCCCATTTTGTCAGCAGTTCATCCAATATCAGGGCGTTTGTGTCAGAGGTGCTGTGCAGCAGGACGATAGCCCCGGGGTGGATACGTCCGAGGAGTTTGTCAAAGGCTTCTTCTTTTGTGGGCTGGTCGTTATCCAGCCAGTCAACATATGCCAGACTCCAGAAAAATGTCTGATATCCCAGTTCCTTTGCCATTTTCAGATTAGACTCGCTGTACAGGCCCTGAGGAGGCCGGTAAAAACGGGTCATCTGCTGTCCTGTGACCTCCTGAAACGCAGTTTCCACATCCTCCAGCTCTTTCCGAAACGCGTCAAGGGATGCGATCTGTGACATGTCAGGATGATGCCACGTATGGTTGCCTACGGTGTGGCCTTCTTCTGTCATCCTCTGAACCAGCTCCGGTTCGGCCTCAATATATGTACCGACGACGAAAAATGTAGCGGATACCTTATGCTTTTTCAGTGTATCGAGGATGGAGGGGGTATTCCCGTTTTCATATCCGCAGTCGAAGGTCAGGTACAGGATTTTTTCATCTGTGTTTTGGGCGTACCATGCGTTATACTGCGCCAGTTCCTCAAAAGTGGCATTGCCCGTGGGCGGCTGCCCTTCTTCCTGGAAACTGAGCCCCCAGCTGCCTTCAGCCGAGGTGGGGATGGCCTCCGCAGTATTTTCGGAAGCAGGAGTCTGAGGAATGTGGTGAGAGAGATAACCTGCTCCATTGCCGAGCGCATAGGCGGCGAGAAACAGGGCGGCCGCACCGCATGTTTTTCTGCTGAAAAGGATTTTTCGGATTTCTATTCCCGGAATGCGGATGGGAAAATGTTTCATGAGATGAATACCTCCGGAGTATTCTCCCTGCGGAGATTCCGTGAGAATCGTGGCGCAGGGGCTTTTGTAAACAGTATATGAGAACGGGAGAGTCTCCATGCAGGGAGAAGAATAACCCTTTTCATTTTCGTGAAAGGATAGTAAAATGGTGGATGGAATTTGAAAGGGAAATGAGGATTAATATGGAAAGATCAGTCTTATTTTTTGATATTGACGGAACGCTGCTCAGCGAGGTTACTAAAAAAGTTCCGGATAGTGCTTACGAGGCGCTTGCAGCAGCGAAGAAAGCCGGGCATATGCTGTTTATCAATACGGGGAGAACTGTCAGCAGTATCCCTTCCCAGATCACCAGATTTCCATTTGACGGATATTTGTGCGGATGCGGTACCTGGCTGATCTGCAAAGACGAAGTACTTTTCTCACGTTCACTGGAGAAAGAACGGGGCCGGGCTATCTTGAAAAAGATGAAGGAATGTAATCTGTCTGGTGTTGCCGAGGGGCCGGAGGATGTTTATTTCCCGGGACAGATCACCCGATTTGAAGCTCTGGAAACTACGAGAAGATATTTCAGGGAGAAGGGAATGGGACTGGAATGTTCCCTTGAAAGCGGGGATTTTGTATACGACAAGCTGTTTGTGTATGCGGACGGACAAAGTGATCTTGAAGGATTTTTTGCTTTTATCGAAGAGGATATGGAACCGCTGGACAGGGGTGGAAATGCATACGAAGTGATTCAGAAGGGATACTCAAAAGCAACGGCGTGCGAGTTTGTTATGGAAAGATATGGATTTACAAAGAAACAGATGTATGTATTTGGGGACAGCAGTAATGACCTGGCCATGTTCCAGTGCGCGGAACATGCGGTGGCAATGGGAAATCATGACAGGGTGCTGGAACCGTATACGGAGTTTGTGACAAAGACGGTGGAGGAAGACGGGATTGCATATGCGCTGGCTCACTATGGACTGACAGGGGAATGACGGGGACGGCATGCGCAGAGTGACGCAGTGGGGTACAGCGAAAGGCAGCTTAGGTGGACGGGCTCTTTCCGTAGCCGGATACTGAGAAAAGGAGAGAGAAAGATGAAGATTTTTGTATATAATTACAGAGAATTTGACGAGGCGGAGTATTTTCAGAAGTTTTCGAAAGAGTACGGCGTGGAGCTTGGAATCTGTACGGAGGAGCCTACGCTGGAGACTGCGCATCTGGCAGAGGGGTACGAGTATATCAGTATAATTACTTCGAGAATAGACCGTGATCTGATGCAGAAATTTCACGAGCTGGGCGTGAAGATGATTTCCACCAGGACTGTCGGATATGACCATATTGATATGGAAGCAGCAAGGGAATTCGGAGTTCAGGTAAGCAACGTGTCTTACTCGCCGGAATGTGTGGCAGATTACACGCTGATGCTGATCCTGATGTCTGTCCGCAAAATGAAGCGGATCATGCAGAGGGCGGAGCTTAATGATTTCTCTCTTCCGGGAATCCAGGGGCGGGAGCTTCCGAACTTTACGGTGGGAGTTCTCGGAACCGGGCGCATCGGAAGCGCGGTCATCCGTGATCTGTCCGGATTCGGATGCAAGATCTATGCCTGGGATAAATACGAAAACGACGGGGTGAAAAAATATGCGCAGTATGTGGATCTGGATACGATCTACAGAGAGTGCGATCTGATTACTCTTCATATGCCTCTGTTTGAGGATAATTTCCATCTGATCGGGGAAGAGGCGCTTGGGCGCATGAAGGACGGCGTGATCATTATCAACACGGCGAGAGGCGGTCTGATCGATACAAAGGCGCTGATCAGCGGACTTGAATCCGGCCGGGTTGGCGCGGCTGCTCTGGACGTGATCGAGGACGAATTCGGGATGTATTACTATGACCGGAAGGCAGATATACTCAGCAAGAGAGAGCTGTATATATTGAGAGGTTTTCCGAATGTGATCGTAACTCCGCACATGGCTTTTTATACAGATCAGGCAGTGAGCGATATGGTGAAGCATTCAATTGAGAGCTGCCTGTACCGGGAAGCCGGGAAAGAGGATCCATGGGCGGTAATCTGAATCTATTACAGCTATTTAGTTCAATAACACTTTCTGTTAAATACGGCCGGAAGCGGGGCAGGATATTTTGGAAATCGTATTCTGATGAAGGGAACAGGCGTTACATGCTTCGTTCCG
>JAHZHF010000188.1 GCA_019420405.1 Clostridiales bacterium
ACGTTTGAGAATCGTCCCTGTTTTCGGACGTTTTTCATGCGGGAGTTATTGAACTTTATAGCTGTACTGCTGAAAATGTTAATTTCCACAATAATGATAATGCAGAACTCAGAGTTTATAATAATCTGGTTAGTATGTACTCGAAAGTAACTGACTGGCAGAAAGTTTTCCGAAAAAAGAGGTCATGCATTTTCGGGGACATTCAGTAAATTTAAGGAGGAATCATCATGAGAAAGAAATGGCTTGCGTTTGTCATGGCCGGTGCCCTTGCTGTATCCAGTCTGAGTGTGGCAAATGCAGAGGGCCTTGAGCAGCCTGAGGATGCGCAGGAAAATGTATCCGATATGGACGCTGAAAGTCCGTCTGACAGCGAAAATGCGCTGTTATCGGATATGTCTGAGAGCAGTCTTAAGGACAGGCAGTCGGATGAAGAGGAGTTCACACCGGAATCTTCTACAGAAATTATGATTCAGGGAGAGAACGGGGATCAGGAGGAAGTCCCGGAACAAACAGAAGAGACAGCAGGCAGGCCGCTTCAGATTCAGGCGGATACACAGGATGGCGCTGAAGATACGGCGGATGCCGCGGAGGACAGAGTGTACATCCCGGATGAGACGCTGCGGCAGGCTCTGCAGGGGGAAAATTATAATGTGGACATAGATGAAGACGGCTATGCAAGCCGTGAGGATATGGAAGGGATTATGAGTTTTGATATCCGCGGCGGGAAAGGGCTTGCGGATCTGACCGGACTGGAAGCGGCAGTCAACCTGAACTGGCTGACGCTGGAAGAATGCGGCATTACATCGGAGTTTATGGAGAAAAATGCTGATGTTCTGTCAGCGCTGCCGAAATTGTATACACTTTATCTCTGGAATAATGCGATTACGGATATCAGCTTTCTGGAATCCATTCCGCAGGTAAAGGATATTAATTTGATTAATAATGAAATTACAGATTTTACACCTGCGTTTGAGTTCTGTGAGAAATATCCGGATGCGAGTATCAGTTATGCCGATAATCCGGTCGAAGGGCTGGAGCAGATCTTTGAAAAGAGTTACCTCTCCTCTGACGCACTTCTGGTTGGACAGGAAACATTCTGCGAGATGAGAGAGTCTGTGCTTCACGGCCAGTATGATTACGGCTTTGACGGTGATGTAACGTTTACATCAGAGAATCCGGAGGTTCTGGAAATATATAATACGGAATATTCCTGTTATATGCAGGCCCTGTCGGCAGGAACCGCAGAGGTGACGGCTTCCTTTGGCAGTAAAGAGCTTACCTTCCAGGTGACAGTTCAGGATATAGCTCCTGCGGTTGACGATGCGGACAGGCTGTCTCCCGATCAGCTGGCACAGGGAATGTCCGCCCGGTCCATCCTGACAAACGGGCAGATCTGGAACTGGGACAGCGCGGATACGCCACAGAAAGTATCTGACGGAAAGAACGTCAAGAGCTATGTGGCGTACTGGGTATACAGAGACAATGATCCGGAGAAGACAGGAAGGACATTTACAGAAGAATATTTCGGATTGGATGATGCGGGGACATTATGGAACTGGAAGAAATTGTATTCCATCGATGAAGAATACATGGAAACAGAGATCGCAGAGAACGTCCGCAGTATGGTTCACTATGAAGGAAGAGCAGGACTTTATATCACAGAGTCGGATGAATGCTATATGGCTTATGTGGACGGTACGGAACTGATCACCCAGTTCGTTTGCGAGAATGCGGAGTATGTGACAGAAAACGGATATGTCGGATTAAAGGACGGTACGGGACTGATTATTTCACTGGATGATGACAACAGAGTTCTGACAGAACCGGTAGAATTCCAGCCGGTTGATGTGGGTTATTACTCAGAATATAACCCGGATCTCGGATACAGTGAAGGAACCGAATACATGCTGGATTCGAACGGTACGCTCTGGAGCAGGGCGGACGGATCTGATGACGCCTGGGAGAAAACGGCGGAAGAAGTCAGCAGCATTGAATCAAGCGGATATTTGAAAGACAGTACTTACTATCCGTTCAGTACATCTGCAGAAAAGATTGAAAATATAGAGCAATTTATTGCCGGTACTATGTACGCTCCAGCCAGATATATCAGGACAGACGGCGTGCTCTGCGCGATTGACGGCACGGAAATCCTGGAGAATACGGTAAAAGTTGAATCAACGTATGCCATGAACAGCGAAGGTGATTTGTATTATATAAATAGTGATTACGAACCTGTACTTGTGATGCATTCTGTTACAGGGGCTGCCAGAGACAGTTACGATCAGATTGTAGTACAGAGGGAGGACGGAAGCATCTGGAGATGTGAATTAACGAACGGAGCCCTCCCGGAACTTCTTACAACCATCGATGGCATCACAGAGCTGGTAACCCGGACTGATGAAGAGACGGGCATTTCTGTTGAAGGCGTAGAATCCAGTCTCGTGCTGAATGTGGACCCGGTTACGGATGAGAGCACGCTCACGGAACTGACCGGTAAAGTGACGGCGCTGATCGATGAGACATACGAAGTAAGCGGCATGAAAGTGTACGATATTACTCTGACCAGAAACGGAGAAGAGGTTGATCCGGCGAATCCGGTGACAGTGTCCATTCCGGTTCCGGAGGAGTTCGGAACAGAGCTGTCGGTATATCATCAGAAGGATGACGGCAGTCTGGAGACGATCAACAGTACGGTTAGTGAAGGGGGAACATATGTGAACTTCCTTGCGGAACATTTCAGCCCCTATCTTCTTGTTGATCTGACAGAGAAGGCGGATGACCCGACGCCGGAGGATCCGGATGAACCGGGAACGACACCTGAGGATCCGGCAGACCCGGACGAACCGGGAACGACACCTGAGGATCCGGCAGACCCGGACGAACCGGGAACGACACCTGATAATCCGGCAGATCCGGATGAACCGGGAGCAGGGGATGGACAGAACGGGACAGATACGGAAGACCCATCAGCTTCTGAGGATTCTGGAAGTAAAGCTCCGGATGCCGGATCAGAAGATCAGAATCAGGGAGGAGCTGATCAGGAGACGGTGCAGTCACAAGGACGGGCAGTTCAGACAGGGGACGGTATGTCCGCGATGAACGCTGCAGGATATCTTGTATTTATGATGTCGGCAATTGTGGCATTCTTTGCGGCAATTATAGCAGGAAAGAAGCTGAGAAAATAAATACTATCGGTTGTGCCGTTCTGACGTGTATCCTGAATACGGCGTTGGACTCAAGCAGCCGGGAGGAAAGAAGGCGCGGCCTTGATGCCTTACAATTGGTAAGGTTTCAAGGCTGCTTCGTATTCGGAGGTTAATTATACATTTAATGCGTGATAGCACATCGGGAGGGATATATGACAAAGAGATGCGAGATCTTTCCGCTGAAGTTTCTGTTGATTATGACCGCAGTCCTTTTCGGCGGTTTTTACGAATTTGTAAGCTGTATAGTGTCGGCTGTTTTGGGAGCGTATCTCCTGTATATTCTTTATAAAAAAAAGAAACTGCGGCTGTACTGGAACGGCCCTCTGATTCTGTCGGCAGTGACTGCGGCGGGATATGCGGTGTCCGTGATAACGGCTGTTGACAGAGGCATGGCACTGATCGGCGTTATAAAGTTCCTGCCGCTCGTCCTTTTTGCACTGGCTTATATGCAGCTCTCAGAGGAAGAACGTGATGAGCTCCTTTTTACTGTGCCTCTTTCCGGTGCGTTGATTATGGGGATGTCTCTTCTTCTCTGCTGGATTCCGGCTGTGAGGGAACATCTTTTCATGGCGGGAAGACTGGGAGGGACGTTCCAGTATTCCAATACAATGGCTCTGTATCTGCTCACGGGAGTGATCCTGATTCAGGGAAGGAAAACGGCGCAAATAAAACACCTGCTCCTGTCCGGTCTTTTGATCCTGGGTATTTTCCTGACAGGAAGCCGTTCGGTATTTATTCTGACTGCCGCTGTCCTGACAGTGTCTGCCTGGCGGCGCAGGGAATGGCGGGTTTTTAACATGTCGATTCTCACTGCGGCAGTGGCGGCCGGCGTGATTTATTCCTATATAACCGGAGATTATCAGAATCTGGGACGTTTTCTGACGATTTCGCTGAAAAACAGTACATTTATCGGAAGATTTCTTTACTGGCAGGACGCCCTTCCTCTTGTGGCGGCACACCCGTTCGGCCTTGGATATATGGGATATTTTTATTTGCAGGGAACCATACAGACCGGAGTGTATACAACGGTATTTGTCCACAATGATTTACTCCAGATTTTCCTTGATACCGGCTGGATTCCCGGACTTGTCTTTGCTGCGGTATTTCTGAAAAGCATGTTTTCAAACCGGCTGGATCATACGAGGAAAGCGGTGCTGGCAGTGATTGGCGTTCACTGTCTTTTAGATTTTGACATGCAGTTCTTAAGTATCGGAGTCCTGTTTCTGATGGCTTTGGACAGCCGGAAGAAAGAAAATGCCCTGCTTTTGAAGAAAGGAGCCTGTACCGGAATTGTGGCGGCCATGCTGGCGTCTCTTTATTTTCTGATACCGCTTGCCGCATCTTATACAGGAAATTACGAACTGGCAAGAATGGTTTACCCCTGTTATACGGAGGCAAATACGGCTCTTCTTAAGAATGCGGAAACAAGAGAGGAGGGAGAAAAACTGGCAGATGCGATCCTCAAGACGAATCAGAATGTGGCTCTTGCCTGCGACGCGAAAGCTCTTTCCAGCGCAATGGACGAAGATTTTGAACAGATGATCATCTGGAAGGAGCGGGCGGTTGAGAATAATCCGTATGCCCTCTATGAGTATGTGGATTACGTCTCACTTCTAAGCCGGGCTGTGGACTGGAGCAGACTGAGGAACGACCGGAAAATGGCGGCGTACTATGAGAAATGTATGCGGGAGATTCCGCAAAGGCTGGAGGCTCTTAAAGAGAGGACCAGCCCGCTCGGATGGAAGATCCGGGATCTGCCGGAGACAGAACTGCCGCAGGAAATAACGGAGTATATAAATTCTCTGGGGGAATAGCCGCTTGTGTTTTGTTTCTATCTGTGCTATAAAGGAATACAGTTTAATGTGATCAGGAGAAAGAAATTGAAGAAGAACACAAAGAAAATCTGGCTGGGGATAATCGTGCTTGTATTCGTCGCTGTAATTTTCGGAGCGGTTTATATGATTGCCGGGCCGAAAGCGCAAAAAGGAAGTAAAATCTATACATTGGAGGTTGTGGATGATCAGGGAGGCACCAAGGAGTATAAGGGTACGACAGATACAAAGTATCTGAGAGAACTTATGGATGAGCTGGCAGAAGAGGGGGATTTTTCTTATGAAGGAACAGAGGGAGACTATGGACTTTATATCGATTCCGTGAATGGGCTTGCCGCAGATTATAATACTGATGGCGCGTACTGGTCTGTCTATGTAAATGGCGAATACGGGCAGTACAGTGCGGATCTTCAGCCGGTTGCAGATGGGGATGAGTTTCGTCTTGCCTATGAGAAAAGTGCGGGAGAATAGGCAGATGAAAGGAAAAGTAAAATGGCGTGCGCGCGATATTGCAGTGATCGGGATGATGACTGCTACGCTTGAGGCCGCCAAGACAGCGCTTGCCGTTCTTCCCAATATCGAACTTGTATCGTTTCTGCTTATCGTATATGCAGCGGTGTTTGGAAAGAAAACATTTGCAGCTGCGTTTGCATTTACTGGTGTGGAGTGTCTGGTTTGGGGCATGGGACTGTGGGTGATAAATTACCTCTATATCTGGCCTGTTTTGGTAGCTGTAATCCTGGCGTCTGCACAAAAAGGAGGTTTAAATCCCATTTCCTGCGCTGTGATAAGCGGCGGGTTCGGGCTGGGATTCGGGGCGCTGTGCGCGATTCCATATCTTTTTATTGGTGGTCCGGCGATGATGGTGTCCTGGTGGATTGCGGGAATCCCATATGACTTGATACATGGAATAAGCAATTTCTTCCTCTGTCTGGTACTGTTTCGTCCGGTATACAGTGTACTAAAGAAAGCAGCGTACAGCTATAAAGTTCACTAACTCCCTGGCAAGAAAGTTCCGAAATCAGAGAGTATTTTGAAGACGTATTCTGCGGGAGTGGAGGATATTTC
>JAHZHF010000189.1:0-512 GCA_019420405.1 Clostridiales bacterium
ACGGATGTTAGGGCAGGCGGGGCGCTTGTCTGAGCGTCAGCGAGTTAAGCCCCGGATGTCCTTGCCTTTAATCCGTATCCGGTACTTTGTAGTTTCACTTATTCCCTGGAGCGAAGTCCGGAGTCATCCTCCATCCCCGCAGAATACGTTTGAGTATCGGCCTTGTTTTCGGACGTTTTGAATTCGGAAGTTATTGAACTAAATAGCTGGACTGTCCCCGTGAAAATATTGTCAAAGTGACGATTGACGAATGATGTAAATTATGCGAAAATAACAATATATGGTGCAGGTGAGATCTGTCGTATCAGGCAGCGGCGGATCGCTGACGCACAGACAGTCCAAAATCCTTTCAGAAAGGATGGGCTGTCGGTTTTTGTGCGGAAATATCAAGTGCCGTATGTAGAAGAAAATCATACATATTGAAAGGAGTTTTAACATGATTTATTCACATGAAGTAGAAATGATGTGTCCGGTGGCTCAGGGAGCGAATCACGGACCGGCTCCGATCCCGG
>JAHZHF010000189.1:522-6102 GCA_019420405.1 Clostridiales bacterium
CAAAATGGGTAAACGCAAAAGAGATCAAAGATATCTCCGGTTTTACACATGGAGTTGGCTGGTGCGCACCTCAGCAGGGAGCTTGTAAACTGACACTGAATGTAAAAGAAGGTATCATTCAGGAGGCGCTCGTAGAGACACTGGGATGTTCCGGAATGACACACTCCGCAGCTATGGCTTCAGAGATCCTTCCGGGCAAGACAATCCTGGAGGCACTGAACACAGATCTCGTCTGTGATGCAATCAATACAGCAATGAGAGAACTGTTCCTTCAGATCGTATACGGAAGAACACAGAGCGCATTCTCCGAGGACGGACTTGCGATCGGCGCAGGCCTGGAAGACCTTGGAAAAGGACTCCGTTCTCAGGTTGGTACTATGTATGGTACACTTGCAAAAGGTCCTCGTTACCTTGAGATGGCAGAGGGTTATGTTACAGGTATTGCTCTTGATGAGAACGATGAGATTATCGGATATCAGTTCGTAAACCTCGGCAAATTTACAGACTTTATCAAGAAGGGCGATACACCGAACGACGCTTGGGAGAAAGCAAAAGGACAGTATGGCCGTGTTGATGATGCAGTGAAGATCATCGATCCGCGTAAAGAGTAAAGCGGAGCGACGTTTTAGTAATCTCAACTAAGGTAAATAAATCAGGAGGATATATAAATGGCTTTATTTGAATCATATGAAAGAAGAATTGATAAAATCAATGAAGTTTTAAACAGCTACGGTATCGCTTCTCTGGAAGAGGCTGAGAAGATCACAAAAGATGCCGGACTGGATGTTTATAATCAGATCAAGGGCATTCAGCCGATCTGCTTCGAGAACGCATGCTGGGCTTACATTACAGGTGCGGCAATCGCAATTAAGAAAGACTGCAGAAATGCTGCAGACGCTGCAGCTGCTATCGGAGAAGGCCTTCAGGCTTTCTGTATCCCGGGATCTGTTGCAGATCAGCGTAAGGTTGGTCTCGGACACGGAAATCTGGGCAAGATGCTTCTGGAAGAGACTACAGACTGCTTCTGCTTCCTGGCAGGACATGAGTCATTCGCTGCTGCAGAGGGTGCGATCGGTATTGCTGAGAAGGCAAACAAAGTTCGTAAAAAACCGCTTCGTGTTATCCTGAATGGTCTTGGAAAAGACGCTGCAAAGATCATTTCCAGAATCAACGGATTCACATATGTTCAGACAGAGTATGACTACTACACAGGAGAGCTGAAAGAGGTTTCCCGTACAGCATATTCTGACGGGCTTCGCTCTAAGGTAAACTGCTACGGAGCAAACGATGTTCGCGAGGGCGTTGCTATCATGTGGAAAGAGGGCGTTGACGTTTCCATCACAGGTAACTCTACAAACCCGACACGTTTCCAGCATCCGGTTGCAGGTACATACAAGAAAGAGTGTGTAGAGGCCGGAAAGAAATATTTCTCTGTTGCTTCCGGCGGTGGTACAGGACGTACACTTCACCCGGACAACATGGCTGCCGGCCCGGCTTCCTACGGTATGACAGATACACTTGGACGTATGCATTCTGATGCACAGTTCGCAGGATCTTCTTCCGTACCGGCTCACGTTGAGATGATGGGACTGATCGGTGCAGGAAACAACCCGATGGTTGGTATGACAGTTGCTGTTGCAGTTTCTATTGAGGAAGCTGCGAAAGCTGGCAAGTTCTAATATAAGTTTTAAGAGTCTTGATCAGATATATGGTCTTGGGGGTCTGTCGGGAAGATATGGTTCCGGCAGACCTTTCTGCGTATGGGAGGAGCTGGCAGGGATGTTATCGCTGTTTCAGAAAAGCGAGAAGGATACGGAATATAACAGCTACATTTTTTGGGGACTGGCTTCCATGTGGAAAGCATCGGCCTTCTATGTCGGTGCAGGAGATGCGATTTTTTCTCCGGTGAGGAGTGGAAAGCCGGTCGAAAGTATTCTGCTCAGTATTGTTTCGAGGGCGCTTTTCGGGCTGATTACGGGATTATTGTACCGTATGGCGAAAAGGAGCAGACATCCTGTCACGGGTATTGTTATAGTGAGTTCAATTGGCAGAAGTCTGCATACATTCTGTGTCTATCTGTTTATGCAGTTTCTGTTTCCGGAGGCGGGGTTTACGGTTTTGAACACACTGAAAGACAGTGCGCGATGGGATTATCTTCCGTTTTTTCTGATTACGGATGTGCTGATCGTTTTCTGCTATGAGTTGTACCGGTCTGAGTATGTGACAAACTTCTTCCTTCGCGTACGGATGGTGGATCAGGTGAATGCAATTACATCGCATTATAAGCGCCGGCTCATAGGGATGCTGGTGCTGGTGTTGGCATTTTCATTCAGTGTGGCCATCTATTTCACGAACAGGATACGCACAGTGATTGCGCGGTATGGCGTGGAAGTGGCGGAGGAGATGTCCTATGATCTGATGCATCTTCAGCTCCAGTTTCTGTTCGGAATGACCTCACTCGCAGTTCTGGTCATCATTATTATCATTCTGTATCAGAAACATTTTAATTATCTGTACTATGAGGCAAAAATAGACGGTCTTACAGAAGTGCTGGGGCGACAGCAGTTTTTCCAGATCGGGGAGAGCCTGCTGGAAAGTCTTTCTTTTGATCAGAATGGAAAAAACGCATGTTTCATCGTTCTTGACGTCGATGAGTTCAAGAGGATTAATGATGTATACGGACATCCGGCAGGAGACCGGGTGCTCAAGGAAATCGCGGGGCATCTGAAAGCAGTTTTTGAAAAGAAAGGAATCATCGGACGACTTGGCGGAGATGAGTTTGTGGTTTTCGTCAGCCGCCCCATGGCGCAAAAGGAGCTGGAGCATTCTCTGCACAGTCTAAAAGAGAGGATTGGGAACATCAGTCTGGAGGATGAGAAGATCACATGCAGCATCGGAGTGATTCCGGCAGAGAAAAGATACACGATTGAAGAACTGTACAAATATGCGGACAGGCTTCTCTACGAGGCAAAGAAAAATGGAAAGGACCGGTTCGTGCTCGGATACCGTTTCGCAGATGAGGAAGGATCATGGAATCTGTGAACGGAGCTTCCTGCACAGAGAGGATTCGGTTCTGAAATAAAACCCGTATCCATGACGGAAATATATCATGACTGAAAAAGATAAGGAGGAAGAATAAAAATGAAAGTTCTGATGATCAACGGAAGTCCGAGGGCAAATGGAAATACGAATGTTGCCCTGGAAGAGATGGCAAAGACATTTGCTCAGGAGGGGATCGAGACAGAGATCCTCCATATCGGAAATCAGGCGATCCGGGGATGTATCGCCTGCGGAAGCTGCGCAAAAACAGGAAAGTGCGTGTTTGAAGACGCGGTCAATGAAGCGGCGGCGAAGTTTAAAGACTGCGACGGACTTGTGGTGGGAAGCCCGGTTTATTACGCGTCAGCAAATGCGACGCTGATCGCATTCCTTGACCGCCTGTTTTACAGCAGCCATTTCGATAAGACGATGAAGGTTGGCGCTGCTGTTGTGGCTGCGAGAAGAGGGGGCCTTTCAGCGACATTTGATGAGCTGAACAAATACTTTACGATTACGGGAATGCCGGTGGCATCCGGACAGTATTGGAACAGTATCCACGGCGCAGCTGCAGGCGAGGCGGAGCAGGATCTGGAAGGTCTGCAGATTATGAGAACGCTGGCAAAGAACATGGCGTTTCTCATGAAGAGCATTGCACTCGGAAAAGAGAAATACGGTCTTCCGGAGAAGGAAGCGCCCTGTAAGACGAACTTCATACGCTGACAGAATGACAGTGGACTGCCGCATTGCTGATGCAAGAATCAGATGCGGCAGTTTTTTACAAGAATTTATCTTTACATAATGAATTTAAAGTGATATCATAAAGATATCAAAAAGATGTTTCAACTGTAAGGAGGAAACTGAGATGAAGGAAAAGGTGCTGTTGAATAAAAAGAAAGGGATGTTCGTACTTCTGCTGACAACGCTTCTCTATCTGGCGGCGGTTGCAGGCTGTATTTTCGGAGCCATGATGGTCGGTGACGGCAAAGCTCCGGTCCTGCTGATTATCAGTATTGTGTGGCTGTGTATCGGCTGGATACCGTACTGCGGGCTGCGGATCTTAAAACCGCAGGAAGCGCTGGTGCTGACGCTGTTTGGAAATTATGTCGGAACGCTGAAAGGGGAAGGATTTTATTTCGTGAATCCGTTCTGCTCCAGTGTAAATCCGGCTGCAAATACGCATCTTCATCAGAGTGGTGACGTGGACAACGGCGAGAAGAAGACGGCTTTGTCGATGGCTCTTAACATAAATACGGAAAGAATGGAAAGCGGAAGCAGTAAGAAGCTTTCTCTTAAGATCATGACGCTCAACAATAACCGCCAGAAGATCAACGACTGCCTGGGAAATCCGGTGGAAATCGGAATCGCAGTTATGTGGCGTGTTGTAGATACGGCAAAGGCTGTATTCAACGTAGATAACTATAAGGAGTATCTGTCCCTGCAGTGTGACACTGCCCTGAGAAATATCGTCAGGATTTATCCTTACGACGTGGCGCCGAACGTGGATACCACCGGGGACGGAATCGCAGACGAAGGCAGTCTGAGAGGCTCCAGTGAAGTAGTTGCCGAACGGATTAAAAGTGAGATCCAGCAGAGAGTCGAGGAGGCCGGGCTAGAGGTGATTGAAGCGCGGATTACATATCTGGCATACGCCCCGGAGATCGCGGCAGTCATGCTCCAGCGCCAGCAGGCTTCAGCAGTGATCGATGCAAGGAAGATGATTGTAGACGGAGCAGTAGGAATGGTAGAAATGGCTCTGGACCGCTTAAATGAGAGCGGAGTAGTGGAACTGGATGAAGAGCGCAAGGCGGCAATGGTTTCGAATCTGCTTGTCGTGCTCTGCGGAAACAGAGACGCCCAGCCGATTGTGAATTCCGGAAGCCTGTATTAAGAGCCCGGATGCGGGGATTGAAGAAAAGGACAGATGCTTATGGCAGATTCAAAGAAAAAGCAGATTCCCCTGAGGCTTTCAGCAAACCTGTACAATGCCATTGCAGCCTGGGCGGAGGACGATTTCCGCTCAGTGAACGGGCAGATCGAATATCTGCTGACCGAGTGTGTGCGGCAGAGAAAGAAGAATGGGAAGTATGTATCCGAACATCTGGACGAACCACCGGAACTGGACATAAAATGAAACATGAGAGGATACCAGGAGGAAACAAAAAAATATGCGTACAATGGAATTTACAATTGAGAATACAGAAGCGTTAAAGCCGGGAATGGAAGTGAACGTATCAGAGGGCGTGCTCCCGACATCTTATTACTATATGATAGAACATGCCCTTGGGATGAGCGGGAATTTCAAACAGGCAGAGAGGCTGAAAACGAGACGAGGAGTAGTGAAGGAGCTGAAAGAGACCACTCAGTTTCATATAGCTGTTCTTGAGTTCGATGAATGAAGTGCAGCTATAAAGTTCACTAACTCTCGCATGAAAAACGTCCGAAAACAGAGGTGATTTCTGAAACGTATTCTGCGGGGATGGAGGATGACTCTGGGCTTCGCTCCAGGGAATAAGGGAAACTACAAAGTACCGGATACGGATT
>JAHZHF010000019.1:0-1210 GCA_019420405.1 Clostridiales bacterium
CTCCGC
The DNA here is from genome assembly GCA_019420405.1 of Clostridiales bacterium. Classification (GTDB taxonomy): domain Bacteria; phylum Bacillota; class Clostridia; order Lachnospirales; family Lachnospiraceae; genus Mediterraneibacter. The sequence continues at coordinate 7 of JAHZHF010000019.1, forward strand.
TTCCGGACGTTTTTGAAGAAAAGTGTTACTGAACTAAATAGCTGTGACACATCGTTAAAAGGATATCATATGTTGAGATAACTTCTCAAATGTGATATCCTTTTTCTATCTGGGATACTCCGGGAACTTCGTTTTATCAGAGAAACTCCCGGAAAATACAGACGACAGGAGGACAAGAGAATGGTAAAGATATTGCTGCATGGATGTAACGGAAAAATGGGAAGGATGATCACGGAGATCGTGAAGAATGATGAAAACGCTGAGATTACTGCAGGGGTGGACGCATACACGGAGGTTCCGAACGAGTACCCTGTGTTCGAATCCCTCGCGAAATGTGATGTGGATGCAGACGTGGTGATTGACTTCTCAAACGCCGGAGCGATGGATGAGCTTTTGGACTGGTGCGGCGAACATCGTATGCCGGTAGTGCTCTGTACGACGGGACTTTCTGAGGCACAGCTTCAGAAGGTGGATGATACCGCGAAGAAGACGGCAGTGCTCAAATCGGCCAACATGTCGCTTGGGATCAACCTGCTTCTGAAATTGTTAAAAGATGCGGCGAAGGTTTTGGGGCCGGCGGGATATGATATCGAGCTTGTGGAGCGTCATCATAATCAGAAGGTGGACGCGCCAAGCGGAACTGCGCTGGCACTGGCGGATTCTGTGAATGAAGCACTGGATAACAGTTATCACTATGTATATGACAGAAGTCAGGTGCGCCAGAAGAGGGAGAAAAAAGAGATCGGCATCAGTGCGGTACGCGGCGGAACGATTGTAGGAGAGCATGAGGTGATTTTCGCGGGGACTGACGAGGTGATCGAGTTTAAACATACCTCCTATTCACGGAGTGTATTTGCCAAAGGCGCGGTGGAAGCCGGGAAATTCCTGGCCGGAAAAGAAGCAGGAATGTATGACATGGGGGATGTTATCGGACTGTAGAGCCTGCAAGGAAGACGAAACAGGCGGTGCCGGAATGAGAGGGGGAAGCAGGCATGGCGGCAGGGGAGGAGTTCGGTTCTCCCTGCACAAAGTCGGGAGGAAAGTTTATGAAAGAATTAGAAACCAGATATCTGGAGCGGCTGTCAGATCTCTATCCGACGATCGCGGCGGCTTCCACTGAGATTATTAACCTGCAGTCAATCTTAAACCTGCCGAAAGGGACGGAAAATTTTCTGACGGATGTGCACGGCGAGTATGAAGCGTT
>JAHZHF010000019.1:1220-22767 GCA_019420405.1 Clostridiales bacterium
AAATGGTTCCGGGTCCGTGCGAAGGAAGATTGAGGACGTGTTCGGCAACCGTATGAGCGACAGGGACAAGAGGTCCCTGGCCACACTGATCTATTATCCGAAACAGAAGATGGATCTGATCCGGGAGACGGAGACGAATATGGAGGACTGGTATAAGGTGCATCTCTACCTGCTGATCGAGGTGAGTAAACGGGCGGCCAGCAAGTATACGCGGTCAAAGGTGAGGAAGGCGCTCCCAAAGGATTTTGCCTATGTGATCGAGGAACTGATCACGGAGAAGGCGGAGGTCAACGACAAGGAATCCTATTATAATGAAATTATTTCTACTATTATACGGATCGGACGGGCGGAAGAATTTATCTGCGCCATCTCGGAATTGATCCAGAGGCTTGTTGTAGATCATCTTCATATCGTGGGAGATATCTATGACAGAGGTCCCGGACCGCATTTGATTATGGATAAGCTGATGACTTATCACTCGGTGGATATTCAGTGGGGAAATCATGACGTGCTCTGGATGGGAGCGGCGGCCGGACAGCGGGGATGTATCGCAAATGTTGTGCGTATCTGTGCAAGATATGGCAATCTTGACATACTGGAGGACGGCTACGGCATCAATCTGCTTCCACTTGCTACGTTCGCAATACGAACCTACGGGGACGATCCCTGTACTTGCTTTAAGCTCAAGGGCGGGGACAAGACGGATTCTGATGAGATGCAGATGAATCTGCGCATACATAAGGCAATTTCTATTATCCAGTTCAAGGTGGAGGGGGAGATCATCAGGAGGCAGCCTTCCTTCCATCTTGAGAACCGGGCTCTTCTCCACAGGATCGACTACGAGAAAGGGACGATCCTGCTGGACGGGAAAGAGTACAGGATGCTGGATATGAATTTCCCGACGATAGATCCTGAGAATCCTTACGCGCTGACTGAGGAGGAAGAGGAGGTAATGGAGCGGCTGGAGCGTGCATTTGCAAACTGTGAAAAGCTGCAGCGGCATATGCGTTTCCTCCTGGCGAAGGGCGGCCTGTACAAGGTATACAACGATAATCTTCTGTATCACGGATGTGTGCCTCTCGATGAGGATGGAAATTTAAAAGAGGTGGAAGTATACGGGAAGAAGTATCTGGGAAAAGCGCTCTACGATGCACTGGATTCCTATGTGAGAAAAGGTTTTTTCGCGCTGGATAAAAAAGAGCGCCAGGACGGAAAAGATATCCTGTGGTATATCTGGCTCCATCCGGATTCTCCTCTGTTCGGGAAAAACAAGATGGCAACCTTTGAGCGGTATTTTCTGGCGGAGAAGGAGACGCATGTTGAGAAGAAGAACGCATATTACCAGTTGATTGAGAATGAGAAAGTAATGGATGGGATTATGCGGGAATTTGGCCTTGACCCGGACGGCGCCCACATTGTCAACGGTCATGTCCCGGTAAAAAGAAAGGACGGAGAAAGTCCGATCAAATGTGGCGGCAAGGTACTCGTTATCGACGGCGGTTTCTCGAGAGCCTACCAGAAGCAGACCGGTATCGCAGGCTATACCCTGATTTACAATTCTTACGGAATCCGCCTTGTTGCGCTGGAACCTTTTGAGTCCACGGAGGCGGCAATCAAAAAAGAAATTGACATACATTCGGAGACTATGGTTGTTACAAGAGTAAGAGAGCGCTGTCTTGTGGGAGACACAGACATCGGACGCGAACTCAGGGAGCAGATCCAGGATCTGGAACGGCTGCTTGCGGCATACCGCAGCGGTGAGGTAATAGAGAAGATGTAGGGAAAGCGGCGCAGAGCGAGAATAGACAGGAAGAGGAGGCATACATGGAAAAACAGCAGAATGCGGCAGAAGAGGCGGTTTCAGAAGCGCTTGCCATTTATTTGAAGGAGATCGGTCAGATTCCGCTTCTTAAAGAAGATGAGGAGCGGGAGCTGGGGAGAAAGGCCGCCGAAGGAGACGAGGCGGCCCGGCACAGGCTGGAAGAGGCAAACTTGAGGCTTGTGGTTTCTATTGCAAAACACTACACCAACAGAGGCGTCGCGCTCATGGACCTGATTCAGGAAGGAAATCTCGGCCTTATGCGCGCGGTGGAAAAGTACGATTACACGAAGGAAAACAAGTTCTCCACCTATGCGTCCTGGTGGATCAAGGAAGCGATGCAGCGTTCCATTGACCAGCAGTCCCGGGAGATCCGGGTTCCTGTCCATGTGGCGGAGAATATGAAGCGTGTGCAGAAGACGGCGCGGGAGCTTTTGCAGGAGCTGGGCCGGGAGGCTACTCCGAAGGAGATCGCGGAGAAGATGGGCGACAGGAGCGAGGAGGATGTGAAGAATATCCTTACCTATCTGCAGAATCCGGTTTCCCTTGAAACTCCCGTGGGAGAAAACGGAGAGGACAGCCTGGGTGATATGGTGGAGGATAAGACCGAGGCGACGCCTGAGGAGGCGATGGAAGTTCTGGTGCGCAGGGAAGAAGTGCAGGAACTTCTGAGCACTCTGAGCGACAGAGAGCGTCAGGTTGTAAATCTCAGGTACGGGCTTGGAGAAAACAAAACCCACACCCTGGAAGAGATTGGAGAGCAGCTCGGTGTGACCCGGGAACGGGTACGGCAGATTGAGGCCCGTGCTATGGAAAAAATGAGAAAAAATGCCAAATAAAAAGAAATAAAAAGTATTCCCATGAATAAATATTGCAAAGCATGCAGATAGTATGGATATAACAATATTTATGGAAAGGGAGAACTTTTGTTATGAAGAGAATGAAGAAAATTCTGCTGTTGATGACATGTACTTTTGTGCTGCTGGGTACAACCGCATGTGGAAGTAAAGATGCTGCGGATAACGGAGCGGATCAGTCGCAGACTGATACGACGACGGAGAACCAGACATCAACAGATCAGGAGAAAAATCAGACTATGAATGACGCCACGGGAGGAAACGGCGTGCTTGATGATGCCGTGGATGATGTGACAGACGGAGTGGACCGGGTGACAGATGACGTGACAGACGGCGTGGATAAAGCTGCGGATGAACTCACGGAAGATAACGGAGCTGAGAAAAATACCAATAACAGCACCAGGTGAGACACCGGATACAGTGGTACAGTGCAGGCGGTGCGGGACGGAAGTCAGAGATGTCCCGTGCCGCCTGTTTGTAACAGCGGGTAACGGTAAGGAAAAGGAGGAGCCAGACATGCGTTTCAGGCCATGCATTGACATACATAATGGAAAAGTAAAACAGATTGTGGGGGGAAGCTTAAAGGACGAGGGGGACAGCGCCCGGACAAACTTTGCGTCCGAGCTTGACGCCTCATTCTATGCCAGGCTTTACAGGGAGGACGGGCTGACGGGAGGACACATTATTCTTCTGAATCCTCCCGGTTCCCCTTATTACGATGCGACGAAGCAGCAGGCGCTTCATGCACTTGGGGCATGGCCCGGCGGAATGCAGGTCGGAGGAGGGATCACAGCGGAGAATGCGGCGGAATATCTGGCCGCAGGCGCTTCACATGTGATTGTGACTTCTTATGTGTTTCAAAATGGGACGTTTCAAAAAGAAAATCTGAAGAAACTGGCGGCGGCAGTGGGGAAAGAACGGATTGTGCTTGACTTAAGCTGCAGGAAAAAGGATGGAGACTACTATGTGGTGACGGACCGCTGGCAGAAGTTTACGGATCTGAAGCTGACGGAGGAAGTGCTCAGGAAGTTGTCGGACTGGTGCGCGGAGTTTTTGATCCACGGAGTGGACGTGGAGGGAAAACGTTCCGGTATGGAAGAAGAACTGGTGAGAATGCTGGGAAGCCGGAAAGGAATTCCCGTGACGTACGCGGGAGGAATCGGTTCTCTTGAAGATCTGGAATCCTTCCGGCAGGCCAGCGGTGGAACGGTAGATTTTACGATAGGAAGCGCTCTGGATCTTTTCGGAGGGAGTATTCCTTATGATATTGTGAAAGAGTTAGGCGGGGACAGGTAACTGTCCCTTTTTTTATTTCATAAGAAACTGCGTTTCCTATGAATAAAAAACCTCCGGGTGGGATTCGATTGTTGATTCGAAAGTGAAATGAAAAAATAATTATAAAAAATGTTGAAACAACAGTTGACAAATGGAGAAAAAGTGGTATTCTATACATAGAGATTGTTGAATCAACATTTCAAAACTTTTAAAACAAAAGGAGGGCGACATGATTTACACAGTAACACTGAATCCGGCTCTTGATAAAACGGTAGAGATTCCGTCTCTGAGAATCAATGAGGTCAACCGTATTACATCGATGAGGACGGATCCGGGAGGAAAAGGAATCACTGGCTCAAAGGTGATCAGCAAGCTTCACGGGGCCAGCGTTGTAGTCGGAATCCTGGGAGGGAATACCGGCAGAGCGATTCTTGCGGCGCTTAAGGAGCTGGGGCTGGAGACTTGTTTCCACTTTGTCGAGGGCGAGACCAGGACAAATATGAAGATCGTTGATCCGGAGATGCATACAAATACGGATATCAACGAACCTGGCGTGACAGTGTCGGAAGAAATCTTACGGGAGCTGCTCGCCGAACTGCTCGGAAAGATTTCAGAAGGGGATATCGTAGTTATTTCAGGAAGTATGCCGAAAGGCTCTCCGAAAGATACATATTTTACCTGGACAAAGGCATGCCGTGAAAAGGGAGCCAGGGTGATCCTGGATGCAGATGGAGACCTGCTGAAAGAGGGACTGAAAGCGTCTCCGTACCTGATCAAGCCGAATCATCACGAACTTTCCGCTCTTGCGGGGAAAGAACTTGAAACCCACGAAGAACTGGAAGCAAAGGCCAGAGAGCTGATGGAAGAATACGGAATCACAAAGGTTGTAGTTTCCATGGGCGGGGATGGAGCGCTGTATGTAACAGGAGATCAGACGGTTTATGCAGAAGGTCTCAAGGTGCCGGTGGGAAGTACGGTAGGAGCGGGAGACAGTGTTGTGGCGGCTCTGGCGATCGCCGAGGAGAGAGGGATGAGCCTGGAAGATACGGTGTGTCTCTCGACAGCGACAGGGGCGGCAAACGTGATGTGCAGTGGGACTCAGGCTGCAGAGTATGATGTGATTGAGAGACTGATCCCGAAAGTTGTATTTCACGAAAGGCGGTCCGGTGAACGGTAACAGTTTAGGGAGTATTTTCATTTCGCAAGAAATTTGCGGTTGAAAACCTGTAAAATTTTCATTATGATAAGAAAAGGAGTTTTATTATGAAAGCAAAGGGTGTACGACTTCATGGAGCAAATGATTTAAGACTGGAGGAGTTTGAACTTCCGGAAATTACAGATGATGAGATTTTGGTAAAAGTAGTTTCAGACAGTATCTGCATGTCTACATACAAATGCGCTATCCTGGGAACAGAACACAAACGCGTCCACGAGGATGTTGCGGAGCATCCTGCAATCATGGGTCATGAGTTCGCAGGAGATATCGTGAAGGTGGGAAAGAACCATCAGGATACTTTCAAGCCGGGCATGAAATTTACTTTACAGCCGGCGCTGAACTATAAAGGAACGATGTGGAGCCCCGGGTATTCTTATGAGTTTTTCGGCGGGGACACGACATACTGCGTGATTCCGGCCGAGGTGATGGAACTGGGATGCCTTCTGGAGTACAAGGGGCGCGCTTATTATGAGGCATCACTGGCAGAACCCATGTCCTGCAGCATCGGTGCGTTTAATGCGGCATACCATACAAAAATGGGTGTTTATACACACCAGATGGGAATAAAAGAAGGCGGGAAAATGGCAATTATGGCTGGAGCCGGACCGATGGGACTTGGGGCTTTAACCTATGCTCTTCACCGGGACATTCGTCCTTCTATGGTAGTTGTAACTGATTTGAATCAGGAGAGACTGGACCGCGCGGCAGCGCTGTTCCCGCCGGAAGAAGCTGCAAAGGACGGGATTGAGCTCCATTTTGTAAACACAGGAAATTATGAGGACCCGGTTGCAGAACTGATGCGTATTTCGGGAGGCGGGGGATATGACGATGTGCTCTGCTATGCGCCTGTGGCTTCGGTTGTGACTCAGTCCAGCGCCATTCTGGGCAGAGACGGATGCCTGAATTTCTTTGCGGGGCCTACAGATAATCAGTTCAGCGCTTCCATTAATTTCTACGACGTACACTATAATTCAACTCATGTGATGGGAACAACAGGCGGAAATACAGACGATATGATAGAGTCTCTTGAGCTGACCGCTCAGGGAAGAATTAACCCGGCTGTTATGGTAACACATATCGGCGGCCTGGATTCTGCCGCGCAGACAACGCTGAATCTGCCTAAGATTCCGGGAGGAAAGAAACTGATCTACACCCATCTTTCCATGCCGCTGACCGCTCTTACGGACCTGCGGGCAAAGGGAGAAGCGGAGAATGACAGCCGTCTGATTGAACTGGCGGATATCGTGGATGCACACAATGGCCTGTGGTGTCCGGAGGCAGAAGAATATCTGCTTGCAAACTTTATACAGGAATAATTTGGTGTCGGGACTTCCCATTCGCGCTGTCCCGGCACGGATGGGAGGTATTTTATGGATTCAATGGAAATGCGCAGAGATGCGATTGTTCAGCTGATCAATGAAAAGGGGACGGTCAGTTTTGCAGAGCTCAAGGAGGAATTCCCAAATGTATCTGAGATGACTCTGAGGACGGATCTGAAATCTCTGGATGCCGAGAAGCGGATTCTTCGCGTACACGGAGGGGCAAAATCCGTACAGATTATCATCGGAACTGATGATTTTCTGAACCGGAAATCCGTAATCAATATTCCCGAGAAGAGGGAGATTGCGGAAAAGGCACTGAATCTGCTGCGGCCGGACACAACATTTTTCCTGGACTCCGGGAGCACGGCGACTGTATTTGCAAGGCATATTCCCGATCAGTCTTACCTGATCTACACGACGGGATTAAGCTGTGCCACAGAACTGGCAAACTTGTCCAGGCCGACAGTGATGCTTCCGGGGGGAAAACTGAACCGGTACAGCCAGAGCGTGTTTGGCTTTTCGACGATAAAGGAGCTGGAGCGGGTGAATTTTGACCAGGCATTTCTTGGGGTAACGGGTTTTCATCCATCTGTGGGATTTTCCTGCGGGATCAGTGATGAAGCGCTGTTAAAGCAGACGGCGATCCGGAAATCATCTCAGGTGATTGCTCTGATGGATTCCTCGAAAATCGGAGTGAAATGTACCTTCAGCTTCTGCGGACTCTCGGAAATTGATATTGTGGTATCGGACGGAAAACTTCCGGGAGAGTTCCTGGATGAGTGCAGGAAATACGGAGTTCAGGTTTTGTAAAACCGGCGAAAGAGACAGCTGGACCATTCTCCATTTAGAAACCGAGATGTTAATGGAGGACGGTTTTGTGAAAAATAATATTCAACGTTTTGGTAAATTTTTATCGGCAATGGTAATGCCGAATATCGGCGCACTGATCGCGTTTGGTTTCCTTGCGGCACTTTTTATCGACACCGGGTGGATTCCGAATGAGGGATTTAACAGTATGGTCAGTCCCATGCTTACTTATCTGATCCCGATCCTTATCGCGTCTACCGGAGGCCGTATGGTAGGAGGCGACCGCGGACGCGTCGTCGGCGCTATCGCGGTGATCGGCGCGATTCTGAGCAATACGGAAATCACAATGCTGATGGCGGCTATGGTGATGGGGCCTCTGGCCGGATTCTGTATTAAAAAGTTCGACCAGGCTATGGAAGGCCATATGCCTGCCGGATTTGAGATGCTGATCAATAACTTTTCGGCAGGTATCATCGGAATGCTCCTGGCTATGCTCGGCTATATCGTAATCGGCCCGGTTATGAGCGGCATTCTGGCTGTACTGTCGGCCGGAGTCAGCATTCTGGTGGAAAACAGTCTCCTTCCGCTGGTGTCGGTATTTATCGAACCGGCAAAAGTACTGTTTTTAAATAATGCAATCAACCATGGAATCTTTACTCCCCTTGCCACAGAACAGGCGGCAGAGTTCGGAAAATCCATTATGTATATGCTGGAGCCGAATCCGGGGCCGGGACTTGGGGTGCTCCTTGCCTACATGTTCTTCTGTAAAGATAAGGTGACGAAAGATTCCGCTCCCGGCGCTGTGATCATCCATCTTCTGGGAGGAATCCACGAGATTTATTTCCCGTATATCCTGATGAATCCTCTGGTGATCGTTGCGCCTATCCTGGGCAATATGGCTGCTATCTTCTGGTTTAACCTTACAGACTGCGGTCTGGTGGGACCTGCGTCCCCGGGATCGATTATCGCGTATCTGATGATGACGCCGGGATCTGACCTCTTGAAAGTGATCATCGGCGTGCTGATCTCAACCGGTATTTCCTTCGTGGTGGCGTCTCCGATTGTCAAGATGGCAGGGGGCAAGAGCCTGGAGGAAGCTCAGAGTGAGATGGCATCCATGAAAGCGGCTTCAAAGGGAGAGAATGTAGTACCCGGAACGATTGAGCGTTCGTCTGAAATCAGAAAAATTATTTTCGCATGTGATGCGGGAATGGGTTCCTCTGCGATGGGGGCGACGAAATTCCGCAACAGGATCAAGAATGACCGGCCGGATATCACTGTTTCCAACACATCAGTAGATAATATCCCTGCGGACTGCGATATCGCGGTAGTTCAGACTACGCTGGCTGCACGGGCGAAAAAATCAGCGCCTCAGGCACAGCTTATCACGATCGGAAACTTCCTGGCGGATCCGGCTCTTGACGCGCTGTATGTCCAGCTGACAACAGGTGACGCTCCTGCGGCGCCTGCGGGAGAAAATACCGATATTATTATACCGGACACTCCGATCAAGAAGCAGGTGATTGTTGCGGAAGGCATCAAACTGGGGCAGAAGCCGGTGACAAAGGAAGAGGCGATCCAGGCAGCAGGAGAGCTTCTGGTGAAATTGGGATATGTAGATGAGTCCTATGTAGACGCGATGCAGGAGCGAGAAAAGCTTGTATCCACATACATGGGCATGGGAGTTGCAATCCCCCATGGCACAACTCAGGCAAAGGGGACGGTAAAGAAAACGGGAATTGTGTTTATCCAGTATCCGGAGGGAGTCGACTTCGGCACAGAGAAAGCACAGCTTGTATTCGGAATCGCAGGCATCGGTGACGAACATCTGGATCTGTTAGGCAAGTTATGTACACTGCTGGAGGATCCGGCGCTTCTGGAAACCCTGAAGACCACGGATGATGTGAAATGGGTGCTTGAACAGCTGTCGTAGGGATATAAGTACAACTAAAAGCTGCGGTGACAGCCCTGATATCTGTCACCGCAGCTTCAACTTTTTTATTAATACCCTTCTGAAAGGCCGGACTGTTACCGTACATTTGTTAACAAGTTACTAAACTGAACGTATGTTCGAACGGCGCTCGCGGTTGACACAAAAAGTCCAGAAAACCTGTCAACCACGGGCTTTTTCAGGCATATAAACACATGGAAAGTAAGTGCCTGACATGTGAAAAAATGTGAACGGTTCACAACACGTTTACAACAAATCTACTTTTATCTTTTCGATCTGCTCTCTGAGCTCTTCGACGGTTCGGTGTCCATAGATCTTGTTGGTGATGTCCGATCCAAAAGAGTGCCCCAACATTCGCTTCCTGTCGTTTTCATTTACCCCGTATTTTTCACAGAGCGCTGAAAACGTATGGCGGCAGTCGTGAGGAGTGTGGCGCTCAATCTCAAGTTCATCTAAAGTATCATACATTTTATCCCGAAAACGTTCAGGAGTAATGGTCAGAATCTTCCCTTGTTCCTTTACCCGGCGGCGCACCAGCGGCAGAATTGCAGAGTGGATCGGGACTACTCTTTCCTTTCCTGCAGCTGTTTTCACTCCGCCCTTAAAATATTTTTCGTTCAAGTGTACTTCGAGAGTCCGGTATGCACTGATCCGGTATCCGGAGTAGCACATAATAAGCAGGAACTCTACAATAGGATCGGACTTGTGCTGCCACAACTTACGCAGATCGCTTTCTGAAAACGGGATGCCGTGTTCAGTATCGTCCGCTGTATTCATTTTGACGTAAAGGGCATAGTTCTTATCGCAAAGGTCATTTGCTTCTGCATAACTGTACATCTGGTTATACAGCGTTTTTATAAGCGCTGCGGATGACCGGGACAATCGTTCTCCGACCAGATCCATCTCTTTTTGAAGATCATCGGTTTTTAAGTCCGAAAATACCCTTTGATGCAGCTTTGACAAATTTCCATAGGCAGAACAAAGGCTTCTTTCCATTCCACGCCGCTGGCCGCCGTGACCGTACTCAGCCCCAAACTTATAAAGATAGAATCTTTTGAACACATCCTCAAAAGTTGGCTTGTTTCCATTATCTATGGACAATACAGCCTTGTTGTAATCAGCGATCAGCCCGTCAAACAGCTTTTCAGTGTTTGTTGCAGCGTTTCTCATTTGCTGTTCGATCAGGATTTCATCCCCTGGCTTATATGTCCCGGCTTTGTAGGATGTGAGTACTGCCAGCCCCACCATTCTGTCAGAAACATAGCATAGGGCAGGAGGCGTTTTCTTATGACCATTGTCATATTCTTCAACCGCAGGCGGATACACGCCATAGGGGTTCCTGCGGCCTTTCCCGAGGTATCTGATCTGGCCGTACCTCAGTAGCCATTCGGCAATTTTGGAAATTTCTTGCGTCTTGGCATGGTTATCACCTTCTTTCATGGTATAAAAATAACAGCCAGCACAAACGTTCTGGATTGTGTGACTGCCCCGAAGATGATACAATATTCCATGTGATAAGCTATTGTACGTCCTTCGGGCCGTACTCCTATGACCGTCCGGTGTTGGCGCATCGGGCGGTTGACTTTTTAGGTACATTTGCTATAATGTACTTAACAGGATAGCCGGAAGGTGACTGCACCTCACCCGCCCCGGCGCAACTTCAAAAACTATAAAAGATAGTCGTCAGCTTTGCGAGGGCAGGACGGCTATTTTTTATGCGTATAATTCAGAATGGCTATGATCAGTAGGGCAATGCTTACGATCAGGCTGAGTTCCTCATATGTACTCATAATTACCACCCCCTCCACAGGATTCTCGGAACGGGTGGGAGCTCGTCCTCCGGCTATCCGGGTAAGCACATTATTATGTTGTGGATGCCCCAGCGCTCGGAGGAGCACCGGGGCAGGGGATTATCCGATTAATCCTTCTTTCTGTTCTTCCTCTTGGCTCATTGGAGGAATTTCCAAGTTGGAAATAAGCAACTCTTTTGCTGTTCTTTTCGTGTTTACAGAGTAATCCAAGTATATCGGTTGTTTTTTATTATTTTTATACATTTTTTGAATAACCGTTGAGTCATCATAACTTACAAGCCAGGGATAAGCTTTCTTCTTAATGAAGTTGGCCAACTCACGATGTTGCTCATCATCGTAATAATAACGGTATAATGAAGGCCCCTTTTCATAGTAAGGAGGATCAATATAGACAAAGGTATTATTATTGCGACGATATTTTGTATGATTTTTTAAAAATGCAAGTGCGTCAAGGTTATACAATTCAACTCGATCTGCAAAGTTGGCCAGTTTAAAAATACTCTCTATAATGCGCGCTTTGTTAAAGCGACAATCAATTCTGTACTCAGATGTTTGGTCCATACCTCCGAGAGGATTGGCTTTTAAGATACCTGAAAAGTTTGTCCTATTCAGAAATAAGCCAGCAAATCCGATTTATACAGAATTTTTATCTTCTAAATACTCAGAATTGCGGTAAAGTCACATCTCTGTCCATGTATTGATAGTGATATTAGTGGCGTCAATCATATGGATAAGTTCGGCTGTATGGTTCATAGAAAGTGCATCTGGTTAAATTTTCAATTTCTAATAATTTCTGTATGTATGGTACCAGTTTAGACTTTGCTCCTGGATACCGTAATGGGTTCTTAATTGACATATTATCATCTCCTAAGAAGAGTATACAATACACTGCATAATTTGGCCAGAGTTAATTAAGTTTTGGAATTTTTGTTCGGCCAGCTACGATATTGAATTTTTGTTTAAATATATTTTTGAATGATTTATACTCTTCCTGGTGATCTTCAATCCAAAATTTCATTAAATCAATGTCTTCAAACATGTTTTTATTATTTAAAAACCAGTGCTTGTATTTATCTCGATCTTTCTTATATTCTGAATATTTTTCATTTATAAGGGGACTCATCTCTTTAAATGCGCGTAAAGTCAATCCCTTTTCGAAATAAGACGAAAGAATCTCATGTGTCGGTGGGAGAGTAGATAAATAATTATAAATAAGAGATTCAGGGCCTTCATTTCCAGGAAGAAAAATAACATTTTGATATTTCTGCGGTAAATCTCTGTATTTTGTGGTAGCTATATCCTTATCTCCATCTAAAATAAAAAGCACATTTTTAAAATATTCAGGATCGTTAAATAAAAGTGCCATCAAGGACTCTCCACCAAGTTTAATATCAATAAGTTGATAGCGGTCCTCGTATTCGGAAAGTAAGCGGGATATCATCCAACGCGCTTCAGCATCCTCCGAGTAAATTACAATTTTTTTCTTGGAGTTTGTAAGATAGTAATTGCTGATTAACATATCATTTTCCATTGCTTCATAAGTTGGATTATGTTTTATTTCCAATATTCTATTTGCCGTTGTAAAATATTTTATGTTGATATCCTGTGTATCTTTCTGTTTTTTATTCAGATATTCAAGAATTTGTAACGAGTGAGTTGTAAAAACAGCTTGAAAATCAAATTGTCTGCTTGTATTGTATATTAAATCTACTAATCTTATTTGAGCTGCAGGATGAAGAGTAGCATCTAACTCATCTATTAGTAATAATCCGCCAAGCCAAGGGCGGTCTAACGCATCCCATTCGGAATGCAGTTTTATAAAAGATAACAACAAATATAAAATTTGCATTAAATTATCTTGTCCAGATGAATTACTTAAATAATCATATGCGGGAGTGTTTACTCCTCTTGAACGTTTTTTGTTTATTTCATAGTTAGATATGCTCTCAATAGTATCTTCTATTGACAATATATTCTTATAATTTGTTAATAACTATGAACTGGTTGAATTACCCACCACTTAGTGATAAAATGGAAAACGGAGTGGCTTCGGAACGCACCGTCACACCGGCTGTGCAGAAGCTGAAATTGTATCAAAATTAAGGAGTTAATTGCGTAATATGGGTATTATAGAGAAGATTTTCGGCACCCACAGTGAGAATGAGCTGAAGCGCATCTACCCGATCGTTGACCGTATCGAGGCTATGGCGCCGGAGGTGCAGGCACTCTCCGACGAAGAACTTCGTGCAAAGACGAGAGAGTTTAAGAACCGGCTCGGCGACGGGGAGACACTGGATGATATTCTTCCCGAGGCGTATGCGGTCGTGCGGGAAGCTGCGAAGAGAACGCTTGGCATGAGCCATTACCGTGTACAGCTTATCGGCGGTATTATTCTGCATCAGGGGCGCATCGCCGAGATGAAGACAGGAGAAGGAAAGACGCTTGTCTCCACGCTTCCGGCATACTTAAACGCACTGGAAGGAAAGGGCGTCCACATTGTCACGGTCAATGACTATCTGGCAAAGCGTGATGCGGAGTGGATGGGAAAGGTTCACGAATTCCTCGGACTGACAGTGGGCGTTGTTTTAAACGGCATGGATAATAAGGAGCGCCGTGCGGCTTATGACTGCGACATCACCTATGTGACAAACAATGAGCTTGGATTTGATTATCTGAGGGACAATATGGTGATTTACAAGGAGCAGCTCGTTCAGAGAGGGCTTCATTTCGCCATCATCGATGAGGTGGACTCGGTACTGATTGACGAGGCAAGGACACCGCTGATTATTTCCGGTCAGAGCGGGAAGTCGACGAAGCTTTACGAGGCGTGTGATATTCTGGCCGGCCAGCTCGAGCGGGGCGAAGCCAGCGGAGAGTTCTCTAAGATGAATGCCATTATGGGCGAGGATATCGAGGAGACCGGAGATTTCATTGTAAATGAGAAGGAGAAGGCCATCAACCTGACTGAGGAAGGTGTGAAGAAGGTTGAGAAATTCTTCCATATAGAGAACCTGGCAGATCCGGAGAATCTGGAGATTCAGCACAATATTATTCTGGCGCTCAGGGCTCACAATCTGATGTTCAAAGATCAGGATTATGTGGTGACGCCGGAGGGCGAGGTTGTGATCGTGGATGAGTTCACCGGACGTATTATGCCGGGACGCCGTTATTCGGACGGGCTCCATCAGGCCATTGAGGCGAAGGAACATGTGAAGATCAAGAGAGAGAGCAAGACTCTTGCGACGATTACCTTCCAGAACCTGTTCAATAAGTTCGATAAAAAGAGCGGTATGACAGGTACGGCCCTCACGGAGGAGAAGGAGTTCCGGGATATTTACGGAATGGACGTTATCGAGATCCCGACCAACAAGCCGGTTCAGAGAAAGGATCTGGAGGACGCTGTATATAAGACGAAGAATGAAAAATACAAGGCGGTTGTTGAGGAAGTGAAGAGAGCCCACGCAAATGGGCAGCCCGTTCTGGTTGGTACGATTACGATCGAAGTATCTGAGCTGCTGAGCCGGATGCTGAAAAAAGAGGGCATTAAGCATAATGTCTTAAACGCCAAGTACCATGAGCAGGAGGCGGCGATCGTAGCGGATGCGGGACTTCACGGCGCGGTGACCATTGCCACCAACATGGCAGGCCGTGGTACGGATATCAAGCTTGACGATGACGCACGCGCGGCGGGCGGTCTTAAGATCATTGGTACGGAGCGTCACGAGTCCCGCCGTATCGACAACCAGCTCCGTGGACGAAGCGGACGCCAGGGAGACCCGGGAGAGTCCCGTTTCTACATCTCTCTGGAGGATGATCTGCTGCGTCTGTTCGGTTCTGAGAAGCTTATGGGCGTATTCAACGCACTGGGCGTTCCGGAAGGAGAGCAGATCGAGCATAAGATGCTTTCCAATGCAATTGAAACTGCGCAGAAGAAACTGGAGATCAATAACTTCGGTATCCGCAAGAACCTGCTGGAATATGACCAGGTAATGAACGAGCAGAGAGAGATCATCTACGCGGAGCGCCGCAGAGTTCTCGACGGCGAGAGTATGCGGGATACGATCTACAGCATGATCACCGAGTATGTGGAGAACATCACAGACCGGTTCGCTTCACCGGAGGCAGATCCGGAAGAGTGGGATCTCAACGGGCTTAACCTGAACCTCCACAAAGTGATCCCGCAGATGGAGCTTCCTGTTCCGGAAGAGTGCCAGGATCTGCGCCAGAAAGAATTGAAGCATCTCTTAAAAGAGCGTGCGGTCAAGGCGTATGAAGCAAAAGAAGGCGAATTCCCGGAGGCAGAGCAGATCCGAGAGATCGAGCGTGTTGTACTGCTTAAAGTCATCGACGCGAGATGGATGGATCATATCGACGATATGGACCAGCTCAGACAGGGAATCGGCCTGCAGGCATACGGACAGAGAGATCCGCTCGTTGAGTATAAGATGACAGGATATAATATGTTCGGCGAGATGACAAATATGATCGCTGAGACGACGATCCGCACTCTGTTTAATGTACGTGTAGAACAGAAGGTGGAGCGTGAGGAAGTCGCGAAAGTGACAGGCACGAACAAGGATGACAGTTCCGTGCGGGCTCCGAAGAAACGGGAGGATAAGAAGATCTATCCGAATGACCCGTGTCCGTGTGGAAGCGGAAAGAAATACAAACAGTGCTGCGGCCGAAAGCAACTTGGCGGCAGCAGGGCGTAAGCCGGGATTCTCCGGCAAAGCATAAACAATTTTTCTATTAAGAAAGAGGTGATTAAGGTGGTTTTACTGGATGAATTAAAGTCAAGACTGACAGCATACGAAGAACCGCTGAAAGATTTGAGGGATTCACTTTGACCTGGCTTCAAAGAAGCTGAGAGTGGAAGAACTCCAGAAAAGACTGGAGGAACCGGGATTCTGGGATGACCCGGAAGTATCCCAGCAGGTTATGAAGGAGTTAAAGAACCTTCAGGACTCTGTGAAAGAAATTGAAAAACTGTATTCAGATTATGAGGATATGCTTCTTCTGATTGAGATGAGTGAGGAGGAGGCAGACGAGGAGACGACCGCAGAGATTGAGGAGGAGCTGGCGCAGTTCGAGGAGAAATTCGAGGAGCTTCGGATCGGCACTCTTCTGACAGGACCTTATGACAGGGATAATGCGATTGTGACGCTGCA
The DNA here is from genome assembly GCA_019420405.1 of Clostridiales bacterium. Lineage (GTDB taxonomy): Bacteria > Bacillota > Clostridia > Lachnospirales > Lachnospiraceae > Mediterraneibacter. The sequence goes on from JAHZHF010000019.1 coordinate 17,447, forward strand.
TGCCGGAGCCGGCGGTACCGAGTCATGTGACTGGGCAGGAATGCTCTACCGTATGTACACGCGGTGGGCTGAAAAGAAAGGCTATGACGTGGAGGAGCTGGACTATCTGGAAGGCGACGTGGCAGGAATAAAAGGTGTGACGTTCGAGGTAAAAGGGGAGAATGCCTACGGATATCTCCGCTCGGAGAAGGGCGTGCACCGTCTTGTCAGGATCTCGCCGTTCAATGCGGCAGGGAAGCGGCAGACTTCTTTTGCTTCCTGCGATGTGATCCCGGATATCGAGGAGGACATCGACATCGAGATCAACGATGATGACTTAAAGATCGACACGTACCGCTCCAGCGGTGCGGGCGGACAGCACATTAACAAGACTTCGTCCGCAGTCAGGATCACGCATCTGCCGACAGGAATTGTGGTGCAGTGCCAGAATGAGCGGTCACAGCATATGAACAAGGACAAAGCTATGCAGATGTTAAAGTCCAAGCTGTATCTGATGAAGCAGCAGGAGCAGGCGGAGAAGATGTCGGACATTCGCGGTGAGGTCAGGGACATCAACTTCGGCAATCAGATCCGCTCCTATGTCATGCAGCCATACACTATGGTGAAGGATCACAGGACGAACGCGGAGATCAGCAATGTGAACGCAGTTATGGACGGGAATATCGATCCGTTTATCAATGCGTATCTGAGTGCAAATACACAACAGGCGCCCGAGCAGTAAGCCGGGAGCCTGTTTGGCAATTACAGCGAATATACCCTCTCCATAGAGAGGATACTATAAATGAAGTACAGAAAGGGAGAAAGTGATGGTAAATGTAGCAGTAATGGGATACGGTACGGTGGGATCCGGAGTAGTGGAAGTGATCCGTACAAACGGAAACATTATCAATCAGCGCGCGGCGAATGAAATCAATGTGAAATATGTGCTAGATATCAGGGATTTTCCGGATGATCCGATCCAGGAGAAGATTGTTCACGATGTGGACGTGATCATCAACGATCCGGAAGTGAAGATCGTGGTGGAGGTCATGGGCGGCATTGAGCCGGCATATACTTTTGTGAAACGCTGCCTGGAGGCGGGCAAAAGCGTTGTCACATCTAATAAAGCCCTCGTGGCAAAGCACGGCGCGGAGCTGCTTTCCATCGCCAGAGACAGAGAACTGAACTTCCTTTTTGAAGCCAGCGTAGGGGGTGGGATTCCGATTATCCGAGCTCTGAATTCCTGTCTGACAGCCGACCGGATCGAGGAGATCACAGGGATCTTAAACGGAACGACCAATTATATGCTCAGCAAGATGTTCTACGAGGGCGCAGATTATGCGGAAGTGCTCAAAGAAGCGCAGGACAATGGATATGCAGAGCGCAATCCTGAAGCCGATGTGGAGGGATATGACGCGTGCCGTAAGATCGCGATTCTTTCCTCCCTGATTTCCGGACAGCAGGTGGACTTCGAGGATATCTATACAGAAGGAATTACGAAGATCACGAAGACGGATATGAAGTATGCAAAGGCAATGGGGATGACGATCAAGCTGCTGGCTTCCAGCAAGCGGCAGGGAGACTGCCTCCACGCGATCGTAGCTCCGGCTCTTCTTGGAAGTTCACACCCGCTCTACAACGTAAACGATGTGTTCAACGCCGTGTTTGTAAACGGCAATATGCTCGGAGACGCCATGTTCTACGGGAGCGGCGCGGGCAAGCTTCCGACTGCCAGCGCGGTGGTAGCGGATGTGGTGGACGCTGCGAAACATCTTCACAGAAATATCATGACTATGTGGAAGAATGAAAAGCTTACTCTTCTTCCGATCGAGAATACGAGCAGGAAGTTTTTTGTCCGCATGTCCGGAAGCGGGGAAGAGCGCAGAGGCGAGGTGGAAGCCCTGTTCGGAAATGTCAGCTTCATCCGTGCAGACGGTGTTGAAGATGAGTTCGGATTCGTGACAGATGTGATGACAGAGGGCGAATACGCAAAGAAAGCGGAACAGGCGGAGGGAATCCTCCACATGATCCGCATTGAGGAATAGAGGAATGAAAGATATGAAATACATCGTAATTTTATGTGACGGGATGGCAGATGAACCGCTTGAAATGCTGGGTGGAAAGACGCCGCTTGAGGCAGCGTGCACGGTTAATATGGACCGTCTGGCGGCTGACTCGGAGATCGGCATGGTGCGCACTGTGCCGGAAGGGATGTCGCCGGGGAGCGATACGGCGAATCTGTCGGTGATCGGATATAATCCGGAGAAATACTATTCCGGCAGGTCGCCGCTGGAAGCGCTGAGCATCGGTGCTAAGATGGAGGACGGGGATGTGTCCTTCCGCTGCAATCTGGTTACCCTCTCGGAAGAAGAGGAGGGCTATGAAGACCGGCACATTTTGGATCACAGTTCGGGTGAGATACCGACGGAAGAGGCGGCGGAGCTGGTGGAGGCGCTGAAAAACGGACTGAAACAGGAAGGCTATACCTTCTATGTAGGGACGAGCTATCGCCATCTCCTCATCGAGAAAAACGGGAAAATCATTGACCTGACCCCGCCACATGATATCCTCACAAAGCGGATCGGAGACTATCTTCCGTCAGATCCGGTGCTGAGGGATATGATGATCAGAAGCTATGAAATATTGAAAGATCATCCGGTCAATGTACGCCGCCGTGCGGAAGGAAAGAACCCGGCAAATTCTGCCTGGTTCTGGGGAGCGGGCACCCGTCCGGCGCTGACCTCGTTTGAGGAAAAGAACGGCGTAAAGGGCGCCATGATCTCAGCGGTCGATCTGCTCAAGGGGATTGCGGTGGGCGCCGGGATGCACAATATCGTCGTGGAAGGTGCGAACGGAGGCCTTCACACGAACTACAAAGGTAAGGGTCAGGCTGCAGTCAGGGCGCTGACAGAAGACGGATATGATTTCGTTTATGTACATATCGAAGCCCCGGATGAGATGGGGCATCAGGGCAGCGCAGAGGATAAGATTCAGGCAATCGAATCCATTGACCGGGAGATCATAGGACCTGTGGCTGATGCGCTTGGGCAGGCCGGAGTGGAGTTCAGAATGCTGATTCTTCCGGATCACCCTACACCTGTGCGGGTCCGGACTCATACATCAGATCCGGTACCGTATCTGCTTTACGACAGTGTGAAAGCACAGAAGGGATGCGGTGAATACAGCGAGAGAACCGGGAGAGAGAGCGGGCGTCTTCTGGAGGAAGGATACCGGCTGATTGACCATCTGCTGGAGAAGGAATAACGGTGACAGATTATAATAGCGCCAGAGAAGTGTTTGAACGCTATCTGGACGGATATGACAGAGAAAATGACAAGGTGAAACTGAAAATCGTGCATACATACGGTGTGGTGGCGCAGAGCACATCCCTTGCACGCCGGATGGGACTTTCGGAGGAAGATACAGCGCTTGCCAGGATCATCGCACTGCTTCACGATATCGGGAGATTCGAGCAGCTCAAGCGCTTTGACAGCTTCCTGCCGGATACGATGGATCACGCTTCCTACGGCGTGGAGGTGCTCTTTGGGGAAGGCGGGATGATCCGCAGATTTGTGCCGGAGGATACCTGGGATGATATCATTCGCATTTCCATAGCCAGACACAGCGATTTCGCTCTGGAAGGGATTGAAGATGAACGCACACTTCTGCACGCCCGCCTGATCCGGGAAGCGGACAAGCTGGACAACTGCAGGGTGAAGCTGGTAGATGACCTGGAGACATTTATGGATGTGCCACCCGGGGAAATCGGCGCTTCTGCGATCACTGAGAAGGTCAGACGGGAGGCGCTTGCAGGCAGGAGCATTCTATCCTCGGACCGGGTGACGCCGATGGACTACTGGGTTTCTTATCTGGCGTATTTCTACGATCTGAATTTCCGGGAAAGTCTGGATATCGTGGAGGAACAGGATTATGTGAGGCGGATCATCCGCCGTGTCCCCTACACGAATCCGGAGACAAGGGAGACGATGGAAGAGCTGGAAAGACATCTTTTAAAATACGTGCACGAGGCAAAAAGGTAAAAAATAGTAACAGGTTATTAGAAAGAGAGGAAGAAAATGGAAGAATATCTTGGAAAGGATATGCCGAAGTTAGGATTCGGACTGATGAGGCTTCCCATGGATGGAGAGCACATTGATGTGGAAATGACGAAGAAGATGGTGGACCGTTTTCTGGAAGAAGGGTTCTGCTACTTTGACACGGCATACGGATATAACGACGGTGAGTCTGAGGCAGTGGCAAAGAAAGCGCTTGTAGACCGGTATCCGAGAGACAGATATTTCCTTGCTACCAAACTTCCGGCCTGGGCGGGGGCAAAGAGCCGGGAAGAGGCGGAGCAGATGTTTTATACCTCTCTGGAGAGAACCGGAGCGGGATATTTTGACTTTTACCTGCTCCACAACCTGGGAGAAGAAAGAACTCATTTCTTTGATGATTACGGAATCTGGGATTTCCTGCAGGAGCGGAAGAAAGAGGGGCTGATCCGTCATCTGGGATTCTCCATGCACGACAATGCGGAAGTGCTCGACGAGATCCTGACCGCGCATCCGGAGATGGAGTTTGTTCAGCTTCAGATTAATTATGCGGACTGGGATGACCCGCAGATCCAGTCGAGAAAATGCTATGAGACAGCGAGAAAGCACGGGAAACCCGTGATTATCATGGAGCCTGTGAAGGGTGGGACGCTTGCAATGCCGCCGAAGGAAGTGACGGATATCTTAAAGGCGGAGAATCCGGATGCGTCGCCCTCGTCCTGGGCGATCCGGTTTGCGGCGTCTCTGGACGGCGTGATTACGGTACTTTCCGGCATGTCAAATATGGAACAGATGGAGGACAATCTTTCCTATATGAAAGAATTCCAACCGCTCTCAGAGAGAGAACAGGAAGCCATCGTGAAGGCGAGAGAGACGTTTGCCACATTTCCGCAGATTCCCTGTACATCCTGCGCTTACTGCATGAAAGGCTGTCCGGAGCACATTGGGATCTACGGTACATTCCAGGCGTATAACATGTACAGCATGTATCAGGACCTGCCCGGAGCGAAGAAAAAATATCAGTGGAACACCGCAGGCCAGGGACGGGGGAAGGCTTCCGCATGTATCAAGTGCGGGAAATGCGAGAAAGTCTGTCCACAGCATATCAAGATCCGGGAGGAGCTTGCGAAAGCGGCTGCGGTACTGGAAGGGTGAGCAGCTCTATAGTTCACTAACTTCCGAATTCAAAACGTCCGAAAACAGAGTCTTTTCCGAACCATATTCTGCGGGGAGGAAGGATGGCTCCGTGCTTCGCTCCAGGGAATAAGGGAAACTACAAAGTACCGGATA
>JAHZHF010000190.1:0-1851 GCA_019420405.1 Clostridiales bacterium
CCAGGCTTCGCTCCAGGGGATAAGGGAAACTACAAAGTACCGGATACGGATTAAAGGCAAGGACAGCCGGGGCTTAACTCGCTGACGCTCAGACAAGCGCCCCGTCTGCCCTAACATCCGTATCCGGTACTTTAAGTTTCACTAATCCCCTTCCGAAGGCGCCCCTCGCCATCCTCCATCCCCACAGAATTTTTCTCGAAATAGGGCTGTTTTCTGGGCTTTCCAAGCAGAAAATTAATGAATATATAGCTGCTACAAGAAACAGGAGCGGACGGTCGGAGTACACTTTCTGGGGAAGGAGACGCCGGGAGATATGACTTTGGAGGAATCTGTTGGAATATCTTACGGGGCGGAAAGAGGTTGTTAAGCGGTGCGCAGGGATTGTTTGAGCGTCAGCGAGTTGCCCTGCACGCCGCTTTGCCTTTAAGCCTCTTTTCGGCCAGTTAGATGATTCCCAGATTCCGGAACGGAATATCGAGCGGCTGTCTCCCTTCCACTGAATACGTTTATCCAAACATTCCGCCCCGCTTCCGGACGTTTCTGTGGAAAAATGTTAATGCGCTAAACAGCTGCCATGTTTTTTATTTAGACCACAAAATTGCTTGTATATTGCCACTCATTGTATTAAAATAGGGATAACGAAAGAGGAATGTCCTCTTCCGGAAATCATAGAAGGAGGGTACATACTATGGCACACGTAATCAGTGATGAATGTGTAAGCTGTGGATCTTGCGAAGGCGAATGCCCAGTAGGCGCTATCTCCGAAGGCGATGGCAAATATGAGATCGACGCTGATGCTTGCGTAGACTGCGGAGCTTGCGAAGCTGCATGTCCGACAGGCGCTATTTCAGCAGAGTAATAATATAAAATCGCAGAGTGATCACACGCAGAAAGGCGGTCGTATCAGTGAGAATAATCTCAGCTACGGCCGACTTTTTTTGTTATACTTTGACGAACGATTCTTCCCGTTCTCCCTCATCTGCTGTGGTATAATGTTTCCAGGGCCAAAGCCCGCTCAACCGGAACGGCCCGCGCCGTTTTCGGCATATACAAGCACCAGCAGTTCAAGGAGGTATAAATATTAATGGGTGAAGTCAGATTCATGATTTCCGAAGCCGCAAAACAGGTTGATGTAGAGTCTCATGTACTCAGATATTGGGAAGAAGAGCTCGGCCTGACAATCGGACGTACGGAAATGGGCCATCGATATTATACCAAAGATGATATTCAGCTCTTTCGCTGCATTAAGAAACTGAAAGATGAAGGGATGTTGTTAAGGGAATTAAAACCACTGATCCCTGAGCTTAAGGAGACCCGCCTGAAAATGAAATCTGCCGAGAGCGCCGAGGATGCCTCCGGCAAGTCCACAGCCACCGCCGTTTCAGTTTCCGGACATTCCCTGCCGAAAGCAGAAACCGGAGACATCATGATCCCGCTCGAAAAAGTCGAACAGGTCCGGGCCCTTGTCGGAGACGTGATGCGCGAGGCGCTCACCGAGAATAATTCCGTATTGCAAAAAGACATCAGCAGTACAGTAACCGCTGATGTCGTTCATGAAATAGATTTTCTCCTCCAGGCCAGGGAGCGCCAGCAGGAAGAGCATTTCCGCAGGCTGGACAGCCTGATCCGCCAGCAGCAGACCACCCGGAAGGAGGCCGCCAAAGGCGGGCCGGTTATGAAACTCAGAAAGCTCTTTACATAACGCCTCTTGTGCCTCTTTCGTCTCACGCGCTGTTTTCATCTCACACGCCTCATTCGTCTCACGCGCTTCCGGCGCTTCCGATATTTCCGGCGTCCGGCGCTCCGCTACAGAGCGTTATCCGGCTGCCGCAGTTCATTTCCGAAACGTGT
>JAHZHF010000190.1:1861-6073 GCA_019420405.1 Clostridiales bacterium
CCGTGTGTACTGCGGCATCCATGCCAGCCGGACAGTTCCGATCGGGCCGTTTCTCTGCTTGGCTATGATGATCTCCGCAATATTTTTATCTTCCGTATCCGGATTGTAATAATCATCCCTGTAAATAAACATACATACATCGGCGTCCTGCTCGATGGCTCCGGATTCACGGAGGTCGGAAAGCATAGGCCGCTTATCCGTTCTCTGCTCCACCGCACGGCTCAACTGAGACAGCGCAATCACCGGAACGTTGAGCTCTCTCGCCAGTCCTTTCAGAGAACGCGAGATCTCCGAAATCTCCTGCTGACGGCTCTCGTTCTTCCGGCCGCCGCTTCCGCTCATGAGCTGCAGGTAGTCGATGATAATCAGGTCAAGCCCGATCTCAAGCTTATACTTCCTGCACTTGGAACGCATCTCCGATATGGAGATACCGGAAGTGTCATCAATAATCATTCGCGATCTCCCAATTGTCCCCGCGCCCTCGATGAGCTTCTCCCAGTCCGTATCCGACAGATTTCCCGTTCTCAGGATCTGGGCGTCAACGTGGGATTCCAGAGAGAACAGACGGTTTACGAGCTGTTCCTTTGACATCTCGAGACTGAAAATCGCAACCGCCAGATTCTGGCGGAACGCCACGTGCTGGGCGATATTTAACACGAACGCGGTCTTACCCATGGAAGGACGGGCCGCGATCAGCACCAGGTCCGAGCGCTGCAGTCCTGAAAGCTTATAGTCCAGATCAATGAATCCCGTGGGGATTCCGGTTACAGTTCCCTTGGTCTTTGACGCGCGCTCGATCACATCCAGGGCGTTCAATACTACCTGCTTGATCGGGACATACTCCTGTGAATTCCCGTTCTCAACCAGCTCAAACACCCGCTTTTCCGTCTCATTGAGAATATCCTCCAGCGGACGGTTTTCCAGGTAACATGCGTTCGCAATGTCTTCGTTGATCCGGATCAGGGTTCTGAGAATCGCTTTGTCCTTTACGATCTCCGCATAATATTTAATATTGGCTGACGTCTGAGTCCCTTCCAGAAGCTCTCTTGCATACTCCATACTGCTGACTTCCGGCGGAACATCCTTTTCCTTCAAATGTTCCTGAAGGGTGATTAGATCCACCGGACGCCCTTCCTTGAAAAGATCCACAACCGCGTCAAAGAGGATGCCATAAGCCGTCTGGTAAAAATCATCCCCTGTCAGCATCTCCGAGGCCACCTGAACCGCATCCTTATTCATCAGCATCGCTCCCAGCACTGCCTGCTCTGCTTCAATACTGTGGGGCGGTATCCGTTTCATTGCCGCTTCAATATTTTCCATACAGGATCTCTCCTACGCCTCTTCTTTTACAACCACTTTCAGTTCTGCCGTCACCTCCGGATGCAGCTTCACATTTACGATATGTGTACCGAGGGACTTGATCGCTTCTTTTAACTGGATTTTCTTCTTATCAACATCGAGATTCATCTGTTCCTTTACAGCCGCAGCGATCTCCTTACTGGACACAGAGCCGAACACCCTTCCGCCATCGCCTACTTTGATCGCCAGCTCCACCTGCCCGGAAGACAGCTCCGCAGCAAGCTCTTTTGCAGCTTCCAGGTGCTCCTGGGCTACTTTTTTCTCATTGTTCTTCTGGAGTTTTAAGTCATTTAAGTTTTTCCCTGTAGCCTCCACACCCAGCTTTTTCGGCAGGATAAAGTTCCTTGCATATCCGTCGTTTACATTTACGATCTCTCCTTTTTTCCCGAGAGATTTTACATCCTGTAATAAAATTACTTTCATCTTCTATATGTCTCCTTCCTCGATCATCTGGTCGATCGTCTCTTTTAATGCCTGAATTGCCTCTTCGAGGTTTGTATGGTCAAACTGTGCTCCGGCGGAGTTAATGTGTCCGCCGCCGCCTAATTTTTCCGCAATGATCTGTACATTCACCTCATCGATGGAACGGGCGCTCAGGTAAATCTTTCCCTCATATACCGTGAGCACGAAGGACGCCTTGATTCCGCTGATATCCAGAAGCTCGTTGGCCGCCTGGGCCGCGAGGACAGTCGGGCTATCCACATCGCTCGGGCACTGGGCGATGGCATACTCCTTCCGGTATACCTCCGCCCGGCGCATGGTCTCCGCCTTGGCCTGATAGGACGCCATGTCGTCCCGGAACATCTTCCTTACGCGGGTAATATCCGCGCCGCAGCGCCTTAAGAACGCCGCCGCCTCAAAGGTCCGCACGCCGGTACGGTTCATAAAGTTTCTCGTATCGATCATAATTCCCGCATACAGGCAGTCCGCCTCAACCGACGGGAACTTGATATCATCCACAATGTACTGCAGCACCTCAGCCACCATCTCACATGTGGATGAAGAATAGGGCTCCACATAGGAGAGCACCGCATTCTCGATCACGTTGCTGCTCTGGCGGTGATGATCCAGCACTGCGATCATCCGCGAGCGTTTCAGAAGTTCCGGACACTCCGTCATCTGCGCCTTATTCGTGTCCACCACGATCACCATCGTATTGTCCGTGATATAGTCAAGCGCCTGGTCAGAGGTAAGGAAAATATCATCCTCATAGGCCGGGCTGTCCGCGATCTCATCATACAGCGGGCGCAGTGACTCTGTCACCGTATTGATTACGATATGCGCCTTCTTTTCCAGATTCACAGCCGCCCTGTAGATTCCCATGCACGCACCGAAAGAATCCGGATCGGCAATCTTGTGGCCCATGACCATAACCTGATCCTTTGTCACAATAAATTCCCGGAGCGCCTCCGCCTTTACGCGGGCCTTCACACGGGTGTTCTTCGCAGTCTGTTCCTTCTTACCGCCAAAGTAGGTGATACCGTTACAGTCCTTGATAACCGCCTGGTCACCGCCCCTTGCCAGCGCCAGGTCGATCGCCACACGGGCATACTGATAGCTCAGCGCATAGGTCGCTGTATTCAGTCCCAGGCCGATACTCAAGGATGCCGAACGGGCATTCCCGATATTAACCTGCTTGACCTCTTCCAGAAGAGAGAACTTATCTTCTGCGATCTTTTTATAACTTTCTTTCCGAAGGACAATAAAATATTTATCCTTCTCCATCTTCTTCACAATACCGTCCACATCGCCGATATACTTGTTGATTTTCCGGTCGATCAGCGCCACCAGAAGCGACTGCCGCACCTCCTCAACGCTCTCCATAACCTCGTCATAGTTATCGATGTAGATCAGTCCGGCCACCATGCGCTGTTCCTCGTTTTCACGCATGTAGGCATTGAGTTCCGTCACATCCTGGAGCGAAACCGCGACGAAGAATTCCTGTTCCTCCGGAATCTGAAGGAGCTCTTCTTTCTCACTGAATCCCTGCAGGGAAACTCTGCGCAGCTCGACCTGGTAGTTTCGGTCGTTGTACGTCACTTCCATATCCACGTGTTCCATATCGTCTTTCGGAAACACTCCCGGATGCAGCTCCGGGATCATGCGGTGCAGCGATTTCTCCGCTCTCTGCCCCGCAGTCAGCGCCGCAAACGCATCGTTCTTCCACAGGATACGCCCGTCTTCAAGTGCAATGGCATAGGGAACTGCAAGCTCTTTAAGAAGCGTGTTCTCAATCCCCTTATACTGAGCCGAGAACTGGATCAGGTCCGCCAGAATCAGAGACCGGTTATAAAAATACAGCCCCCCGGCGATCCCCAGATAGATCAGGATAAATACAGTCATCATAAATCCGGCTTTCCTGTCGATCATATAAAGCCAGAGATCCATCGCCACCAGCAGGACAGTCATAATAAGCGGCCAGTTCATGTACATCCTGAGCTGTCCTTTTAAACGCATTCTGTTCTTTTTTTTCATTGTAGTTTCACCTCATCCGCATCCGCCGGGCAATGCCGGAAGATGCGCATAACTCAGGCTGCGTAAAATGACGGCGCAGCCTGTTTTTTATTACAACGATTTATTATACCATCTTTTCAGGTTTTATTCCACCACTAAAAAATCCTGCAGCTATAAAGTTCAATAACTTCCGAATTCAAAACGTCCGAAAACAGAGGCGATTCTCAAGGCGTATTCTGCGGGGATGGAGGACGGCTCAGGGCTTCGCTCCAGGGGATAAGTGAAACTACAAAGTACCGGATACGGATTAAAGGCAAAGACAGCCGGGGCTTAACTCGCTGACACTCAGACAAGCGCCCCGCCTGCCCTAACATCCGTATCCGGTACTTTAAGTTTCAC
>JAHZHF010000191.1 GCA_019420405.1 Clostridiales bacterium
GCACCCATCCCATGATGGTTACTTTTTCTCCTACATTTGCCGCTGAGAGTTCACCGCAGCGGTGAGTTCTCTTTAAGCCCTGCATTGACTCAGCCATTGTACACCTCCGTAATCTCTGTATATCCCTGTTCTGCAAGCTGCTCCTTCTGGAACTTCTTGTTCTTCTTCATATTCGCGATCATCACCTGATATCCGGCCTCCCGCTCTTTCCTTGCCTGTGAGAGCACGTCGAGCATCTTCTCCTGGGGAAGATTCTTCTCCAGAAGGAACGCCTTCTTCGGGCGGCTCGTCGGCACCTGATAGCCTCTCTCCAAAAGCAGCATGACAATACGCTCGAACCCGATGGAGAATCCTACGGCCGGAGTATCCTGACCTGTGAATTTCCCGATCATCTTGTCATAGCGTCCGCCGCCTCCGACAGAACCGCCGAATTCGTCCATGGAAATCTCGAAGATCGTGCCCGTATAATAGGACATGCCGCGCACAAGAGTCGGGTCAAAGCTCATCTTGAAGTCTGCTTCTTTCTCCTGCTCCACACTCGTGATGATCATTTCCAGTGAATCTGCTGCCTCAGGCGCGAGAAAGCCCTCCAGTTTCTCTTTGCACATGCGTACGCCCGCCACATCGTTCGTGATCTCTTTAAAAAGCTGTAAATACTTCTCCACCGATTCTTCCGCATAGCCATTCTCCTTGAGCTCTGCCGCCACGCCGTCCAGACCGATCTTGTCCATCTTGTCCAGCGTGATAAATACACTGTCGTAATCTTCTTCTGCAAACCCACTGTAAGCCGCCATTGCCTTTAAGAAACGGCGGTCATTGATACGGATGGTAAAGTTGTGGAAATCCAGTTTCCCGAGCAGCGCCGTAGTCGCCAGGATCAGCTCGATCTCCGCCAGATTTGACGGCTCGCCCAGGATATCGATATCGCACTGCATGAACTGACGGAACCGTCCTCTCTGGGGACGGTCTGCGCGCCACACATTTCCCATCTGGAGCGCCTTGAAAGGAGAGGGCAGCTCGTTGGCATGGTTCGCATAGTAGCGGGAGAGGGGCACGGTCAGATCATACCTTAATCCCCCGTCCACAAGGTCCGCCTCTTCCTTCGCCTCGTCGATCTTTAACTTCTCTCCGCGCTTTAAGATCTTGAAGATCAGCTTCTCATTATCTCCCCCCTGCTTGCTGCACAGGTTCTCGATATGTTCCACACACGGAGTCTCCATGGAGGAAAACCCGAAGCTCTTATATGTCTCTTTGATCAGGCCGATGACATAATCCCTGATTTCCATCTCAGCGGGCATCATGTCTTTCATGCCGGTCACCGGTTTCTTCTTTAACGCCATAACCATTCTCCTTTTCGTTCTATCATTTCGTCAATTCTGCTGATATATTCCGTAATGTTTTTCACGTTCTCCACATGAACCAGATCGATCTCTTTGCCCCGCTCCGTGCGGATCGGCTCCGGGAGCAGGATCTTCGTCGAGGCCCCGGCCCCGGCCGCGAGAATCGTCTGTTTTTCTTCCATAATCAGTATATTGTATATTCCCGCTTTGTCAAGTTCTGCGTACCCCACATTCTCAAAATTTCCCGCGATATTTTTCTGACGGTAGAGGTAGTATGGGACAAGTCCCATCTTCCGCGCGCACGCCGCCGCGTCGTCCACCATCCGGGAGATCTCCGTGTGCAGATCCAAGGTCCGCCCCTCCTGGCCGAACCTTGCTGCCCTCTTGATCGCCAGCGAGTGTACGGTCAGGCTGTCCGGACAGAGCTTTTCGATCTGCCCGAGCGTATCCTGCATATCCGCCGCCGTCTCCCCCGGCAGTCCTGCGATCAGATCCATATTGATATTGTCAAATCCGAGTTCTCTCGCCAGATAAAATGCTTCGTACACCTGCTCCACCGTGTGATGCCGTCCCACCAGATCCAGCGTTTTCTGCTGCATGGTCTGCGGGTTGATGGAGATACGGGTCACAGGATGTTCCCGAAGGACCGAAAGCTTCTCCGGCGTGATACTGTCCGGCCGTCCCGCCTCGACAGTGAACTCCACAGTATGGCTCAGGTCAAAGCTCTCCTCAATCACGGAAAGCAGCCGGTCAAGCTGATGCGGTTCCAGCGTGGTCGGGGTTCCTCCGCCGATGTATACAGTATCCGGTTTTCTGCTTCCGGACATCTCCCCGATCGCCCGGATCTCCTTCTCCAGCGCATCCAGATAAGCGTCCACCCGGTCTTTCCACACGCCGATCGGAGAGGAACTGAACGAACAGTAAGAACATACGCTGGGGCAGAACGGAATCCCCACGTACAGACTGAATCCGCCCTTATGACGGATCTGCGAGAGGAGCTCTCTCTCGTGGCAGGCAACTTCATACCCCAGTTTTGCTTTCTCCCGGCTGACGAAATACTCCGCCTCCAGAAAAGCAGTGATCTCCTCCTGCGTCTTCCCCTCTTCCGCCATCTGCATAATCAGCTTGGTCGGACGCACTCCGGTCAGAGTGCCCCAGGCCAGGGGGCGTCCCGTCTCTTTTAAGAGATACCGGTAAACGCTCCGGGTCACAGCGCGCTTTTCTATCTGCCCGGTCTCTTCCTCGGACAGCTCCTTCTCCTCCGCAACTGTCCTGCAGCCCGCCGCTCCTTCCCGGAGCTCGTCCGCGATTTCCTCCGGAGCAATGGAAAAGCAAGACTCTCCCGGGAGTTTCAGCTCCACGAGAGATTCCTGCTTCTCATCCACCTTCTGTATGATATCTTCGCCTGGGAAAAACGCTTTCGTAATGTGGTATACATTATATGTGAATTTATTCTTTTTACATGCGATCTCGATCATGATTCCCCCACTTACAGAAAAGGATTGTACTTCTTCTCATATCCTATCGTAGTCTCTTCCATATGTCCCGGATATACTTTTGTCTCATCCGGAAGGATGAACAGCTTCTCCCGGATCGACCGCACAAGCTGCCCCATGCTTCCTGTCGGCAGATCAGTTCTTCCGACCGAAGCGTGGAAAAGCGTGTCTCCGCTGAAAAGAACGCCCTCCTCCGGGATGTAATAGCAGCATCCGCCCGCAGTATGTCCCGGCGTATGGATCACACGCACCTGAAATCCCGCGATCTCCATCTCCTGTCCGTCGTCCGTATAGTCCGCCTCCGAAAAGGTATAGGGCTGGCCCAGCATGGTCGCCGAAGAATTCATCTGAGCATCTTCCAGCAGCGCCTTTTCTCCCTTATAAGCATAGACCGGAACAGAAAAGGCTTCCGTAACGCCGTCAAGCCCCATGATGTGATCAAAGTGGCCGTGCGTCAGCACTACCGCCCTGACTGTCAGCCCTTCACTCTTTATATGGCCTGCCAGCTCCGGCGGACACGCCGCCGGATCGACCAGGAAACATTCTTTATTTTCCTCGTTTCTTACGATATAACAGTTCGTCCCCACCGGGCCGAGTACAAATTTCTCTATCTTTATCAATTTTCTTCTCCTGTCATCTCATCAGCCCGTAGTACGTTCAATATCTATAACGCCCTCAAGCTGGCGCAGTTTCTCGATTACAGAGTTTAATTCCTCACGTCCCTGAACGATAAATCCTGTGTCAATGGTCGCAGTTCCCTTCTTGCTCGTGCGGATATTCATGGACTTCACATCGATCTTCGCCTCTGTAAACACACGTGAGATATCCATAAGCATCCCCTGCCGGTCAGCAGCATACATCTTAAGCTCCGCAAGATACTGGCCGCCGCCTTCTGCATCTGAGGTATCCTCCCACTCTGCGTCGATCAGGCGCTCCCGCTCCGCATCCGAGAGATGGAGCATATTGATACAGTCTGTACGATGGATAGACATCCCTCTTCCCCGGGTGACAAATCCCACAATCTCATCCCCCGGCACCGGGTTGCAGCACTTGGAGAAGCGCACCGCCATATCGTTGATCCCCTTGACGACGATACCGCTCTTCGACTTGGCGATATGCACTTTCCGGCTGTTCGCCTCGGAGATCTTCTCCAAGATCGTCTCATCCGTGATCTCTTTCCTGTGCTCCTTCTCATACTCTTCATAGAGCCGGTTCACCACCTGACCCTCTTTTAAGCCGCCGTGCCCGATTGCCGCCAGCACTGCGTCCCAATCCCGGAAACCGTATTTCTTCTGCACAATCTGCATATATTTCGGTTTCAGGATATCTGTCAGATTAATGGTCTTACTCCTGCAGTAAGCAGTAATCAGTTCCTTACCGCGGATAATATTATCTTCCTTAAACTCTTTCTTAAACCACTGGTTGATCTTGTTTTTCGCCTGGGTACTCTTGACAATATTCAGCCAGTCCCGGCTCGGTCCCTTGGAATTCTGAGACGTCAGTATCTCGATCCGGTCTCCGTTCTGGATCTTATAATCAATGTTGACCAGTTTCCCGTTCACACGGGCTCCCACCATCTTATTGCCCACCGCGCTGTGAATCGCATAGGCAAAATCCACAGGCGTCGAACCGTTTGGCAGGTTTTTCACATCCCCATTGGGGGTAAAGCAGTATACGTCCTCCGCGAACAGATCCAGATCGCCTTTTAACAGGCTTAAGAACTCCCTGTTGTCGGACATATCCCTCTGCCACTCCAGGATCTGACGCAGCCAGTTCAGCTTCGCCTCCTGGGACTCCATACTCTTCGCCGCATCCGAGCCCTCCTTGTATTTCCAGTGGGCCGCGATACCGTACTCAGCCGTCTTGTGCATCTCCTCCGTCCGGATCTGGATCTCGAAGGGCTGGCCCGACGGACCGATCAGCGTGGTGTGGAGCGACTGGTACATATTCGGCTTCGGCATTGCAATATAGTCTTTGAACCTTCCCGGAATGGGGGTATACATCTCGTGGATCACGCCCAAAGCCGCATAGCAGTCCTTCACAGAATCAACAATGATCCTCACTGCGAACAGATCGTACACCTGATCCAGCGTTTTATTCTGGTTCACCATCTTTTTATAAATACTGAAAAAATGCTTCACACGCCCGTAAACCTTGGCGTTGATGTGCGCATTCTCCATATGCTTTGACACTTCTGCAACGATCTGCTGGACAAAATCCTCCCGCTCCGTCTTCCTCGCGTTCAGGTCTTTCACAAGCTGGTAATAGACATCCGGCTTCCAGTACTTTAAGGAAAGATCGTCGAGCTCCGTCTTAATCTTGGAGATACCGAGCCTCTGAGCAATGGGAGCGTAAATGTCCATCGTCTCCCGCGCCTTCTCCTGCTGCTTCGCAGGCGTCATAAACTCCAGCGTCCTCATATTGTGGAGCCGGTCAGCCAGCTTGATGATAATCACGCGGATATCCTTGGCCATCGCCAGGAACATCTTCCTCAGATTCTCCGCCTGCACTTCCAGCTTATCCTGAGAATAGCTGAGCTGTCCCAGCTTTGTGACTCCGTCAACCAGAAGCGCGACCTCCTCGCCAAACTCCCGGCTTATGTCATCCAGAGTCATCTCCGTATCTTCCACCGCATCGTGAAGCATCCCCGCCACAATCGTCTCCTTATCCATCTCCAGATCTGCAAGAATGATGCCGACCCACAGAGGATGGATAATGTACGGTTCTCCCGACTTTCTCACCTGGTCTTTATGTGCTTCCCTTCCGATCCGGTATGCCTTCTCAATCATGGAAATATCCGTGGAAGGGTGATATTTTCTCACTCGGGCTATCAGGGCCTGGTATAATTCCTCAGGGTCCTGATAATCTTCAGGAGCTTTTACCGCGTGGCCGTCCACGATCTCAAGATCTTTATTCAATTCTTCATATTCCAGTGTACCTGCCATATCAGTGCCCCCTTTCTACGTGAAAGGGATGCCGCCTGCATCAGTGGGCATCCCCGATTTCTTAAGTATATCATTATTTTTACAATTTTAAAATATTTTTCTTAAAATACTTCGGTATTCAGCTATTTAGTTCAATAACTCCCGCATGAAAAACGTCCGAAAACAGGGACGATTCTCAAACGTATTCTGCGGGGATGGAGGACGGCTCAGGGCTTCGCTCCAGGGAATAAGGGA
>JAHZHF010000192.1 GCA_019420405.1 Clostridiales bacterium
GCCCCTCGCCATCCCCCATCCCCGCAGAATTTTTCTCGAAATAGGGCTGTTTTCTGAGCTTTTCAAGGCAGAAGTCAGTGAATATATAGCTGCCAGAAGTAAGGCGCGGCCGGAAGACTTTTCGCAGCGAAAGTCCACAAGCCGCGCCATTACTGCGTTTTCAGCCTATTCAGTCAATAACATTTCCGGCTGAGAATGCGCAGGAAGCGGAGCGGACAGTTTGAGTATACTTTCTGGGGAAAGGGAACATCGAACGTCTGTCCCCTTTACACAGAATACATATTCTCAAAACTTCGCTCCACTTCCGGACGCATTTTGACAGAAAACGTTAGTGAACTAAATAGCTGAACTATTATTATTTTCATGCTGATTTCAAAATGTATACTTGTATACAATTACAGGAAACTTCTTCTTGCCAATTATGGAAGAAAGTGTTATGGTAGATATGTATCAGTATCTATATCCATAAATAATTAATAAGGTCAAGGAGGGAAGTGTACAAGTGATAAGAAAATCAAAATTACTGATATGCGCGCTTTTAATGTCGATGGTGGTGACCGTACTGCCCGGCATGCAGAGCTTTGCGGCTGAGACAGATGGGGAGGGACAGGCCGCAGCATCAGGACTTCAGGATGAGAACAGTCAGCGTCTTGAAGAAGTTACAGCAACCGAGGAAGATGGAAGCATCTATGAGATCGGTGAGACAGACGGCACAGTGGCTGAGGAAAATGCCGAGGAAACTGTGCAGGAAGAAGTGGAAGAGGCAGAAGCAGAAGCTGCCGCAGCTGCAAACGGCATCGCGATGTTTTCCGCACGCAGTGTAAGTACAAAGGTTGTGAATTTTAATACAAAAGGAAACGCAACCACAAGTTATACGGATGATCAGGGAAGAAGCGGCTATACGAACGGCGCTTACGGCGCTGATGCAGCGTACCTGGGAGTGACGTCCGACGGAAAGATCCGGTTCATGCTTTCCGGCGTGACGGGAACCGTGTCCGCATCTGAGGTGGAGCTTGTGGATTATGACACAGTAGCGGGGAATGTGAGCTACTATACAGTGTCGGGCGGGAAGCTGATTCATTATATTTCACAGAATTTAAATCAGACTCCCACATCCTCACTGAATAATGGTCCGGCTCCATCTTATCTTTCCGAGGGTGGAAAGTATTACAGCTACGACGGCCATTATTTCTATACGGATTACAATGTGATGATTGCGGATTATCAGGCCGGATCAAACGGCGCTTCCGCAGTGAATGCGGGAAATCCATTTTACAATTATTTTCAGTTCCTGAATATGAAGACATCCACAAGCTATACCGGTGACCAGCTTGACAGCATTTTGAATACTGCGATGGCAAATGCGGGAATTTCGTCATCGTCTTCAAAGCTGGCGGGTACAGGAAAGAGCTTTGTGGAGAACCAGAATACATATGGTGTGAACGCGCTTCTGTCCATGGGCATCGCGATCAATGAGAGCGGCTGGGGAATGAGTTCGATCTGCCAGAGCAAGAACAATCTTTTCGGCCTGAATGCGATAGATACTTCGCCGGGGACAAGCGCTTATACGTTCGCCAGCATACAGGAATGCATTAAGGATTTCATGAAAAACTGGATGGCAGCAGGATATCTTGATCCGTCCGACTGGAGAAATCATGGAGAGTGCCTGGGCAATAAGAATGAAGGTATAAATTTCAGTTATGCTTCCGACCCGTATTGGGGAGAGAAAGCGGCCCAGCACGCTTGGAATCTGGATACAATCGGCGGAAGCCAGGACTATCTGGGAATCAGCGGTGGAGACAGCACAGGCGATACGACGACAGATACGCCGGAGACAGACACACCGTCAGCTGACAATACAGGCGGTACGACAACGGATACGCCGGAGACAGACACACCGTCAGACGATAACACAGGTGATACGACAACGGATACACCGGAGACAGATACACCGTCAGACGATAACACAGGTGATACGACAACGGATACACCGGAGACAGACACACCGTCAGACGACAACACAGGTGATACGGTGCCGGATACTCCTGTAACAGATACACCGTCAGACGACAACACAGGCGGTACGACAACAGATACGCCGGAGGCAGATACACCGTCGGACGATAACACAGGCGGTACGACAACGGATACGCCGGAGGCAGATACACCGTCAGATGAAGGAACAGCAGGTGGAGAAGACCAGAACACTTCATCGGGAGATCAGAACGCGGATGGTACAACAGGCGGCGGATCGGCAGCAGACACACCAAATACTGATACATCTGCAGGCGCTGCTGATACAGAGAAAAAGAACAGCTCTCTTACTGACTCCGGAAACAGAGTGACTGTAAGCGGAAACTTCTCCGAGGGAGCAACCGTCATTGTCTCCGCGCTTGATCCGAACACAGACGCTTATACGACTTATGTATCTGCGGATGAGGTGAAGGGCAGGACGATCCTTGGCGTGTATGATATCACTCTGACAGGTACTCTGGAAGGAAAAGCGCAGCTTACCTTCCATGTGGGAACTGAGTATAACGGTAAAAACGTGATTATCCTTCACTATACAGATGATGGAAATTATGAGAAATACAATGCAGCAGTGGAGAACGGGCAGGTTACGATCGAAGTGGATGGATTTTCCCCATATGTCATCGCACTGGACGAGACAGGCTCGGGTACTGGTACGGTAAGATCTCCGAAGACAGGTGATTCAGGAAATGCGGCAGTATGGGCGGCGCTCCTGGGAATGTCCGCTGTTCTTGCGGCAGGAACACTGTTGAAGAGAAGATCTTACAGATAAATATTTAAATATAAGATAAATATAACAGTTTGGTCCGTTTGTTTTTGGGGGCTGAACTGAGAATATGAAAAGAGGCGTGTCCCACAAGAAAAGATATAATCTCGTGGGGCACGCCTTTTTTGACTGTGCGCCTGGCGGAACATATTTATTACCGGTTATTACTGGTTTCTTACGGTTATCGCCGCAGGACCGCCAGTGCGGTGATCAGCGCGAGCATGACGGTTGTAAGAATTGTGGAGACCCAGATCAACAGGTCGCCGTCCGCCAGAATCTGTACGATGGAGAGCACGGAAGCGAGGATGGAGACGATACCGAACAGAGTGATAAGATTGATGATCGTTTCGCTCCGCGCGTGTTCCACGGCCTCCTGATGAGCGGTGAGGATATTCAGCTTTGAAGTGATATCCTGGATAGCGGCCGGGACATCATTGACCTCCAGAAGGTTCGCGTAGATCTGTTTCACATTATGCCAGCGGGAAAGATTGGCCGGAGTTACAGTGCCAAATGCCTGGAAGGTAAGCATCAGGTCTTTCAGTTCCCGGATCTGGTTTTTCTTCATCCGGGTGATGAGCTCTGTAAACCGCAGGCAGGTGTACTTTTCGTACAGTGCCAGAAGCACTACAGGGAGTCCGTCGTCTGCCTGGGCGTCGCGCTGGGCTGCGAAATCCATATTTTCATCCGCAATTATGTATGAGATCGTCTGGGAGGTGATGCAGCATCCCCAGCGGTATGCGCCGGCATCCACGTTTCTTGCGGCATAGGCATAGCGGATATCTTCCTCCGCCTCATCCTCTCCGGGAGCATCTATGGGAAGCATTTTATGGAGATTAAATACGATTTTCTTCATTTCTTCCAGCGTCTGGAACCACTCGGGAAGCACTGCGAAGATATAGGCGTAGGCTTCCAGCAAAAAGGAAGAGGCGCCGTCAAAGAATTTGTGAAGTCCCAGCGGGTTCAGAAAACCGGACAGCCATTGATCGATCGAAAAAGGATGCCGGCTGCCCGTCCCGTCGATCCAGAAAAAGGACGCAGGGTTGTAGGCCCAGCCCGGATTGCAGATCGTTTCCAGCGTTTCCATCTGTCTGAACGAAAGGCTCAGACAGAGAAATGCGGTACGGGTGTGGAAAACATAAAGCCAGGAGTCGTTCAGTTCGAAATCAAAACATCCTGTGTCATCCGCGACCTGGAAGCCCGTGCAGGGAGTGCCGGCTGCCTGAGAGCAAAGAGAAGCGGAAAGCTCTCCGGAGCGGATCATCCACCCGCTGCCAATTGACGCGGGATCAGATGGGGTGAGCATGGCCTTGACGTTCTCGTTGAGATCCATGGTAGTCATGGAGAGCCCGGTTCCGATCTGTTCGATCCGCTTAAGATCCAGGGAATCCGGATCATATTTCAGGGGAATGATAAGAAAGCTGCCGTATGCTGCTTTTCTGGAAATATTCTGGTCCATTCGCTGAACCCTCCTTTGTGTTTATATTTTCTGCTCCGGTATGGCAGACCCTGATTCCGAAGAACAGACGTAACAGTCCTATGACTGAGCTGTTACGAAGGGATTACAGGTACAGGGTTTTAAGATCTGAAAACTTTTGTATCTTAATCTCTGCATCCGGTACATCGCCGAATCCGAATTCCGCGAAGATAAATGGAACCCCGGCTGCCCGGCAGGCGTCCGCGTCGCCCTGGGTGTCGCCTACATATACTACGTCTTTCAGGCCGTTTCGCTCCATGAGGGTGCGGATGGTCTCTCCTTTCGGGGTCTGTGTTTCTCCGAAACAGAGGTGGTCTTTAATATATGGCCCGATTCCCGTACATTTCATGACAACTTCGATGTATCCGCACTGGCAGTTGCTGACAATGAAAAGGGGATATTTTTCAGAAAGGCTTCTGATTGTCTCTGTCACACCTTCATACAGGGTGCCGGGATGTTCTTCCAGATAGAGGTTTTCGTAATTATAGCATGCGTCAAGCAGTGCGCCGCGTCTGTTGGCATCCTCAATCATCGGGAAAAGTGCATCGCCGATTTCTGTCATTGTTTTTCCGAAAAGCCGGCTTAAAATCCGGCGGTCTACTCTGACGTCGAGGGAGGAATTTTTCTCGATCGCCAGATTCCAGGCTTCCGCCACAGGATCCGTCGAGTCCCAGATTGTGCCGTCTACATCAAAAATGATTCCGTCCATAATAGTCTCCTTTGCTGTGATGTTACTATTCTCGCTGTGATCATGATATCATAAAAACATCCTTTTAAAAAGAGCATTTTTAGTGTATACTTTAGAACAGGCTGTGCAGCGGTTTCCCGAAAACAGGGGAGCGGCTGCTGCGTTACTGTTTTATGACGCGCAGACGGAGGAAAACTGATGAGAGAAAAAATCGTACTGATAGACGGACACAGTATTTTGAACCGGGCGTTTTACGGCGTTCCGGATCTGACGAACTCGGAGGGACTGCACACGAACGCTGTCTACGGGTTCTTGAATATTATGTTTAAGATATTGGATGAGGAGAAACCGGAATATCTGACGGTGACATTTGACGTCCATGCTCCTACGTTCCGCCACAAGATGTATGCGGATTATAAGGGGACGAGAAAGCCGATGGCGGACGAGTTACGGCAGCAGGTGCCTGTGATCAAAGAAGTCCTGACTGCCATGAATATCGAGATCATCGAGAAGGAAGGACTTGAGGCGGACGACCTGCTCGGGACGATTTCGCACATGTGCGAGGAGAAGGGGATGGATGTATCCATTATTTCCGGAGACAGGGATACGCTTCAGCTTGCGACAGAGCATGTGAAGATCCGGATTCCGAAGACAAAGCAGGGAAAGACGGAAATTGAGGACTACTATGCCGGGGATGTGTCAGAGAGATACGGGGTTACTCCGGAAGAATTTATTGACGTGAAAGCCCTGATGGGGGATACTTCTGACAATATTCCCGGCGTGCCCGGAATCGGAGAGAAGACGGCGACAAAGATTATACAGGATTATAAGACCATTGAGAATGCATATGAACATGCGGATGAGGTGAAGCCGCCCCGGGCCAGCAAGAATCTGAAAGAGTTCTGGGAACAGGCGAAGATGAGCAAGGTGCTGGCGACGATAGAGGTTCATGCGGATATCGAGTTTGATCTTGAGAAGGCGCGGCACGGTAATCCGTATACGAAGGAGGCCCATGAGATTTTCCAGCGGCT
>JAHZHF010000193.1 GCA_019420405.1 Clostridiales bacterium
AGCCCCGGCTGCCCTTGTCTTTAATCCGTATCCGGTACTTTGTAGTTTCCCTTATCCCTTGGAGCGAAGCCCTGAGCCGTCCTCCATCCCCGCAGAATACGTTTTAGGAATCGGCTCTGTTTTCGGACGTTTTGAATTCGGAAGTTAGTGAACTTTATAGCTGAAAAATTATTTTTAGGTCTATCAGTGAAAAATACCGGACCATGTGGTAAGATATAGAAAGAACGATCAGGAGGACTTGAAGACATGAAATTTATGATTGCATCAGATATACACGGCTCGGCCCTGTACTGCAGACAAATGCTGGACGCCTTTGAAAGAGAGGGAGCGGGCCGCCTTCTTCTGCTTGGGGACATTCTCTATCACGGTCCGCGCAATGACCTGCCGGAGGGATATGCACCGAAGGAGGTTATCGCCATGTTAAATCCGGTGAAGGAGTATTTGCTCTGTGTGCGCGGAAACTGTGATACGGAAGTGGACCAGATGGTGCTGGACTTCCCTATTCTGGCTGATTACTGTTTTATGGAACTGCCATGCGGCGGTCAGGATACGGTAACGATATTTGCCACGCACGGCCATGTGTATAATCCGCACCATTTACCGGCGATGAGGAGCGGGGATATCCTGTTGAACGGTCATACGCATATTCCGGCCTGTGAGGAAATTCTGGGGATGAACGGCGGCAAATACCGGTACCTGAATCCGGGATCTGTATCAATTCCAAAAGAAGGATCTGCACACAGCTATATGGTATATGAGAACGGGACATTTATATGGAAGAATCTTGACGGGGAGGAATACATGTCATGGAAGACAGATTTGCGCTTCTGATCGATGCGGACAATGTGTCGGCGAAATATATAAAGCCGATTCTGGACGAGCTGTCCAAGTACGGAAATGTGACATACAAGAGGATCTACGGCGACTGGACCCGGCCGAACAGCGCAAGCTGGAAAGAGGAACTGCTTCAGAATTCGATCATGCCGGTACAGCAGTTCAGCTATACATATGGCAAGAATGCGACGGATTCTGCGATGATCATTGACGCCATGGACATGCTGTACACGAGCGAACTGGAGGGGTTCTGTCTGGTATCAAGCGACAGTGATTTTACCCGGCTTGCGAGCCGTCTTCGTGAGAGCGGAAAGATGGTGATCGGAATGGGAGAAGACAAGACTCCGTCACCTTTCAGAAAAGCCTGTGATATATTCACAGAGCTTGAGCTTCTGCTGGAAGATAACACGATGGAGAAAGACGAGCGCGAAGAGAAAAACAGTGTCCATCATAATCATGGGAAAAATCAGAAAAAGCAGACTCCCGTATCAAAGGAACAGATCGAGGAAGCTGTTGTCAGAATTATTACGGAGAATCAAAATGACGACAGAGAGACGGGACTGGGAGAGGTCGGAAGCCGCCTTGTTAAGCTGTACCCGGATTTCGACGTGCGCCGGTACGGTTACAGCCTTCTTTCCAAATTTCTGGAAACACTTCCTAAGCTGAAACTGACCCAGGTGGGAACTCAGGTGACGGTATCGCTTTACGAGGATAAGAGCAGGAAAGAGCGCATTGAGGAATACATCCGCTATCAGATTGAGGGCGGCGGGAAGAATGGAATCACTTTGAGCACCCTCGGCAACCGGATCCGGATGCGGTTCGGAGATTTTAAGGTGCGCGATTATGGATTCTCTCAGTTTAAGCAATATATCCAGAGCTTTGAGGATGTGGAACTGGTTGACGACGGAGAGAGAACCCGGGCCGTATATGTGAAGCCGGAGTGAGCGGAGGCTTTGAAAATTTAGCGTTGTGAATGTCGGATGAGGCCGCCAGTATGATGAAGATCATGCTGGCGGCCTCATCTGATATTCACCAAATTGCCCAAAATACTTCTGTTTTGGCGTGAACTTTTGTAAATTCATCTGTCTTGTCACTTGTAAAGAATGGTGGTATACTATGCGAAAGTTATGTGCGACCGGATGCTGCCGGGGCGTTTTTTTTCGCTCCGGCATAGTGCGCAGCGCACAGGATAAAAGGAGTATACATATGACGATAAAGGAAGAAATCGAACAGTTAAAAAAAGAAAAGGACGCGGTGATTATGGCCCACTATTATGTGCGGCCGGAAGTGCAGGAGCTGGCGGATTATATCGGGGATTCGTTTTATCTGAGCAGGGCGGCCGTAGGTCTGGAGGCGAAGGTGATTGTATTCTGCGGTGTTTCTTTCATGGGGGAGAGCACGAAGGTGTTAAATCCTGAGAAAACGGTGCTTATGCCTGAGCCGTGTGCGGACTGCGCCATGGCGCATATGGCGGATGCGGAGACGATCGCCCGGATGAGGAAAACATATGATGATCTGGCGGTTGTCTGCTATGTAAATTCCACTGCGGAGCTCAAACGGCATTCGGATGTGTGCGTCACTTCGGCAAACGCAGTGCAGATCGTAAAGGCCCTGCCGAATAAAAATATCTTTTTCATCCCGGATAGAAATCTGGCGCACTATGCGGCGCAGATGATTCCGGAAAAGAATTTCATCTTTAACGAAGGCTTCTGCCCGGTTCATGAGCATGTCCGGGTGGACGAGGTCAGAGAAGCAAAGGCTGCGCATCCGGAGGCCGAGGTGCTGACACATCCGGAGTGTCCGGGAGAAATTCTTGCGATGTCAGATTATATCGGAAGCACGTCAGGGATTATTAATTATGTTCCAAAAAGCAGTGCGAAGGAATTTATCATCTGTACGGAAAATGGAGTGAGATACGAGCTGGAAAAGAGATATCCGGACCGGAAATTTTACTTTACGGCCACAGAGCCGGTGTGTAAGGACATGAAACTGATTACTCCCGAGAAGATTCTTCATGTGTTGAAAACCGGAGAAAACGAGCTGAAAATCAGTGAAAAGATCTGTGAAGAGTCCCGGCAGCCTCTTTTGAGAATGCTGGAACTGGCCCGCTGAGAGCGGTGTGAAGAGAAAAGAGGATAAATGAGATGAACAGGGAAATAAAATCGGAATATGCAGATGTGGTGATTATCGGAACCGGAGTTGCAGGACTCTACAGCGCCCTGAACCTGCCGCGGGATAAGCGGATCATCATGATTACAAAATCAGATGCCGAGAGCAGTGATTCGTTCCTGGCGCAGGGCGGGATATGTGTGCTCAGAAATGATGCGGATTATGAAAGCTATTTTGAGGATACTATGCGTGCGGGTCACTATGAGAACCGCAGAGAATCCGTGGATATCATGATCCGCAGTTCACAGGAAGTCATCCGCAGCCTGATCGGATACGGCGTGCGGTTCCAGAAGCTTTCCGGAGAGCAGGAGGAACAGGATACAGAGACGGACGAGCTTCTGAGAGGATACGCATTTACCAGAGAAGGGGCTCATTCACGGCCGAGGATTCTGTTCCACGAGGATGTTACAGGGAAGGAGATCACGAGTGTGCTCCTTGACCGGGTAAGAGAACTTGATAACGTTGAGATCAGGGAATATACTGAGATGACAGACATTATCGTGGAGAACGGCAAATGCCGGGGGGTTCTTGTGCGGAATGTCAGCGGCGAAAGGGAAGACGGGGCGGAGATCCGGGCGGCGGAAACAATCCTTGCCAGCGGCGGGATCGGCGGCCTGTATCAGCATTCTACGAATTTCCCGCATCTGACAGGGGATGCGCTTCGGATTGCGCAGAAGCACGGAATCCGTCTGGAACATCTGGACTACGTCCAGATCCATCCTACGACGCTCTATTCGGAGAAACCGGGGCGGCGGTTCCTGATCTCGGAGTCGGTCCGCGGCGAGGGCGCAGTGCTTCTGAATAAAAAGATGGAGCGGTTTGTAGATGAGCTACAGCCCCGTGATGTGGTAACGGCAGCAATCCGGGAACAGATGAAAAAAGACGGGACAGATCATGTGTGGCTGTCCATGAAGGGGATTGATAAGGAAAAGATCCTGAAACATTTCCCGAATATTTACCGCCATTGCCTGGAAGAAGGGTACGATGTGACCAGGGAGCCGATTCCCGTGGTCCCGGCCCAGCATTATTTTATGGGCGGCGTATGGGTGGACAGCGACAGCAGAACTTCCATGGAGCATCTGTACGCGGCAGGCGAGACGAGCTGCAACGGTGTGCACGGGGCGAACAGACTTGCCAGCAATTCTCTGCTGGAGAGCCTTGTGTTCGCGGGGCGGGCTGCGGCAAAGATCTGCGCGGATCACGGATGGAGTGAAATCACGGACATGACAGAAAGAGAGGAAATTGCATGAATAAGATAACGATGACTCTTCAGGCGGATCATTTGATCCTGGAGGCGCTGAAAGAGGATATTTCGAGTGAAGACGTAAGTACCAATGCGGTTATGAAAGAGGCTGTGAAAGGCGAGGTTGATCTGATCTGTAAGCAGGACGGCATTGTGGCGGGACTGGATGTGTTCCGCAGAGTATTTGAGCTTCTGGACCCGGAGACAGAGGCGGAATTTTACTGCAAGGACGGAGAAGCTGTGGAGAAGGGACAGCTCATGGGGAAAGTTACAGGAGATATCCGGGTGCTTCTCTCCGGAGAGAGAGTAGCGCTTAACTATCTCCAGAGAATGAGCGGAATCGCTACATATACCCATTCTGTTGCGGAACTTTTAAAGGGAAGTAAAACGAAGCTGCTGGATACGAGAAAGACAACGCCGAATATGAGGATCTTTGAGAAGTATGCGGTGCGCGTCGGCGGCGGATATAATCACAGGTATAATCTGTCGGACGGTGTATTGCTGAAAGATAATCATATCGGAGCTGCGGGAGGGGTGGCCCAGGCTGTCAAAATGGCCCGGGAGTATGCGCCTTTTGTGCGGAAGATCGAAATCGAGGTAGAGAATCTGGATATGGTGCGGGAGGCAGTGGAAGCAGGCGCAGATATTATTATGCTGGATAATATGTCTCCGGAAGAGATGGAAGAGGCGGTAAGATTCATTGACGGCCGGGCCGAGACAGAGTGCTCGGGCAATGTGACACGGGAGAATATCGGAAAGCTGACGGCGATCGGCGTGGATTACATTTCCAGCGGTGCGCTGACACATTCGGCTCCGATACTTGACATTTCGATGAAAAACCTTCATGCTGTATAAAGATAGCGGAACAACTGATGAAGATCAGGGAGGGATGCAGATGACAGGTTCTGAGAGAAGAAGTGCAATTGTTGCACAGATTAAGGAAAGCGAATCGCCTGTGCCGGGAAAAGCCCTGGCAGCAGAATTTGATGTAAGCCGTCAGGTGATCGTACAGGATATCGCCCTGATCCGGGCGGCGGGACACGACATTATCTCTACGAACAGGGGATATATTATAAATGAGCCGCACGCGGTGAGGCGTGTGTTTAAAGTGAAGCACACGGATGACGAGCTTAAGGATGAGCTGGATTCAATCGTGGATCTGGGCGGCCAGGTCCTGGATGTGATGATCAATCACAAAGTATACGGTCAGATGAAAGCAGATCTGAACGTAACATCGAGGCGCAGGGCAGCAGAATTTCTCGCAGATATCAAGAGCGGGAAGTCCAGTCCGCTGAAAAATATTACGTCAGACTACCACTATCATACAGTGCAGGCGGACAGCGAGGAGACGCTGGATCTGATAGAGGAGATGCTGAGAAAAAAAGGGTATTTAGTGGAGGGCAGCAGCTATTTAGTTCAATAACACTTTGCTTTAGAAACGTCCGGAAGCGGGGCGGGACATTTAGAAAGACATATTCTGGGGAAGGAGACAACCGATCGATATTCCGTTCCGGAATCCGGAAAATCTAACAGGCCGAAGAGATGTTTAAGAGCAAAGCGGCGCTCCGGTTAACTCGCTCCGCTCAGACAAGCCCTGCGCGCCGCTTAACAACACCTCTTCGCCATCTAAGATTTTCAGCGGATTCCTCCAAAGTCATATCTCCCGGCTGTCTCCTTCCCCAGAAAGTGTACTC
>JAHZHF010000194.1 GCA_019420405.1 Clostridiales bacterium
GGGGATTAGTGAAACTTAAAGTACCGGATACGGATGTTAGGGCAGATGGGGCGCTTGTCTGAGCGTCAGCGAGTTAAGCCCCGGCTGTCCTTGCCTTTAATCCGTATCCGGTACTTTGTAGTTTCCCTTATTCCCTGGAGCGAAGCCCAGAGCCGTCCTCCATCCCCGCAGAATACATTTGAGAATCATCCCTGTTTTCGGACGTTTTTCATACGTGAGTTATTGAACTAAATAGCTGTTACACTAAATAGCTGCTCATAAAATCTCAATCTGACACATTTTCATCGCCTCCAGAGCCTGCTCATGGCTCCCGGGCGTAACCCCGGCGCAGCATGACGATATCACGCGCACATTTGACTCCGGAAGATATGCTTTGAGCAGAAGCGCATTGGAAATTACGCAGATGTCTGTACACAGTCCGATCAGAGTGATTTCCTCTATCTCTTCTGTCCGTGAGAGTTCTCTGATATGTTCGCCGAGTTCCACGCTTCCAAAGGATGGCTTATCAATTATCATACACTCTCCTTTTTCCGTAAGCGCCCTGCTCACCTCCTCCCTGATCTGCCATCCCTCTGTTCCTTTCACACAGTGTACTATCGGCAGCTTCTTTCCTTCCGACGTATCCAGATACTCCTGGCCATGAGTGTCTCGGGTTGCAATCACGCTCCCCTCAAACTTCCTGATCTGCTCCACCACGCCCGGCACGATAGAGGCCGCCTCTTGCGTCCCAAGCGATCCGTCAATGAAATCATTCTGCATATCCACAACTACAAGTACTCTCATCTTTTTCCATCCTTTCTGCTTTTTTCAGTCTATCTCTATTTGTTTTAATTCCTGTTCGTATTTATCCCATTCGTTTTTGTTAGAAAACATAACAGGAGCTGCCATCTCCGTGATCTTTAAGTTCTTTAAAATCTTCAAAATCACAGAGACGACAGCTCCACCTTTTCGCTCACACTTTAATCCGTTCAGCCACATCACTTCCGATCGCCAGCCTGATATCCCCTACTCCGATGATCACGCTGTCCCTGCACTGGCCTATGACACGGACTGTATTTCCCTCTTCCACGTGACGGCTGCGCAGGAATTCCATCACTTCGGGAAGGCCGAACATCCACTTGATCGTGTAGCTTTCTCCCGCTCTTGCATTTGACAACGCCTGCATCGTATCCCTCCTTTTCTTCATTTTAAGGAGCTCCAACAGGGTTAGTCAATCGCAATCTTTGTTGCATATAAACGACCTTTATTAGCCGCAGCGCACCCGAATTCCAAAGCTCCCCCGAATACTTGTAATATACCCCAGGCAGCCGGAATTCATCCGGTGCAGTATGAAAAATTTTCTCAATAAGAATGGCATTAAAGATGTATGCTACCGGATATGCTCCGCCGCATACATCCCGGCCATCACACCGGCAAGACAGAAAAGAACACTGGCACACATGTAAACCACCGCAGCTGCGTAATGTCCTTTCCCGAGAAGCGTCTGGGCTTCCAGTGAAAATGTGGAAAACGTGGTAAATCCCCCGCATACTCCGGTCTTTAAAAACAGGACAAGGTTCGGGGAGAGCTCACGCCTCGCCGCGGCACCCGCAATATATCCGATAAGCAGTGCGCCCAGCACATTGGTCACAAGTGTGAGAACCGGAAAGGTTCCTTTATACGGAAGCAGGCTGATCCCGTATCTGAGGATAGCTCCCAGACCTCCTCCCAGTCCCACACAGATTACTCCCGTCACGGTCTCACCTCACATAGACAATGTAGTCGTCTTTTCTCGGTTTTGCCTCCGGCACAGCCCCATCTGCAGGATATCCGAGGATACAGTGGCCCACGCCGATATAGTCCCCTTCAATCCCCCATTTTCTCAGGAGCTCTTTTCCTTCCTCAGAGTCAAACACTTCCCTTGCCCGGTGGATCCAGCAGGAACCCACGCCCACGGCGTAAGCAGCGTTCATCAGATTCCCCATCACGAGAGAACCGTCTTCCACACAGGTTGGGCGGTCTTTTGCCGCCAGCACGACAAGAACTGTGGGCGCGCCGTAGAACGGATCATCCACCGGGCCGCCGAAATACTTCGCATTCAGCTCAGAAAGATAATCTCTTGTCTCCTGATCCTGTACGACAACAATCTTCGGGGACTGCATTCCCATTCCCGTAGGCGCATAAGTTCCGGCCTCCAGGATCTTCTGAAGATCCTCCTCCCTGATCTGCTCCGTTTTATACGCCCGGATGCTTCTTCTCTCTCTTAAGTCTTTTAATGTTGATTCCACGATACAGCGCCTCCTTATGCCGTTTCTTCTTCTGGCCGTCTCTTCTGGACGTCTCTTTTCTATGCCAGGATTTCCTCTTTCTTCTCAAGGATCTTCTCTACAGCCGCACATGCCGGGCAGTCACAGTATTTCGCTCCCGCCGCCTTGATCTCTTTCGCATGATCCGCAACACCTTTTGCCGCTTCCGCTCCGCCGAAGACGTTCGCTCCCGCCTCAGATTCTGCGAAACTGATCAGCATGTCGACGGGCATGATATCGCCCTCCAGTTCTGCGATATATTTCTTTGTTGCCTCTGCCTCCTGATCTGTTCCGACAGCCGCAAGCCATGCCTCAGCCGATGCTTTCGTCTCGCTGCTGCAGCTCGGCGCCTTGATCAGTTCCTGAGTCTTTTCCACTACATAATCCAATACTTTCTTATCCATAATTGACTCCTCCTTACCGTGCATTCTTGTAAATCTGATAAATGTCATCTTTATTCAGCTTCTTTACACATCCGATCGTTCTCTCTCCGAAAAAGCTGCACTTCTCCGCCAGCTCCTGCATCTGTTCTTCTGTCATCTCAATTCCCATATCTTTGACACATACCGGCATCTCGATCGAGCGGTAGAACTCCTCCATAGCCGCGATTCCCTTCAGAGCGGTCTCCGTATCATCTGCCCCCGGCTCCACGCCCATAACATTGACTGCAAACTGTGCGAAGCGTGCCGGACGCGCGTCAAGCACATATCTCGCCCAGCTTCCCCATACGGCCGCAAGTCCCGCACCGTGAGCAACGTCAAACATACCGCCCAGCTCATGCTCAAGCTGATGGCTCGCCCAGTCGCCGCCGTCCGTTCCACATCCGGTAAGGCCGTTGTGAGAAAGGCTTCCCGCCCACATCACCTCGGCTCTTGCATCATAGTTGTCAGGCTCGTCCATAAGGATCTTCGCATTTCTCATCACCGTGCGGATCAGATGTTCACTGATCCCGTCCGTAAGTTCCATATTCTCACTCTGGTTGAAATACCGTTCCATGGTGTGCATCATAATGTCCACGCACCCGCTGGCCGTCTGGTACTTCGGCAGAGTCATGGTGATCTCCGGATTCATAACCGCGAACTTCACTCTTCCGTAATCTGTATTGCATCCTCTCTTAAGCCAGCCGTTCTCGTT
Source organism: Clostridiales bacterium (assembly GCA_019420405.1). Classification (GTDB taxonomy): domain Bacteria; phylum Bacillota; class Clostridia; order Lachnospirales; family Lachnospiraceae; genus Mediterraneibacter. The sequence goes on from JAHZHF010000194.1 coordinate 3,420, forward strand.
GGTGATCACAGAGGAATTGCTCATCTCTGATCCTGCCGCGGAGATCGTGAGCACAACGCCAATCGGCATACATCCCGACGGCATCCGCTTTCCTTCATAGAAGTCCCACACATCCCCTTCATTTGCCAGACCATATCCGATCGCCTTCGCAGAATCAATCACGCTTCCGCCGCCCACGGCAAGGATGAAATCCACTCCTTCTTTCCGGCACAGTTCAATCCCCTCATACACGAGGGACAGCCTCGGATTCGGCACCACGCCGCCCAGAGACACATAGGAAATTCCCGCGTCGTCAAGGGATTTGTAAACCCTGTCCAGAAGACCGCTTCTTACCACGCTGCCGCTGCCGTAATGCACCAGCACCTTGCCGCAGCCCTGAGCTTTTACCAGAGCCCCTGTCTCCGACTCCGTACCGCGGCCAAAAACGACTCTTGTCGGTGTGTAATAATTAAAATTTTCCATGCCTTTTCTCCTTTTTATTTATTTTAACAGGTCGGTCGTCAAAAATAGCGCTGACCGAACTGTTACTGACTTTTATTTATTTCCGTGTTTCACATATCCGTCCCGGGAAACTGTATTTCTTTAAAATTCTTCCAAAGCACAGGCAAAACATACTTCCCATGATTCCGAGAATAAAAAGAACCATCGCCGCTCCCGCTTCCTCCCCGCTCCCGAATATTCCCCGAAGAAGACTGTCTTGCGCTGCATGTTTCATAACCGGGCCGCACAGCTCATCGACCATATATCCTCCCAGAAAATATCCCACAGGAATTGTGAAAAACTGCAGAGTATTCCTGCAGGAGTAGACCCGCCCCTGCATCCGTGCAGGAATTGTCAGCCGCAGAACCACATCCAGATTCGCATTCATCAGAGGAACAAGCAGCCAGCCGATGATCTGTCCGAAACACCACAGCCGCGGGTCATCGGAAAGCGCCAGCAGGAAGTTCTCCGTACTCAGCGAAAACAGCATCGTCAAATGGATCACCCTGATCCTGTTCTTGGGCGCCGGAAGCACTGTCACAATCAGGCTTCCCACCAGAGTGGCTGCTCCGGCGGAAGACGTGACAAGTCCAAGGACCGCTCTTCCGCCCTTCTCACTCGACAGGATAAACGCAGGGAGAACTGCATCAAAGGCAGACGCCACCAGATTGATCCCCGCCAGAAACAAAATCAGCAGAAGGATCAGCCGATGGCCCGCCAGCCACGAGATCCCGGATTTCGCCGCTTCCAGAAAGGACTCCCGCTCTCCCGATGCCTCACCGGAAATCTCCGGAATCCGGATCAGAAAAAGCAGCGCCAGAAAAGCCGCCGCGAATGTCGTCAGATCCACACAGATCACAAGATCCAGACCGCCCGCCGCATAAAGCGCGGTGGCAAATACCGGATTTAAGATCGTAACCAGAGAATTTGACAGTGACCGCAGCCCGCTTGTTTTCTGGTAGTGTTCCTTCGGCACCAGAAGCGTCATCGCCACATCGCCCGCCGGCTGCTGGATCGTATTCATCAGGCCGTTCACCGCATTCAGAACATACATATGTACGGGCAGCAGCAAATCGTACTTTAACAGAACCAGAACCACGACAGTACAGCACGCCGCAAACGAATCACATCCAAGCATTACTTTCTTTTTGTCCCATCTGTCGCTGAGTGCACCTGCAAATATACTCATGCACACATAAGGCGCATAAGAACAAACAGATAAAAGTGCCGTCTGCAGCGCAGATCCGGTCTTTTCATACAGCCACAGCGTCAGAGCGAAATTCGTCATCGCACTTCCAAGCTGTGACAGACTCTGTGTACTCCAGAGAATCAGGAATGTCTTTAACTCAATTATTCTATTTTTCATTTTACTTTGCTCCTTTGATTTTCCAGTTTAGTTATTCATCCAAATCAAAAGGCAAAGTCTGAGGACTGCGTCATGTTGATTTCATGACATTCACCCCTCCGCGCATCGTCCTCAGACCCTGCACGGAGCGCATCCAATACAAAGCATCATGCCAGTTCAACCTCCGGTATTCTGTTTTCGCATGTCATCTCTGTGTATGATTATAACATTCCGGGGAGGGCAAGTAAAGAAACATAGGTCAGCTATTTAGTTCATTAACAGTTCCTGTTGGATCACGTCCGGAAGCGGGCGGGGAGTTGACAAACTTATTCTGTGAAAGAGAGACAGCCGTTCGATATTCCGTTCCGGAATCTGGGAAAAATCTAAGAATCCGAAGAGTTGTTTAAGAGCAAAGCGGCGCGCAGGGCAACTCGCTTACGCTCAAACAATCCCTGCACACCGCTTAACAACACCTCTTTGCCTTCTAAGATCTTCCGACAGATTCCTCCAAAGGCGCATGTTCCTCCTGCTCCCTCCCTCAGAAAGTGTACTCAAGACATCTGCTCCGCTTCCTGGGCTGTACAAAAGGGAACTGTTACTGACTAAACAGGCTGATAAACGTAGAAGTGGCGCGGCTTGAGGACTATCGACATCGAAAATCCTTCCGGCCGCGCCTTACTT
>JAHZHF010000195.1:0-3198 GCA_019420405.1 Clostridiales bacterium
GCAAAGCTTTGAGCCGATAGGCGTATCATGAAGCTACTGAAACCGTAAGGGTGTTAGTTCCCGTGCGGCAGAGGGAATGAAAAAGAACTGACTATGATAGTAGAAGTACATGGGATTGGTTTTTGGACGCGGGTTCGATTCCCGCCAGGTCCACTCTATATTAAGAGGGAAAGGAAACATAGCTCAGCTGGGAGAGCGCTCGCCTGACTAGCGGGAGGTCATGGGTTCGAGCCCCGTTGTTTCCATTGGAAGACCGGAACTTCCGGCTTCCCAGATAATAGAATATGGGGTATTAGCGCAGTTGGGAGCGCGCCACATTCGCATTGTGGAGGCCACGGGTTCGAATCCCGTATACTCCAGTCGCAAACCCTTGATTTTACGGGCTTTGCGGGACTTCAAAATTGTGAGGTAGTCACAGAGGTAATCAGAACATTTGTTTGATTATACGGCTCCGAGGTGGAATTCTGGTATTTTATCCAGCAATTCTGCCTTTTTTTCATTTGTTTTACGATCTCTGCTATCCATGATATATAATCCTCCTTTAAATTAATCTAAAAGCACCTTCCAGAGAGTGATTTATTTCCCCTCTAGCTGGTGCTTTTATCTACTAAATCATTTTTATGCTGCCTTTGAATAGTCAATAACAGAAATTTCCTGTAATAACTTCTTAGCATCATTAACCATCTCTTCCAAATGTTCTGCTACTTCATCCGTATAAAAGATTTCTCCGCACTGTTCACATTCTTCACACGGAACGTTTTTGATGATAATAACAGATCCTTTGTAATTAACCACATGAGTAGTGGTGCTCTGCTTAACTGTGTCACATTTACATAACATACACATACTTAACGCCCCTTTCTTGTTTTTAAATCAGCTTCAAATTTATCTGTATTTGGAAAATATACCGTTATAATTCCAATAGAATCATTTCCAACATCGAGACTTACTACAGTATGCATCACTTTTCCATTTACAGTATAACCAAAAATCAAACAGCTGGGATGAGGGAAATTATCGGGATACTTCTCTATTATTTCTCCATGCATAATACAATTTTTTACATCTGCACGGCTGATATCTCTTTCCTGCATTCTTTCCAAAACGTGTTTATACCATTTAATCTTAGATTGTGTACAATAATATTGTCTCCCATGCTTCTATGATTTATGCTCTCATGCGCCCAATCTGTATCACATAATAGTGGTTCTATTTCCCCGGTTCTTTTTTCGCTCTCACCAGCAGCATCATCGGACGGCGCATCTCATCCGCCATCCCCGGGACATCCATCATCTCCTCCGGCGGCTCCGCCTCTTCCACAGCTTCAAGGGCAAATCCGCTGTTCAATATCCCCATCAGTATCTGCGTCAGAGTGTGGTGCTGTTTTATGACCTCACATCCCAGAAAATGAGTCTTTCGCTCTCCCGGCATAAAGTAATTGTCTATGGGCCAGTATTTCGGACGGCCGTCCTCACTGTAGATCCAGTCCTGTCCCACCCCGGAAGTAAACGAAGGATGTTCTATGTTAAACAGGAAGATCCCTCCCGGTTTCAGCGTCCTGTATACATTCGCAAATACATGATCCAGATCTGCGATATAATGCAGCGCCAGATTTGATAACACGCAGTCCCAGCGGTTTTCCGGATATTCGTAGTCTTCGATGCCGCAGATTTCGTATGTAATTCTGGAATCGGAATTTCGCTTTTTTGCCTCCCCGATCATCTTTCTGCTCAGATCTATCCCAAGTATTTCCTCCGCGCCCTGCTCCGCAGAATATTTGCAGTGCCAGCCGTAGCCGCATCCCAGATCCAGGACGGATTTTCCTTTAAGAGGTGGGAATAACGGCTTTAACTGATGCCATTCCCCCGCAGAAATCAGTCCTTCTCTGCTGCGGGGCATTTTCGCGTACTGATCAAAAAAGTTTTCATCATCATACTCATTTTTCATCATCGTTTTCCTCCTCCGCTCCGGTTCTTTTCCCTATTATACATGCTGTAAAGAACCGGGATTCTTCTGGTATCATAGCATGGCACAGCAGGAAAAACCAGCCCCAGCTGTTTGGGAGAACACTCTTGCCATCACAGGCGGTTATCCTGTAATATAGAAAAATAGAGGTTACTATTCACAGCCGTTTCATATTTGGCAGCAGACGCGTTGTGTTTACACAAAAGCACCTGCTGCCAAATATGAAACAGGACTGTGAAGCAGTCACCCCACCCACATAAGCAGTCTTAGTCCCGTAAGGGGCGGGACAGGAGCGCGTAAGCGCGACGAGTGCGCATGCGGGTGGGGTGGCTGTGAATAGTAACAACTATCCAAGGAAAATACCAGGAAGGAGCATTTTCGATGAACTGCAAAGACCGACTTTTATCATATATTGCCATAAGGACTCCAAGTGATGAAACCAGCGGTACGACACCATCCTCCACCTGCCAGTTTGAGCTGGCTCAGGCGCTGCACCGCGAGCTTTTTACCATGGGGATCACCGATGTCAAAGTTACCACTCAGTGTTATCTCTATGCGCATATCCCGGCCACGCCCGGATATGAAGACCGTCCGGCGCTGGGATTCATCGCACATCTGGACACGGTTTCCGACTTCTGCGATCACCGCGTAATCCCGCTGATCCATGAAGATTATGACGGCAGAGATCTTCCACTGGGCGACAGCGGACTTCTCCTCTCCCCGGACATGTTCCCGCATTTAAAGGAGCTGAAAGGGCGCACACTGATCACCAGCGACGGCACGACAATCCTCGGCGCGGATGACAAGGCAGGGATCGCGGAAATCATGACTGCAGCCGGGCTCATCTTAACGGAGAACATCCCCCACGGCCCCATTTCCATCGCGTTTACTCCTGACGAGGAGATCGGCATGGGCGCCGCACATTTCGATGTGGAAGAATTTGGCGCGGATTTCGCATACACTCTGGACGGGGACACCGAAGGCGAGATTCAGTACGAAAACTTTAACGCATGCAGGGCAGAGTTTGTCGTCAAGGGGACGAACGTCCATCCGGGTTCTGCAAAAGACATCATGGTCAATGCATCCCTTGTCGCCATGGAAATCAACTCCCTGCTTCCCGCAGATGAAACGCCCCGCGGCACTGACGGATACGAGGGCTTCTATCATCTGGTCCGGATGGAAGGGGACGTGGCTGAATCCCGGCTGGATTACATCATCCGCGACCACGACGCC
>JAHZHF010000195.1:3208-5899 GCA_019420405.1 Clostridiales bacterium
TGACACACGTAAGGAACTGCTCAAAACACTCGAAAAAAATATGAATAAAAAATGGGGACGCGGCACCGTAACTCTCACCATCACAGACCAGTACCGCAATATGGCGGAGATCATCTCCGGTCACATGCACCTGATCGACAACGCGAAAAAAGCCTGCGAAAATGCCGGTATCACGCCGCTGATCCTCCCCATACGCGGAGGCACGGACGGAGCGCAGCTCAGTTTCAAGGGTCTTCCGTGCCCCAACCTGGGCACTGGCGGACACGCATTCCACGGGCCTTATGAACACATCACCACCGAGGGAATGGACGCGGCCTGCCGAATCGTCCTGGAGCTTGTAAAAATTTATGCCGATGAGAGTAATTTTCCCCAAAATTGAAAGGAGTTTCAGATATGAAGTATAAAAATATTGTCTTTGACTTTGGAAATGTGATCGGGAAATTCAATGGAAAATATATGTTGGAACAGTTTTTTCCCGAAGATGCAGACCTGGACCTGATCTTCTCCACCGTTTTCCGAAACTGGACGGGACTGGATGCCGGAACCGTTGATTACTGGGAATATGCGAAAGAAACCTCCGCTCTCCTCCCCGCTGATCTGTCCGGTTATGTAGATGCATTTTTCCACGGATGGCCCGGGCACCTCACGCTTCTCGATGATACGCTGAACTTTATCGATGAGCTTAAAGAACGGCAGATACCCGTGTATCTCCTCTCAAATGCTCCGGCTTACTTTGCCGACTGGGTATTGGAACACCATTCTTTTCTTAAGAAATTCAACGGAATCGTATTTTCCGGCCCGCTGAAAATGGCCAAACCCGATCCCGAAATCTACCGGTATCTGTTTGAGTCCTGCCATCTGGAGCCGAACGAGTGCTTCTTCATTGACGATCTGGAGGCGAACATCAACGCCGGACGCGCGCTCGGGATGGACGGGCTCGTATTTACAGGAGACATAGAGAAAGTGAAAGACGCCATTGGTTTCTGATGGCGTCTTTTCACTTTCTTATCTTCTGATTCACTTATCTTTGGGAGTAAAGAGGGATGACAGTGAAAAGACAACCGCTCCCGCTCCAATGAAGAAATCCCCCAGATTGTAAGTAATCCGTGATACTTTTTCATTTTTGCACCGGAAGCCGATATAGTCAACGACATATCCCCGTGCAAAGCGGTCGAACGTATTGCTCCACGCCCCTGCTGTGAGAAGGGCGAGACCGCTCTTAAGGCCGATACATCCCTTTCTCATCAGAGAAAACACATGCATCACCGTCACAATCCCGGCAGCGGCTGCCGAAAGCCATCTCACCAGCTTCGGCCTGTCCGATAAAAGATTCAGAGGAAGCCCCCTGTTCTCAACCCGACGGAGAACCACAGGCCCTTTCATCTCCTTCTCTTCCCCTTTTTCCATATTCTGTTCCGCATAGGACTTCATGATCTGATCCCCTGCAAACAGAACAGCCGCTCCCACTGAAAACCATTTTCTCTTCATCTCTGTGCCCCCGCTTCTCCTTGCCGGACGTCCGGCTCTTATCTGCCGTTGATCTTATCCGCAGCTTTCTCTGCCGCGCTGCTGATCTTTTCTGCCGCCTTATCCGCAGCTTTTCCTGCTTTGTCCATAGCCTTGTCTGCCATCTCTTCCATCTTGTCGGCAGCTCTTTCCGCCATGCCCTCTGCTTTTCCTGCCATTTCCTCAGCTTTGTCTATCGCTTTATCAGCCATTACCACAGCCTTGTCCGCAGCCTTTCCCATCTTATCCGACGCATATTCGGCCGCATCAGCAGCTTTCTCCTTCATCGCATCCGCATATTCATGAAGTGTGCTGTCTTTCACGTCTCCAGTTACCTCGCTTTCCGGTTTCTCTGCTTTATCCGGCCCGTCTTCCGCCGCATCAGCAGCGTCCGCCTCCGGCTTCTCTGAGCCTGCCCCGTCATCTGCGGCAGTTTCCGGCTCCGCTTCTTCTGTCTCTTCCTCTTCCGGCTCCATATCCCAGACTACTTTCTCACCGCAGTAAGGACAGTACGCCATCTCTTTTGCAACCATCTTTCCGCATCCCGGACACTCCGACGCCCCTTTGATGCGTGAGATCTTCTTCTCGTATCCTGCAATGCTCTCCTCACGGCTCTTAATCGCGTCACAGAGCGCTTCTGCAGACTCTTCCACTTTCTCTCCGGCCTGGTAGCGGTCATAAATCTTCCTTCCGAGTTCCATCAGGTCAACCGCATTTCCACGCGCCAGTTCCCGAATCTGGCTTTTAAGTCTCTGGATCTCAATCACGTCTCCCGCTTTACTTGTCATCGTCTCTGCTGTCTCTCCGATCCGTTTCCCAAGATCACCCAAAAAATCTTTCATATTATCATTCATACATCTGTCTCCCTTCTTCTTCGTCCGGTTCGGACATATAAAATCATTGGAAAATCAACGGATTTTCTCTCTACGAATTTGCTTTTATTATACCCCATTATCTTCCAACTTCAACACGCTCCGGGTGAAATTTATAGTTTTTTAAGTAACGGGTCAGCTATTTAGTTCATTAACACTTTTATTCAGAAACGTCCGGAAGTGGGGCGGAATGTTTAAAAAGACATATTCTGGGGAAGGAGACAGCCGTTCGATATTCCGTTCCGGAATCTGGGAAGGATCTAAGAATCCGAAGAGATGTTTAAGTGCAAAGCGGCGCTCCGGTTAACTCGCT
>JAHZHF010000196.1 GCA_019420405.1 Clostridiales bacterium
GACATAAAGGCCAGGCACAGCTCTCTCGTAAATTCATCTGACCGCTCAAACGTGTAATCTTTCAGATGGCTGATCCCCCGGATAATCGATGCGACAGTCTCCTGCTCCATGGCGTCCGAGAGCGCATAAATATCTTCGTAATGTGAGTAGAACGTTGATTTATTGATGCATGCCAGAGTGCACAGCTCTTTTACTGTGATCTTTTCCAGAGGCTTTTTCGCCCGCAGTTCTATAAATGCATTTCTGATCGCTTTCTTTGTCTTTTCTATTCTGAGATCCATCTTTCCATTCCTTTCCGGATGCCCCCGCCTTTTTTCTGTCTTTCTGAAACTGACGCACTTTCCCGACACTTTTCCCAAAACCGTTGGTTTTCCGTCTTTTCTGCCGGATTGTCGGTGGATTTAGTCCTTTTTCTGATATAGGATAATTATATCTAAAAAAACGACTGCTGTCGATTAAATAGTGAGAGGAGAACTGATTATGGATTTTTATGATTTCTATACTGGTAAATGTTTCGACGCTTACAAATATCTGGGCGCTCATACATCCGGACAGGGAACTGTATTCCGGACATTCGCCCCGGCGGCATCAAAGATCTCTGTGATCGGAGAATTCAGTCAGTGGGAAGAGATCCCCATGCAGAAAGTCCATGACGGAAATTTCTGGGAAGTATCTGTTCCTAATGCTCTTCCGGGAATGATGTACAAGTACAGGATCTTTGACAGCGAAGGCCAGTATATCGATCACTGCGATCCGTACGGATACGGTATGGAACTGAGGCCCGGAACAGCGTCCATTATCCGGGATATGGACAACTATGCTTTTCACGATAAACCGTGGATGAAAAAGCGCAGCGATCACCGCCGCCTGCCGCTTAACATCTATGAAATCCACTTCGGATCTTTCCGCAAGCCTTCTGAGGAACCGGACGCCTGGTACAATTATGAGGAAATGGCGGAATATCTGATCCCTTATCTGAAAGAGAACGGGTACAATTTCCTGGAGATCATGCCCCTGAACGAGTACCCCAGCGACGAGTCCTGGGGCTACCAGGCAACCGGATTTTTCAGCCCCACTTCCAGATATGGGACCGCGGATCAGCTAAAGGCATTTGTGGATGCCTGCCACCAGAATGATATCGGCATTATCCTTGACTTTGTTCCCGTTCACTTTGCGGTAGACTGGTATGCCCTGGCACACTATGACGGCACGGCGCTGTACGAATATCCTCACGCCGCAGTCGGTCAGAGTGAGTGGGGGAGCTGTAATTTCATGCATTCCAGAGGCGAGGTGAGAAGCTTCCTCCAGTCCGCGGCAAACTACTGGCTCACTGAGTACCATATTGACGGGCTGCGCATGGACGCTATCAGCCGGGCGATCTACTGGCAGGGGACGCCTGAGAGAGGGGTCAATTCGAATGCAGTTGAATTTCTGAAAACAATGAACCGAGGATTAAAAGAACTGCATCCGTCCGTAATTCTGGCCGCGGAGGATTCTACCTGTTTCCCGGGTGTGACAGAATCACCGGATAAAGGCGGACTCGGTTTTGACTACAAATGGGATATGGGATGGATGAACGACACTCTGAATTATTTCCGCACAGACCCGCTGTACCGCGGCGCCGACTACCATAAACTCACCTTCTCCATGGCCTATTACTACGACGAGCGTTACCTGCTGCCCCTGTCGCACGACGAAGTTGTCCACGGAAAAGCGACAATCCTGCAGAAGATGTTCGGAGATTATGAGATGAAATTTCCCCAGGCAAGAGCATTCTATATGTATATGTACGCCCATCCGGGGAAGAAGTTAAATTTCATGGGTAATGAGATTGGCCATTTCCGTGAATGGGACGAAAAAAGGGAGCAGGACTGGAGCCTTCTCTCCTATCCCGCCCACCAGGACTTTCAGCGCTTTATGAAAGATCTGAATCACTTCTATCTGGAGCATCCGGCCTTTTACGAGAAGGACTATGATCCGGATGGATTCCGGTGGCTGGAGTGTGAGGCAGTGGACAGGTGCGTCTACGCGTTTGAGCGGATCAGCGAAAAAGAACGAATCGCCGCTGTATTCAATTTCTCCGGGATCGTACAGGAAGATTTCCGGCTCAAAATTCCGGGCGCCAAAAGGCTGCGCAGGATCTTACCCTGTAAAACGCCAACACCTGACGGCAAATGCACACCGTCTGCTCCGGCCGAATATGTTGCCGGAAACAGTAACAGCGATTTTACTTTTTCACTGCCTCCGTTTTCAGCAGAGTATTATCTGGTCGAAACGCAGGACTGATGTAAGCCGCCCAAAAAAGAAAAACCTCGGAATCACTTCCGGGGTTTTCTTTTCTTGCAGATAGTGCAATTAATCATTCATTTAAACAATTGTTTCTTTCCTGCTGTAACGCTGACTGCCGCCGCAGCTCCCAGCATCACCACAATTGCCAATGCCGCAGATGCAGTGTCTCCAGTCTTCGGCGCAGAACCTGTCTTCGCTGTCTTTGTATCCGCGGTTTTCTTTGTGTTATCAGCTTTCGGGGTGTCCGCCGGCTTCGTATCCGAAGGGTCTTTCGGATCTGTGATCACCGGCTTCTCCGGATCAGAACCCTGATTCTCGTTCCCGTTGTCTCCCGTTCCCGGATCCGGATCTCCTGAACCGGGATCTCCAGTTCCCGGCTCAGATACATCCGCTGCGATCTTCCCGCTCAATTCCGTCACTTCAAGCACAATCGGCGTATCCGTCTCTGAAAAATCCTCAGATCCATAAGACACCGCCATAAAGGTCAATACAATCTCTTCCCCTGTAAACGACTCCGGCACTGCCGCTGTAACCGGAAGCGTAACCGACTCTCCCGCCGGCAGAGATGCGATGCAGGCCACGCCGTCTTCCGGCTGCGTCACACCATTCGGAAGGGATACAAATTTACCGATCGGCATCATATTCTCCGCATCATTCTCAATGCCTCCGACGCTGTATCCTGCGGTGACATATATGTAATCAACCGTCGTATTCCCTGTATTATTCACAGTGATATCACCAGAGAACTCTTTGCCTTTTTCGATCTTTGTCAGATCAGTATGAACAGATGCGCTCACATCAATTGCCGTCACCGGCTCAGGGTCAGGATCGCCCGGCTCCGGCTCCTCCGGAACTGTCACCTGCACTGACGTTACCGCTGTCTGGGCAAACGCCGGCTCTTCCGGCAGATCCGGACGCAGATCTGTCTGGAAATACAGCGTCTTTCCCGCCATCTCTTCCGTGATCTGCAAAGTAACAACCGCCTCTGCTTCGCCGGACATTCCGGCGCCCACCCGTATCGTGGAAAGACCGTTCGCCTGGCTCGGGTCCGTCAGATAGGCACTCTCCGAACTCATCACCGGATTTCCCAGACGGGCGGACATATCCTCCGTCTCACTAACCTGGAATCTTAACACTGCTCCTCCAAGATTCTCCGCTCCGTCCGGATTGCTTACCGTCAGACGGAACTGCAGTGTGTCTCCCGCGCTCACCGTTCCTTCTGCAGAAGTTCCGCTCATTGCCATGGAAACTTCCGACTTTCCCGCCTCATTGCTTTCCTGCGCATACACCTGGGTTCCCATAATCAGGGACAAAACCAGCAGGAATACAGGCAAGATTCTTCCTCTTCTCATCATGATACCTCCTGTTGTCTGGCCTATAGTTTTAATTGACTGATAATTTTACCCCCCCCCAGTTATTTTCAGTCTATTTTATAATAGTCCTGTATACTCATAATGTCAACTAAAATCCAATAAATAATCGGCTATATAGTTCACTAACACCTTCTGTCTGAAACGTCCGGAAGCGGGGCGGAATGTTTGGATAAACGTATTCTGGGAAAGGAAGACAGCCCCATTTCGAGAAAAATTCTGCGGGGATGGAGGATACGTCGTAAGAATCACCCCTGTTTTCGGACGTTTTTCATCCGTAAGTTATTGAACTTTATAGCTGTTACACTACACTTCAGATCTCCGCTTGAATAATATGTCCAAAATTCATCTCATCTCTGAAAAGATCATATACATATTCCGGACTCTCTAAATACAGGCCTGTTTCTTTATCCTGTAGTTTTTCGAAAATCTCCGAATTATAAAATTTATTCATAGCGTCATCATACTCTATATTCTGATCCGTCGCGAGCATATCAACGATATCCTGTATCATGTATTCAATCAACTGTCCCTGCTTACACATTCTGATTCCCCACCTTTCGTAAAAGCATAATGCTTTTTTCCGTATGGAATGAATATTGAGAAGAAGTTTTCTTGTACACCATCCCTTTCAATAAGGTATCAAAATCAATGATCTCATGTTCATACTGGCGAAACAATAACGCCATATTATCATCTGCAACAGGGCCAATAACAATATCATATTTATTATCTTTATTGCACAGATCGTCTCTCTCATTCGTAAACGCTCTATTCCGATTATTCATTACAAATTTCGCCCATTCTCCTGTTGTTTGTTCTCCAAAGTCCATAATCCTGCGTCCTGAGATTTTTCTAAAATCATCATCTATCTCAAAAGTATTTATAACAGGAACTCCACCATAAATCTTCGATACTCTTATAGCCATCTTTTCCGCCTGTTCTTTAATATCAGTCAAATAGAACCCTTTTCCAAAATCCTTATACGGTCTGCACATTGCCAAATTAATGCTGTCTATCCATATATTACTTCCATGATATAATCTCATAACATACCTCCGTTTCTCCGGCACAGCATTACTAAATCTTCCAGTATAGTTTCAAAATCCAGTGTATGTTCCACATCATAATTTTCTTTGATAAATGCAATACCTTGAAATCGGAAAAGATAACGAAACGCCTCTTGCACACTTAGCCCATATTGCCTGGCAAATTCGCTAACGCATGCAACTGTAAAACCAATCTTTTTTTTCTGCTCACTCATTTAAAACCTCCATCATTTATCAGAAGTTTTCTGCTTTTCCTTCCCATATCCTTTTCTCTCTGCCGCTTTGTCGATCAGCTCTTTCGCCTCTTCAAAAGCCTCCGGGAGATAATTTTCTGTCCACTCTTTCCCGGCCTTTTCCTGTTTCTTGATCTCATCCCACCTGGTCAGCACTTCACCGGAATCCGAGACGACAGCCTCTCCGAATACATGTGGATGGCGGCGTACCATCTTGTCGATCACTGTCTGGATCACGTCATCCATTGTAAAAAGCCCCTCTTCTTTTGCGATTTGAGCGTGCATGACAACCTGCAGGAGAAGGTCCCCGAGTTCTTCCTTTAAGTTCTCCGCATCTCCGGTTTTCTCCAGTATATTGATCCCACAGATCACCTCTGCCGCCTCCTCGATACACGGCTTTTTTAAACTCATATGCGTCTGTTCTCTATCCCACGGACAGCCGTCCGGCCCCCTCAGGCGGGCGATGATATCTTCGAATTCTTCAAACTTTGTCATATATTTCCTCCGCTTTCATTTTAACATGCATTCTTTGCGCTAAAATGGCTCTTTTCCAAACAAATAGTTCTTTAAATGAATTTGAATTCATTTTACTACGTTTAAAAGTATGGCGCAAGATTCAGCTATTCAGCTATTTAGTTCACTAACAGTTTCCACTAAATACGTTCGGAAGCGGGCGTGGAGTTGACACACTTATTCTGTGAAAGGGAGACAACCGTTCGATGTTCCGTTCCGGAATCCGGAAAATCTAACAGGCCGAAGAGATGTTTAAGTACAAAGCGGCGCTCCGGTTAACTCGCTCCGCTCAAACAAGCCCTGCGCGCCGCTTAACAACATCTCTTTGCCCCCTAAGATTTTCAGCGGATTCCTCCAAAGTCACATCTCCCGGCCGCCCGCTTT
>JAHZHF010000197.1 GCA_019420405.1 Clostridiales bacterium
CCACGCTTACACAGGCGATCAGATGACACTTGACGGACCGCAGAGAAAAGGCGACCTGAGAAGATCACGTGCGGCTGCTTGCAACATCGTTCCGAACAGCACAGGTGCTGCTAAAGCTATCGGTCTTGTTATTCCGGAACTGAACGGCAAACTGATCGGATCCGCTCAGCGTGTTCCGACTCCGACAGGATCTACAACAATCCTGACAGCAGTTGTTGAGGGTGAAGTTACAGTTGATCAGATCAACGCAGCTATGAAAGCAGCTTCAAACGAGTCCTACGGATATAACACAGACGAGATCGTTTCCAGCGATATCGTAGGTATGACATATGGTTCTCTGTTCGATGCTACACAGACAATGGCTCTGCCGACAGGCGATGGAAATACAGAGGTTCAGGTTGTTTCATGGTATGACAACGAGAACTCTTACACAAGCCAGATGGTAAGAACAATCAAATACTTCGGAAAACTGCTTGAGGCTTAATTCATTCTCTTGAATGAGGACAGGCTTTTGGAGATAATTCTGAATAATTGACTCACAATAGGGTCCGGTCTTGTTGTAGGACCGGACCTTATTTATTCTTTCATAGAAAACTGCGTTCCCTGTGAAAGAATAAGATTAAAGTGGGCTTGCCCGCTTTGTTTTTCAGTTCGATTAAAAACAGGAGGCTATTAAAATGGCAGCACTTAATAAAAAATCAGTAGACGATATCAATGTAAAAGGCAAAAGAGTCCTTGTAAGATGTGACTTCAACGTACCGCTTCAGGATGGAAAAATCACAGACGAGAACCGTATCGTTGCAGCTCTTCCGACAATTAAAAAACTGATTGCAGACGGCGGAAAAGTAATTCTCTGCTCACATCTCGGAAAACCGAAGGGAGAGCCGAAACCGGAACTGTCTCTTGCACCGGTTGCAGTAAGACTTTCCGAGCTCCTTGGACAGGAAGTAAAATTCGCGGCTGATCCGGAAGTGGTAGGACCGAATGCAAAAGCTGCAGTAGAGGCTATGCAGGACGGAGATGTAATCCTTCTTGAGAATACTCGTTACAGAGCAGAGGAGACAAAGAACGGAGAGGCATTCTCCAAAGATCTGGCTTCCCTGTGCGATGTATTCGTAAACGACGCATTCGGAACAGCTCACAGAGCACACTGCTCAAACGTAGGTGTTACAGAGTATGTTGACACAGCAGTTGTAGGATACCTTATGCAGAAAGAGATCGATTTCCTCGGAAACGCTGTAGAGAATCCGGAGAGACCGTTCGTTGCAATCCTCGGCGGATCCAAGGTTTCCAGCAAGATCTCCGTTATCAACAACCTGCTTGACAAAGTGGATACTCTGATCATCGGCGGTGGAATGTGCTATACATTCACAAAAGCTCAGGGCGGAAACGTAGGAAATTCTCTTCTTGAGGAAGATTACCTTCAGTATGCTCTTGATATGGTTAAGAAAGCAGAGGAGAAAGGCGTTAAACTTCTTCTTCCGGTTGATGCGGTTGCTGCAGATGCATTCTCCAACGATGCAAATACACAGGTAGTTGCACAGAATGAGATTCCGGACGGCTGGATGGGACTTGACATCGGACCGAAGACTGCTGAGATGTTCGCTGACGCTGTAAAATCAGCTAAGACAGTTGTATGGAACGGACCGATGGGATGCTTCGAGATGCCGAAGTTTGCTGATGGAACAAAGGCAGTAGCAGAAGCTCTTGCCAACACAGACGCAGTGACAATCATCGGCGGTGGTGACTCCGCAGCAGCAGTTAACCAGCTCGGATACGGCGACAAGATGACACATATCTCAACAGGCGGCGGCGCTTCCCTTGAGTTCCTTGAAGGAAAGGAACTGCCGGGCGTAGCAGCAGCAAATGATAAGTAGGCCGAAAGCAACTTGGTGACGGCGAGCTTGATATTTTATTTATAGGAGAAGTAAGAAAATGGCAAGAAAGAAGATTATCGCAGGCAACTGGAAGATGAACAAAACTCCCAGTGAGGCAGTTGCCCTTGTGGAAGAATTAAAGCCTCTTGTTGCAAACGATGAGGTTGACGTTGTATTCTGCGTTCCGGCGATTGATATCGTACCGGTTGTTGAGGCTGTAAAAGGAACCAACATCCAGGTTGGCGCAGAGAACATGTATTTTGAGGAGAGCGGCGCTTACACAGGCGAGATTGCTCCGGCTATGCTTGTTGACGCGGGCGTGAAATACGTTGTTCTCGGACATTCTGAGAGAAGAGATTACTTCGGAGAGACAAATGAGGATGTAAATAAGAAAGTCCTGAAAGCATTTGAGCATGGTATCACACCGATCATGTGCTGCGGTGAGACTCTGGAGCAGAGAGAGCAGGGCGTGACGATGGACTTCATCCGCCAGCAGGTAAAAGTCGGACTTCAGAATGTAACTGCTGACCAGGCGAAGACCATGGTTATCGCATACGAGCCGATCTGGGCAATCGGAACAGGAAAGACTGCTACAACAGAGCAGGCTGAGGAAGTGTGCAAAGGAATCCGTGAGTGCATCGCTGAGGTTTATGACGAGGCTACAGCAGAAGCAATCCGTATCCAGTACGGCGGATCTGTAAACGCAGGAAATGCGGCAGAGCTGTTCGCACAGGCTGATATCGATGGCGGTCTGGTGGGAGGCGCTTCCCTGAAGGCTGATTTCGGAAAGATCGTAAATTACAAGTAAATTACAAATAATATCACTGCGGAAGCAGGAGGTGCGGTGCGAACCGTATCAATATAAGATAAGGTAAGTTAAAGGCGGCTGAATCATAGCGATTCAGCCGTTTTTCAATTTTGAGGGAGTGATTTCCGGACCGGAAATGGGCGGGAGATACTGATGTTTGAAGAAAGCCTTACAAAAACGTAACTTGCAATTTGGCCCCTTTTCGTTTATGATAGGAAAATATTCAAAGGGGAGATTAGATGACTATAGATAGAGTTGTATTTTTGTTTGAGAGATTTATAGAAAAAGCAGTCTGGTTTTTGAGAATTTATATTATTCAGTACCGGTATCTGCTGGCTTTTCTGGCGGTATTTGTTCTTATGTATATTCTGTTCATGCACTGGCTGAATATTCGGTTCTTGAGAAAGATGCGGCGGCCGGCAGCGCTTGTCTGCCTTGGAATTGAGATTGGCGCAATCGTATACTTTACGATCCTGTTTCGAGAAGCGGGCGCCTCGCATACTTATGAGCTGGAATTGTTCTGGTCGTATAAGAGTTGGATTTTCGGAGGAAGCGTGGAGCTTGGCATGGAGATTATTAACAATATCATTCTGTTTTTCCCGTTTGGCTTTATCCTGACGGATGCATTCGGCGGAAAATGCCCTTTCTGGGCGGCGTTTCTGCTGGCGGGAATTTTGAGCTCTGCGATCGAATTCAGCCAGTTTTATTTTAAGATCGGTCTGTTCGAATTCGACGATATCTTTAATAACGTACTCGGAGCGCTGGCCGGATGGTGCGTATTTCATATTTTACACAGCTTCCGCCACAGATCTGAGCGTAAAACCATATAAAAGAGCGGTCCATTTTTGTAAAATCTTCCTTAAAAAGAAAGGTGGTTACAAAAATGAGACAGAACAGGTTGAAATTCAATGAGGTTGCAGGACAGTGGCTGGAAATTTCAGGAATGCGGGTGAAGGAGTCTTCCTATATTAAATATCGCAATATTCTGGAAAATCATCTGCTTCCCGAACTGGGGGAGTGTGCGCCGGAGGAACTTACAACAGAGCGGATCAGCGCGTATGCGAGAAAGATTCTGGCAGAGGGACGGATCGACAGGCAGGGAGGGCTTTCAGAAAAGAGTGTCAGGGACATTATGATCGTATTAAAAGGCGTATGCCGTCAGGCAGAGCAGATGGATCTGGAAGTGCCGTGCCGGTTTGATATGATAAAGTTCCGCAGAAACACCTGTGAGGTCCGGGTACTTGACAAGAGAGAGAGGATTACGCTGGAGGAGTTCCTTTTTCAGGATAACGACATGAAAAAAACGGGGATACTGATCAGCCTCTTTATGGGGCTGAGACTTGGGGAGGTATGCGCTCTGAAAAAAAGGAACATACTGCGAGAGGAGGAAATACTCTGTGTGCGATCCACAATGCAGCGGATTCAGGACCCTTCGCAGCCGTCAGGGCATAAGACAAAAGTCATTGTTACACCTCCAAAGAGCAGGAGTGCTGTGAGGGATATCCCGATCCCGGAATTCATGCTGAAACGTTTCGGGCCCATAGACGGGATGTCCGATGATGCATACATACTGACCGGGAGTGAAGAGAAGTTTATCGAGCCCCGGACGCTGGAAAACGTATTCAAGCGCTGTCTGAAAAAATGTTCTATGCCGGAAGTGAACTATCATGTGCTGAGGCATACATTTGCAACAAGATGCATTGAGGCGGGGATTGATGCGAAAAGCTTAAGTGAGATTCTGGGACATGCGAACGTGAATATTACTCTGAATCAATATGTACATTCCTCTATGGAGCAGAAAAGGGAAAATATGAAGAAACTGATGGCAGAGGCGTAAGTAAAATAGTTCGAGCTGCTCAAAAAAGCAATGATTCCTGTCATTTGATTGATCTTGCGGTTTATTTGTGTTATATTCTATTCACTGATATCGGCGGCTTTCTTGCCGCCGTATATATCATAGTCGAGAGCAGAAGATTATCTTGTGTATTGACGTCTCATTTTCGGAAGTTCCGTATCGGAGCACATACCCGATGATGAAAGTAACTTTACAATATGGATGAAATGTAATAATTCCGCGCAGTATTTTTATCAGATAGGGAAGAAAGAACTTCTTGAGATTTACCGTGGATGGAATGAGGAGCAGCAGAATACATTTCTGGATTACTGCACCGGACAGAGGGGAGTCAGGGTACTGAGTGATTCGGTTTTTAAGGAAGTATTGGACCCTTTGGATTCACCGAGGATTGGGGATGAGCAGTCACTTGTAGTTATGGATCTTGTCGTAGAACTGGAAGATAACAGTATTGTAAATCTGGAAGTGCAGAGGATCGGATACCAGTTCCCCGGAGAGAGGGCGGCCTGTTATTTGGCAGACTTGCTCCTGCGTCAGTACAGGAGTCTTAGGGATGCCAAAAGAGAAGCAGGTAAGAAATTCAGCTATCGTGATATTAAAAATGTGTATACTGTTATTTTGTATGAGAAGAGTACGGCCGAATTCCATCAATTTCCGGATGAATATATGCATTATTTTGCACAAAAATCTGATACGGGATTAAAAATCAGCTTGCTTCAGGAATATGTATTTATCCCTCTTGACATCTTTAAAAACATTCTGCAAAATAAAGGTATCAGAAACAAACTGGAGGCATGGCTTACTTTTTTGAGTGTGGATGAACCGGAAGCGATCTTAAAATTGATCACAGAATACCCACAGTTTGACAGATGTTATGAAGAAATTTATGAGCTGTGCAGGAATACGGAGAAGGTGATGGAGATGTATTCAAAAGAATTGCAGGAAATGGATCGGAATACTGTGCGGTATATGATTGACGAGATGCAGGATGAAATTAATGAGAAGGATAAAGTGATACAGAAGCAAAGCGAAGAAATACAAAAGCAGGAAGAGGAGATTCAGAAATTGCGAGAACTTCTCAGAACTTCCGGTATTTCTTTGTAATAGGCGGCTAATTGTTTTTGGGAGTATTGACTACGAAATAGTGAGATTTAAGAAATCTGCACTGCCGGGGGAATGGCTGGTGCAGATTTTTGCTTATCTATTTTGATATAAAAAATTCTGTAGACAGAGAATGTATGTTGTGACTTCTCAGACGTCTATATGGATTTTTTTTCGTAGAGTAGTCTGATCTACGAAA
>JAHZHF010000198.1 GCA_019420405.1 Clostridiales bacterium
GACCAATATGAGCGACCACGATATTCAGAGAATTATCAAATACCGCCTGGAGCCTATTAATATTTCGTTTCAGACGACGAACCCGGAACTTCGCTGCCGGATGCTTCACAACCGTTTTGCGGGGGACGCGCTGAAAAAGGTCGATGAACTCTACCGGGGCGGGATCGAGATGAACGGGCAGATCGTGCTCTGCAAGGGGATCAATGACGGAGAGGAGCTGGAACGATCCATACGGGATCTGACTGGATATCTGCCTCTGTTAAAAAGCGTGTCCGTAGTGCCGGTAGGCCTGTCCAAATACAGGGAAGGCTTATATCCGCTGGAACCGTTTACAAAAGAGGATGCAAGAGAGGTTCTTTCAGTGATCCACAAGTGGCAGGAGAAGCTTTACAGGGAATACGGGCTTCACTTCATCCACGCAGGAGATGAGTGGTATCTTCTGGCGGAGGAGGAACTTCCGGAGGAGGAACGCTATGACGGATATCTCCAGCTTGAGAACGGAGTGGGAATGCTGCGTCTGCTTTTCAATGAATTTTCTGAGGGATATGAAGCCCTTGAGGGGGATGACAGAACGGGAGAGATCGCCCTGGCTACAGGGAAGCTTGCCTTCCCCTGCCTGAGAGAGATGGCATATCAAATGGAGAAGAAATTCCCCGGTCTGAAAATTCATGTGTATGAGATAAGAAATGATTTCTTCGGAGAGCGGATTACGGTGTCAGGTCTGATTACCGGGCAGGATCTGGTAAACCAGCTTAAGGGGAGGAACTTAGGCGGCAGACTTTTAATCCCTTGCAACATGCTAAAGGCGGATGAGGATATCTTTCTGGACGACTATACGGTAAAAGAGGTATCTGACGCTTTACAAGTTCCGGTTGATATTGTAAAATCAAGCGGGCAGGATCTGATCGACGCGTTTTTGAAGGCGTCGGAAGGATGATGAAACAGGTTAAGTGTGAAAGAGAAAGGCAGAGAGAATAAATATGAGTAAACCGGTAGTGGCTATCGTTGGACGGCCGAACGTGGGAAAATCTACTCTTTTTAACGTGCTGGCGGGAGAGATGATCTCCATCGTAAAGGACACGCCGGGCGTGACCAGGGACAGGATCTACGCGGACGTGACGTGGCTTGACAAAGAATTTACAATTATTGATACAGGAGGAATCGAGCCGGACAGCAGAGATGTGATCCTCTCTCAGATGAGGGAGCAGGCTCAGATTGCGATCGATACCGCTGATGTGATTATCTTTATCACAGATGTGCGTCAGGGGCTTGTGGACGCGGATTCCAAGGTGGGGGACATGCTCAGGCGTTCCGGGAAGCCGGTAGTTCTTGTTGTAAACAAGGTGGACAGTTTCGAAAAATATATGCCGGATGTATATGAGTTCTACAATCTGGGCATTGGAGATCCGGTTCCGGTCTCGGCGGCATCCAGACTGGGACTCGGAGATATGCTCGATATTGTGACAGGATATTTTCCGGAGGGAAGCGGCAGCGAGGAGGAAGATGACCGCCCCCGCGTCGCTGTTGTCGGGAAACCGAATGTAGGGAAATCTTCTATTGTAAACCGGCTGCTCGGGGAGAACCGTGTGATCGTCTCTGATGTGGCGGGAACTACAAGGGATGCGATAGACACTGCGATCGTCCACAACGGGAAAGAGTACGTCTTTATTGACACCGCGGGACTTCGCAGAAAGAATAAGATCAAGGAAGAGCTGGAGAGATACAGCATCATCCGGACTGTGACTGCTGTGGAGCGGGCGGACGTGGTGCTTATGGTTATTGACGCCACAGAGGGCGTAACGGAGCAGGATGCAAAGATCGCCGGGATTGCACACGAGAGAGGCAAGGGTGTGATTATCGTCGTCAACAAGTGGGACGCCATTGAGAAGAATGATAAGACTATGCGTGAGTATGAGGCCAGCATCCGTCAGGTGCTCTCCTATATGCCGTACGCGGAGATCATGTATGTGTCCGCATTGACGGGACAGCGGCTTTCCAAGCTGTATGACAAGATTGACATGGTGATTGAGAATCAGACGATGAGAATCTCCACAGGTGTGTTAAATGAGATTATGACTGAGGCTGTGGCAATGCAGCAGCCGCCGTCAGACAAGGGAAAACGTCTGAAACTGTACTATATCACTCAGGTTTCGGTGAAACCGCCGACATTTGTGATCTTTGTAAATGATAAAGAGCTGATGCACTTCTCCTACACAAGATATCTGGAGAATAAGATCAGGGAAGCTTTCGGATTCAGGGGGACTTCACTTAAATTCTTTATCCGGGAGCGCAAGGAGAAGGATCAGTAACGCAAAAAAGCAGAGTAAAGGAGTATGGGGATGGAACGTTTGATTTGTCTTGCGGTCGGATATGTGTGCGGTCTGTTTCAGACCGGATATCTGGTCGGAAAGATGAGCCATGTGGACATCAGAAAGAAAGGAAGCGGGAACGCAGGGACGACCAATGCCCTGAGAGTTCTGGGCTGGAAAGCCGGGATTTTGACGTTTGTCGGAGATGTGGTGAAGTGTATCGCCGCGTTTCTGATCGTATTTTTCATGTACCGGGGAAGTGAGTACAGACCGCTTCTGTGTATCTATGCGGGGGCAGGGGTCACCCTGGGACATAATTTCCCGTTCTATATGAATTTCAAGGGCGGAAAGGGAATTGCCGTGATGGCAGGCCTGGTGGTGGCGAACAGCTTCTGGCATCTGCCGGTGAGCCTTCTGCTGATCCCGGTTACACTCGCTTTCTTTGTGGTACCGGTGGCGGCGACAAGATACATATCCGTGGGTTCTCTGTCGGCCTATACGGCATTTTTTATTGAGATGGTTCTGGCAGGACAGGCAGGCTGGTTTGAGATGGATCAGGTACGGTGCGTGGAGCTCTACGTGGTATTATTTCTGATGACTGTGCTTGCCTGGTACCGCCACAGGGCGAATCTCAAACGGCTGATGAACGGCACGGAAAATAAATTCGGCTCAAAGAAGAAAGAGTAGAGAAAATCAGAGAGGAGTGACTCGGCATGGCAGAGGCAGGCGTGCTTGGAGCCGGAAGCTGGGGAACCGCGCTTTCGGTCCTTCTTCACGATAACGGGCATCATGTGACGGTATGGTCCATTGATGAGAGTGAAGTGAAGATGTTAAATGAAAAGAGAGAACATGAACTGAAACTTCCCGGGGTGAAGATCCCGGATGATATGGTGATTACCGGAGATATGGAGGAAGCCATCCGGGGAAAAGATTTTCTCGTGCTGGCGGTTCCATCCCCGTTTACGCGCGGGACAGCACGGAAGATGAAGCCCTATGTGACAGAAGGGCAGATTATTGTGGATGTTGCGAAAGGAATCGAGGAGTCCACTCTCATGACGCTCTCCGCGCAGATCGAGGAGGAGATCCCCCAGGCGGATGTGGCGGTGCTCTCAGGCCCAAGCCACGCTGAGGAGGTGGGGAGGCGGCTTCCCACGACCTGTGTGATCGGAGCGAAGACAAAGAAGACGGCGGAGTATCTCCAGTCCATGTTCATCAGCAGGGATTTCCGTGTGTACACAAGCCCGGATATCCTGGGGATTGAGCTGGGAGGCTCCCTGAAAAACGTCATCGCCCTGGCTGCCGGAATCGCGGACGGACTCGGCTATGGAGATAATACCAAGGCGGCCCTGATCACGAGAGGAATCGCTGAGATTGCACGTCTCGGAGTGAAGATGGGCGGAAAGATAGAAACCTTCACCGGGCTGACCGGGATAGGAGATTTGATCGTGACCTGCGTCAGCCGGCACAGCCGGAACCGGAAGGCCGGGTATCTGATCGGTCAGGGAAAGACCATGCAGGAAGCCATGGACGAAGTGAAGATGGTCGTGGAGGGTGTTTACTCCGCGAAGGCGGCCGCCAGACTCGCAGAGAAATATGGAGTGTCCATGCCGATTGTAAGTGAGGTGAACCGGGTGCTCTTCGAGGGAAAGGACCCGGCTCAGGCTGTGGACGACCTGATGCTCAGAGAATCCCGCAGTGAGAACGGCTCATTAAAGTGGTCAGAATAGGCTCAGATTTGACCGGATAGAGACATATAACAGAAAAAAGCGGAATACCCCCTTTGGTGTGTGCATACACTGTATCAGCACAGCAAGGGGGTATTTTATATGGACTCGTTTCAGGTATACAGGGATATGAAAGCGCGCACGGGCGGGGAGATCTATATCGGCGTGGTAGGTCCGGTTCGGACAGGCAAGTCAACCTTTATCAAGCGTTTTATGGATCTGCTCGTGCTGCCCAATATGGCGGATGAACACGCGAAGGAGAGAACGAAAGATGAATTACCGCAGTCTGCGTCAGGGACGGTGATCATGACGACGGAGCCCAAGTTCGTGCCGAAAGAAGCGGCCACTGTAAAGATTTCGGATGATGTGGAGGTGAAGATCCGGCTCATTGACTGTGTGGGCTTCATGGTGGAGGGCGCTTCGGGACATATGGAAAACGACACAGAGCGGCAGGTGAAGACGCCATGGTTTGAGTATGAGATCCCGTTTACAAAGGCGGCGTCCATCGGGACGCAGAAGGTGATCCACGATCATGCAACCATAGGATTCGTAGTCACTACAGACGGAAGTATCACAGATCTTCCGAGAGAGAACTACATTTCAGCGGAAGAAAAGACAGTAAAAGAGCTGAAATCCATCGGCAAACCGTTTATCATCCTCCTGAACTGCCGGAAGCCTTATACGGAGGAGGCAAGGGCGCTCAAAGAGGAGCTGGAGGAAAAATACGGAGCATCTGTCGTTCCTGTGAACTGTGAACAGCTAAAGAGCGAGGACATCGGGGAAATCATGAGACAGGTGCTCTACGAATTCCCGATCACTGAGGTGGAGTTCTATGTGCCGAAGTGGGTGGAGATGCTGTCCAGGGATCATAGGATCAAACAGGATCTTCTGGAGACTGTACGGGGCATTATGGACGGACTCGATGAGATCCGGAGTATCGTGTCGAGGAAAGCAGAGTCAGACAGCCCATACATAAGCAGTATCGCGGTAGATCAGATCCGGATGGATACCGGATGTGTGCAGATCAGGATACAGTACGAGCAGAAATATTATTACGAAGTACTGAGCGAGATGACAGGGGCGGACATAAAGGGAGAGTACGAGCTGATCACTACAGTGAAAGAACTTTCATCCATGAAGGATGAGCTGAGCAGAATCCGGGATGCATTCGCGGATGTGAAGCTAAAAGGCTATGGCGTGGTCAGTCCTGCGAAGGAAGATATTAAACTGGAGGAGCCTGCGATTATCAAGCAGGGGAGCAAGTACGGGGTGAAGATCCGTTCCGAGGCCCCCTCGATCCATATGATCCGGGCAAACATCGAGACGGAGATCGCGCCTATTGTCGGAAACGAAAAGCAGGCAGAGGATCTGGTGGAGTATATCAAAAAAGAGAGCGCATCCCCGGAGGGCGTGTGGGGAACGAATATCTTCGGGAAATCCGTGGAGGAACTTGTCATGGATGGAATGAGGAATAAAATTGCCATGATCAATGATGAAAGCCAGCAGAAACTGCAGGATACCATGCAGAAAATAGTAAATGATATGAATGGGGGGATGGTGTGTATCATTATCTGAGCAGCTATTCAGTGCACTAACATTTTCTGCCCAAATGTGTCCGGAAGCGGAGCGGAGTTTTAACAACACCTATTCTGTGAAAAGCGGACGGCCGTTCGATGTTCCGTTCCAGAATCCGGAAAATCTAACAGGCCGAAGAGATGTTTAAGTACAAAGCGGCGCTCCGGTTAACTCGCTCCGCTCAAACAAGCCCTGCGCGCCGCTTA
>JAHZHF010000199.1 GCA_019420405.1 Clostridiales bacterium
ACAAAGATTCTGCGGGGATGGAGGATGGCGAGGGGCGCCTTCGGAAGGGGATTAGTGAAACTTAAAGTACCGGATACGGATGTTAGGGCAGGCGGGGCGCTTGTCTGAGCGTCAGCGAGTTAAGCCCCGGCTGTCCTAACATCCGTATCCTGTACTTTGTAGTTTCCCTTATTCCCTGGAGCGAAGCACGGAGCCGTCCTCCATCCCCGCAGAATACGTTTGAGAATCGCCCCTGTTTTCGGACGTTTTTTCATACGGGAGTTGATGAACTAAATAGCTGAATTGTCACTTCTATTTTCCACCCCACTCTGATATACTAATATACTGTTATACGCATTTTACAAAACCAAAACAGGAGAACATACTATGAACATTTCACAGATCACCAGACTCCAGGCTCTTAAGAAACACCTGGAGAACTTTCAGAATAATCACCCGAAGTTCCCGGCCTTTTTGGGCGCGGTATACAGAGATGCCCTTACAGAGGGCACTGTCATTGAAATCAGCGCCACCTCCCCGGATGGAAAAAACTATGTCACTAACCTGAAACTAAAAGAAGAGGATCTTGAATTTTTCAGAGCCCTGCAGGAGCTCAACGACTCCCGCAGGTAACTGTAACTCATCGCGGCCCGCCCCGGGCAGGCCGCTGGTAAGCCACTGATATTCTTCCGACATCACTCCGGCATTCCGCCGGAATTCTATTTTATCCAAGCACATCTTTATACTGGGCGTGTTTTTTGAGCGCTTCCGTCATCTTCGCCATCTCAGAGAGATCGCCGAGCAGTATCACACCGGAAAGTCTGTTATTGAGGAAGAAATATTTCCGGTACTGGCCTTTTCCCATATCACGGAACTCTACTGTCTTATACAGAAGATCCGGGTTTCTGCCACAGTCTCCGGCTGCGAAGAGAGCTGTATTCATTCCGTGGAACGTAAGCGCTGCCTCCACGGGTTCATACTCCAGTTCCTCCCCGGCCGCATTAGCCCCGGCGATTCTTCCCTGCTCCACAGCCTCCGGCCAGAGCGCTAAGTCTGTGCCTTCGTATTCTGCACAGTCACCGCACGCATAGATTCCTTCTACTGTAGTTTCCATCCGGCTGTTCACCTTCACAGCCCGCCCGGTCTCCAGACCGATCTTCTCCGCAAGAGCTGTATTCGGCCGCACACCCGCGGATACGACTACAAGCTGGACCGGGATCACCGTCCCGTCTGAGAGCTGCACGCCGCTTACATGCTCTTCTCCTTCAATCGCCGCGGCCGAGACTCCGGTTCGGATCTCCACACCGCTTTTCGCCGCGATCTCCTTTAATATCTCTGCAGAGCCGGCGTCAAGCTGGCGTCCCATCAGCACCGGAGCCGCCTCCAGCACCGTCACATGAATCCCTGCTTTCTTTAACTCCCAGGCCGCCTCCAGACCGAGTACGCCTCCGCCGATCACGACAGCTTCTGACGTCTGTTTCATAAGCTTCTCCAGCCTCTCTACATCCGCCAGTCTGCGGATCGCCACAACTTCCGGAAGACTGCTGCCATCCACCGGAGGGATGAAGCATTCACTGCCCAGTGCGTAGATCAGCCGTGTGAAATGTACCTTTTCTCCGCTTCCAAGCAGCACCTCTTTCGCTTCCATGTCAACTCCCGCGATCTCTTTTCCGAGCATCTGGTACACCTTATTCTCTTCATACCAGTCAGGCCCCTCGATGGCGATCTGATCCGCACTTAAGCCCGCCACAATCGACTTGGTCAGCATCGGTCTGTTATATGCGGGATAAGGCTCATTGGAGATCAGTATGACAGCTCCTGTCTTATCCCTCTCCCGGATTGCCTTCGCCGCATTGAAGCCAGCCGCGCCATTTCCGAGAATCACATAATATTCCTGTGTATTGTTGACATATCCGGTCTCCTCGACCTCCACCGGGATGAAGTTCTCTTTTCCAACGCCGCATACCGGACAGATCTCAAGCGAAGAGTCGAAGATCTCTCCGCAGACGAGACATTTCACCAGGCTTCTTGCGCCTTTCTTTTTCGGTTTTACAGGCTCCTTATGCTGTACGATGCAGCCAAACTGATATCCATATTCGTAGGCGCTGACCAGATCTGCCTCCGACGGTTTGAAACGCACCCGGAATCCTTCGGATACTTTCATTTTGAGCTGTTTCAGCCTTTGCGTAATATTGGGAACTCCTTCGCCGCTCCAGCCGTAGCTTCCGAACGCCCCGGCGAACTTTCCTCCGTGGGTAGCCGGGAACATACCGAGAGTCAGATCCCAGATCGGCTTAAGCGCCTCTCCCACGATCGTCGGAGTCCCGAGAAGAATCCCGTCTGCAAAGAGCAGCTCCTCATTCACTTTCGCCACATCTGCTTCCACCATATCGTAGGAACGCACGTCGATATCCCCGCTGTCGCGCACACCCTCAGCGATCTTCTCAGCCAGCGACTTAGTATAGCCGTAAGCGCTCACATACGGAATGATAACCGTTTTCTTCGGATTCGGGTTCACCACAGTTGACCATTCTCTGTACTGCTTCATCACAGCCCTGATCCTGTCGCCCACCAGCACAGGCCCGTGCCCGGTGCAGATCATGGAGATATCCATATCCTCCACCCGGTCAAGAGCCTTGAGCATAAACGGCTTAAACGGGCCGATAATGCAGTCATAATAATACTTCAGGGCACTCTGATAGTCCTCTTCATTTTTAATTTCGGATGACACCACTTCGGGCAGACAGTAGTGTGCTCCGAAGGAATCACATGTCACAAGGATCTGCTCCTCCTCGATGAAAGTGTACATCGTATCCGGCCAGTGCAGATTCGGTACAAACAGGAAATGAAGCGTTCTGTTCCCGATGGTCATCTTCTCGTTATCCCGGGCCGGAATCCCCACGAAATCCCGGTTCACAATCTCTTTTAAGAATCCGAGGGCACATCCTGTCGCGATGATTTTCATCTGAGGACTGTAGTCAAGAAGCTTCTCCACACTTCCCGCATGATCCGGTTCCGTATGGCTCACCACCAGATAATCAATGCTGTGTACGTCGGTCACTTCTTTTAACTTCTCCAGATACTCATCGAAAAACTTTGCCTTGGCAGTCTCGAAAAGTACGGTCTTGTCTCCCGCTTTCATCACGTAGGAGTTGTATGTCGTACCGAACTCCGTATACATGATGATGTCAAATACTCTCAGCTTGTCATCAATAATCCCTGTCCAATAGAAATTGTCTCTCAGTCTGATACTCTTCATTTCCCGTCTCTACCTCCTTACTTTACTCCGTTTTTCTTACAGATATCCGCCAGACAGCACTTGTCACAGTGGGGCGTTGTCCTCGCCGTACAGACGTCCCTGCCATGATATACGAGCCGGTGGCAGAAGTCGCTTCCCTCTTCCGGGGGAATGATCTTCCACAAAGCCATTTCCACCTTTTTCGGCTCTTTGATCCCGTCCACGAGTCCGATCCGGTTCACCAGACGGATGCAGTGAGTGTCTGTCACGATCGCCGGCTTTCCGAATACATCTCCCATGATCAGGTTGGCGCTCTTCCGTCCCACTCCCGGAAGTTTTAACAGTGCGTCAAAATCATCCGGTACTTTTCCACCGTACTCGTCCCTCAGGATCTTCATGCACGCACTGATATCCCTCGCCTTGCTTCTTCCAAGACCGCAGGGACGCACAATCTCCTCAATATCGTCTACGTCCGCTCCGGCCAGCGCGTCAACAGTGGGATATTTCTCATAAAGTCCCTCTACAACCACATTTACCCGGGCGTCGGTGCACTGTGCTGCCAGGCGGACGCTTACCAGCAACTTCCACGCCTGATCATAGTCCAGCGTACATCCCGCATCCGGATACTCCTGTTTCAGCCTTTCGATCACTTCTAAAGCCCGCTGCTTCTTTGTCATTTGTCCGTTTCCTTTCTGCCGCCTTATTTATTATTATCCAGAATCTTTTTGATATCCTCCAGAGCCTCCTTAAACTTCCTCGATGCCGCCGTGGGATTTCTCCGCAGCTGTCCCACTGCCCGCAGATAACTGCGGTCCGTCCGTTCTCCCATCTTCTGAATCTCTCTGAGAACGCTTTGCTTCACAGCCTCCAGTTCCCTCTTCTGCCGCTCTCTTTTTTCCCGTCCGGCCAGCTCATCCATTCTGGACGGAATCTCCTCTTTCATAAGCTGCTCCGCACGCTCTGCCAGCAGGGAAAGCTGCTGCCTGTACTCTTCACGGCGCAGATTGAGACGTTCAAGGTATGCAGCCTTTCTGGATCTTTTTTCACTCTCCTGCTCCTGCGTTTTCCTACGGTACTCATCAATAAGCTCCTCGGAACGCTGCCGGTAACTTTCTACGAATTCCTCCGCTCTCTGGCGGTATTCTTCCATCCGCTCCTCGGAAACCGTTTTTATCTTCTCCTGCATCCGCCGCATCTGTTCCCGGCTCTCTTCCAGCTGTACGAGAATCCGTTTCATGTCCATTGCCTCGTTGAAGGACTGCGTCAGATCCACAGCCGCCACAACTGACAGCAGGAACGCCGCCCACTCCGACACCGCCAGAGGAATATCCAGTACAAACTCCTCTACCGGAACATGGATTACCTTCACGAGCAGTACGGAAAAGCATCCCCAGCACAGCGACGAGGACACACAGATATACCCGTTCACATTCAGCTTCTGGTTGCTGTAGTCCCAATACCTCACGTGAAAAATCCGTTCCATAACCGCTCCGGTGATGTACTCAAGGACCGTTGCACCCAGCATCCCCATCAGAAACATCAGTCCCACATTCTCCCTGACTCCAATCGTGCTGATCAGTACCACAATCGCGCCGCTTCCGTAGATCGGAAGCATGGGGCCGTGCATAAATCCCCGGTTCACCCAGCGTCGTTTCCTCACCGATACATAACAGCTCTCCCAGATCCATCCGGCAAAGCTGTAGAGGAAGAAGAAAAGGATCCACTGTGATAAATGATAGGACTGCATTATTCCTCCTTCTCTTCAATCGCCATGATCAGGTCCACTCTCCTCTGGTGGCGTCCGCCTTCAAACTCAGTATTCAGCCATGTATCAACAATCATTTTGGCCAGCTCCGCGCCAACAACTCTCGCTCCGAACGCCAGTACGTTACAGTTATTATGCGCCCTTGCCATCCGGGCCGTGTAGGGCTCGCTGCATACAGCCGCACGAATTCCCTTCACCTTATTTGCAGCCAGGGAAATTCCCAGCCCTGTTCCGCAGATCAGAATCCCCTGCTCCACCTCGCCGGCAGCCACTGCACGCGCCACAATCTCCCCGTATACCGGGTAATCGCAGCTCTCTGTGGAGTTTGTTCCATAATCCACTACTTCATGTCCTTTTTCTTTCAAAAACTCAATGATCTCCGCTTTCAGCTCTAAAGCCGAATGGTCATTCCCAATTCCGATTTTCATGTATTATACCTTCCTTTCCGGTTGTCCTGTATCGCCTTTATCATAGCAAATTCATACTGTGAAAGCAACCGGAGGGATTTTATTTCACAAGGGCCAAAATAACAGTTCAGTTATTTAGTGCAATAACATTTTCCGGGAAATAGATCCGGAAGCGGCGGAGTATTGGCAAACTTATTCTGTGGAAGGGAGACAGCCGCTCGATATTCCGTTCCGGAATCTGGGAATCATCTAACTGGCCGAAAAGAGGCTTAAAGACAAAGCGGCGTGCAGGGCAACTCGCTGACGCTCAGACAATCCCTGCCCGCCGCTTAACAACCTCTTTCCGCCCCGTAAGATATTCCAACAGATTCCTCCAAAGTCACATCTCCCGGCTGTCTCCTTTCCCAGAAAGTGTACTCCA
>JAHZHF010000002.1 GCA_019420405.1 Clostridiales bacterium
GCTCAGGGATAAGTATCTGTTCTTAAATGACGTTTATCATGGGGCTATTGAGAACAAAGGAGAGTATAAAAAACAGATCCTCGGATTTAAGGACAGTTTTGGCAAGATTTTTGATGCCGTACAGAAACTGGACAGTGAGCTGCCGGACAGAATCTTTTTCGAGGGAATAAAAGTACTGGAAGATATTTTGGAAAATCATTCTATTGCAATCTATACATTAGACTCGTGGCAGAGATTTGGTCGTCTTGCCGTGTGCTCGAACAGTCTTCTGACAAGTCTGACAAAATCAATCAGAATAGAGGATTATCAGACGGTATACGGCACAGTAAAAAATAAGCAGGTCTGGAAAAATTCAGAGATGATTCCGGGAATGCCCATGTATGCATATGGTATTTTTCGCGGAGATGAGATGGTGCTTCTTGTAATGATCTGGAAGGCTGACGTAGAACAGTACAGTATGCATTATATGAATATTTTTCAGATTATGTGCGGGTTGATGCAAACATCTTTTTTAAGAGCGATGGAATATGAAGAGCTGGCAGAAAGCAGGATTTACTACAAAGATACGAATATAGTATATCCTGAGAGACTTCGTCAGCTTTTCGAGGTGCAGGAGGCTATGAAGAAAGAGGGAGTTGCAGATTATGTTCTGGTTCGCTTTTCTAGCAGAGATAAAGACGAAATTAATGAAAAGCTTACCGGGATGATCCGGGCCAGTGATGTTCTGGGAGCTGACGAGCAGGGAAATCTTTATCTGCTGCTTGTTCAGATGAACAGGAAAAATTTCAGTATAGTTGGAGACCGACTGAATCAAAAGGGCATAGAGTACCAGATTGTGCAGAAAATTGCGTAGCAGAGAAAGCATCCGGGGGAGAAATAGAAAAAGTGTTGATTATTATATTGCTGATCATTCACATTGTTATATGTCTTGTCATATATATTCTGATGAGACTGTCGATCCTGAAGGCGACAAGGATGATAATGCCTGTTGTATGCCTGGTTCCACTGTGGGGAGTTGTAGGAGTCCTGATTCTTGAGATCCGCAGCAGGGGACGAGGGGAGATCAATGAAGAAGTAGGAATAGAAAAACTTAAAATCAACGATGAGATATATAGAAGTATTCTGATGGATGAGGATCCGATAGAAAATAGAGTGGTTCCTTTGGAGGAAGCTCTTCTGATTAATGATTCTACAACAAGGCGGGAGCTTATAATGGAAGTGATGTACTCCAGACCGGATGATTATGTGGAACAGCTAAAAGAGGCCCGTATGAATAACGATACGGAAGTAGTGCATTATGCAGTTACAGCTCTGGCCGAGCTTCAGAAGGAGTATGATCTGCAGTTCCAGGAGCTGGACTGGAAGATGGAAAATGATCCGGATGACGAAGAGCTGGTAGACAAATATATCGCTTTGCTGAATCGGTATCTGGAAAGCGGAATTGCAGAGTCTAATGATCTGGATATTAAGCTGAGGGCTTACAGCGATATGCTGGAGCGAAAGTTGAAAAAAACGCCTGATAAGTTGTCGTTGTGGAAAGAAAAAGTGGACACTGATATCAGGATCAGGGAGTATGAGACAGCATTTGAAGAGATTCAGCATGTTATCGAAAATTGGGATAAAAACGAAACAGGCTATCTTCTGATGATCCGGTATTATTCTGCAACGCAGAGCCGGAACGGGATTGACCGTGTGATTGAACAGATCCGAAGAAAGAAAGTTCATTTGACACCGCAGGGCAGACGTGAGATCGGATTCTGGATGAATGAGGAGGATCTACAGAAACTTTGAAAAACAAGAGAAATAAGAGAACGCTGGGACTGAAATTCGGCCGACTGCAGACGGTAATTGCTATGTTTTTGCTGCTTGTCTGTGTATTGTGCTTTATGCAGTGGAATGTGCCGTATGAGAGCAGGGAGTTTCTTTTGGAGCCTGAGCAGAAACCGGCGGAAACGGTTGACGCTGCCGAACAGGAGCCGGAATGTATGATTCTGTGGCAGGATGATACGAACGGGACAACAGGGCGCGATCTGATGGAGGCTGTTCTCGGCCAGATGAAAATCCCGTACGATACGTGTGAGGGAAAAGCTGCGGACGAGCTGGATCTGAACCGGTATCAGACAATCGTTATTTCCATGACAAACTATGTCCTTCTGGATGAGAAGCTTTTAGATATTATGAGCTGGGCAGAAGCGGGTGGGAAACTTATGATTCTGTACCCGCCTGACGTAAACGGCAGTTTTCAGAGTATCAGCCAAAAGCTGGGGATTGTGCAGCTTGGAAACTCCTATTCCGTTGTTGAGGGACTGCATTTTACCCGGGAGTTTATGCTTGGAGGAGAATTGAGGGATTATGAGATTACAGATCCTTATGAATCATCCCTGACGGTTGTATTAGACAAAGAGTGTGAAGTATATCTGGAGTCAACCGGGGAATACCCGACTCCTTTGATCTGGAAGCGGAGCCTTGGAAAGGGAACGGCTGTAGTTTGCAACCTTGGCTTCCTGGAAAAGGCATACAGAGGATTTTACTCCTCTTCGTATTCTCTGCTGCAGGACGTGTGTGCATATCCGGTTATCAACGCCTCTACATTTTATATCGATGATTTCCCGTCACCTGTTCCGCAGGGGGAAAGCAAGTATATAGAGCGGGACTATGGGATGAATATCTCGGATTTTTATACGAATGTGTGGTGGAGAGATATTTACAATCTTGCGGAAGAGTATGGAATCCGCTATACGGGGGGTGTGATTGAGCAGTATTCAGATCAGGTGACGCCTCCTTTTGCAGAGAATGGTGATACACAGAGATTCCGTTATTTTGGGAATATGCTTCTGGATCAGGGGGGCGAGATCGGATTTCACGGTTATAATCATATGCCGCTGTGCCTCGTCGGGTTTGATTATCAGGGAGAATATGACGGATACAGGCTGTGGCAGACAAGGGAGGATATGGTAGAGGGTCTGACAGTGCTGAAAGGCTTCTGCGAGACACTTTTCCCGGAAGAAAACTTTCAGGTGTATGTCCCGCCGTCCAATATCCTTTCGGAAGAGGGACGGGAAGCGCTGAAAGAAGCGACGGATATAAAGGTGATTGCCAGTATCTATCTTCCGGAGGAGTCCGGGATTGAGTATGACCAGGAGTTTGAAGTGGCAGAG
This sequence comes from Clostridiales bacterium, assembly GCA_019420405.1. Taxonomy (GTDB): domain Bacteria; phylum Bacillota; class Clostridia; order Lachnospirales; family Lachnospiraceae; genus Mediterraneibacter. The sequence goes on from JAHZHF010000002.1 coordinate 3,159, forward strand.
GACGGAATTATAGAGACGCCCCGCGTAATCTCAGGATATATTCTGAATGAATACATGCGTCTGGCAGCTTTATCGGAATTAAATTTTCATTATGTAAATACCCATTTCCAGCATCCGGACGATACTCTGGATGAAGACCGGGGAGCAGAGATGGGATGGGATGAGATGTATGGAAGACTGTTTGATTACACGGAATGGCTGTATACCGCGGCGCCGGATATACGAAATCTTACGGGAACGGAGCTGGCGGCAGCAGTGCAGATCTTTGACGATATTCAGGTCAGACGGGAATACTCGGAAGACAGCCTGAAACTGACACTGGATGGATTCCGGGGAGAAGCCTGGATTATGCTCCGCTTTAATGAAGGAACGCCAGGAAAGACAGAAGGCGGAAATCTGGAGAAACTTCAGGACGGGCTGTATCTTCTGAATGCACAGGAAAGTACGGTTACTATAGGTATAGAATAGAACGGGCCGGGTATCAGCAGAATGAGAGAGAGGAAAGCAGATGGATAGAAGACATAAACGATATATTCCGGTTATTATTGTTTTGGGCATATTTCTTATTCTTACAGTCGCGCTGCTCGGACAGTACGGCTGGATGCTGAACCTGTCCTCAGACGTGGATCTGGATATCCTGGACAGTGATTCTTTTGCAGAGAAAGATATGGAGACAGATGGTCAGGACGGGACGGAGTGTCTTTATCTGTGGGACAGTACAGATGAGAATTCAGTTGTTTTTCACAATGAAATGCCACAGATTCTGCATGATATGAAAGTGGCTTATACAGAGGTTGACCTGAGTAAGGAAGAACTTCCGGATCTGGAACCGTTCGAAATTGTGATAACAGGTTTTACGAATTATCAGGACAATAGAGATGTGATTTTGGCAGTCACAGACTGGATGGAGGCCGGAGGCAGTCTTTTTATCCCGCAGGTGCCTGAGAATGGAAGCGCATATGAATTTATGAGCAGCAGGATCGGGGTTGCGAATATGGGAACTGTGTATTACAGAGTCGAAGGAATCCGTATTACAGACGACTTTATACTGAAAGGCAATACGGACGATTATTCGATTGCATTCCCCTTTGAATCTGCGCTTCCTGTAGAGCTCGATGACGAGTGTGAAGTACATATGGTGACTGCGGATGAGAGAGAAGTCCCGGTACTTTGGGAGACAGATGCGAAGAAAGGACATGTGGTAGTGGTAAATCTGGGCCATTATGAGAAGAGCCTGAGGGGAATTTATTCATCTGCATATAGTCTCTTGTCAGAGTACTGTATATGGCCGGTGATTAACAGCTCCGCCTTTTATCTGGATGGATTCCCGTTCCCGCTGTCTCAGGAGAAGAACAGGTATATTACAGACGTTTATGGAGAGAACATGGATCTGTATTCGTTCTATGTTCGGGAATGGTGGAATGACCTGATGTCGCTTTCAGGCAGATATGATGTAAAATATACAGCTTCTCTGCTGGAGAATAATGACAACGACGTAGATCCGCCCTACGAGGAGAAAGGCTCTACAAACCGGTATCAATATTTCATATCTGCTCTCCTGGAGCTTGAGGGAGAGCTGGGACTCTACGGATACAACCAACAGCCCCTGGTACTCAGATCCAGCGCACTGAGGACAGATGAGGAGGAAGAGCTTCCGGATTATGAGGATGATCTGGGATTGAATTTCTGGAACAGTACCTCAGATATGGAGGGAGCGCTTAAAGAAACAGTAAGATTTCAGAAAAGTCTGACGGATGAAACAGTGATGCAGGTATATGTTCCGCCCTCAGATATTCTCTCCGAAGAAGGGCTTGACGCGGTGAAAAATTCAGTTACAGATATCAGATCTGTAGCCGGTACATACATTGACGGCGGTTATGCACAGGGACAGGAGTATGAGGTGGACGAAGATGGGATGATTATGACGCCGCGGATTACTTCCGGATGTCTGTTTGACGATGAGATGAAACTGAGAGCTCTGTCAGAACTGAATTTTCATTATATTACATCCCATTCAATGTCCCCGTCTGACGTAATCAATCCGGACGCCGGCGCAGATGAGGGCTGGCCGGCTCTGTATGAGAGTCTTGAGGTTTATGAAGAATGGATTGACAGCGCAGCTCCGGATATCCGGAAGCAGACGGGATCTGAGACGGCCGGAGCCGTACAGAGATTTTATTATGCGGATGCAGAAGAGGAAGAAACAGATGCAGGGCTAGAGATCCATATCAATAATTTCCAGGATGAGGCCTGGTTTATGATCCGGCTGAATGAATGGAAACCGGATCTGGAGAAGACAGAGGGCGGTGAGCTTGAGCGGCTTACAGGTGATCTGTATCTGCTCAGGGCGGACTCTGAGGATGTTACGCTTATAAGAGAGGAAAGCAGATGAGAATTTGTGTGATACTGGAAGGGTGCTATCCTTATATTACAGGAGGCGTATCCACCTGGATTCATCAGTATATCAAGGCGATGCCGCAGCATGAGTTTGTTGTGTGGGCGGTTGGTGCAAATGCGAAAGACAGGGGAAAATTCAAGTATGAACTCCCGGATAATGTTGTGGAAGTCCGTGAAATCTTTCTGGATGAAGCATTGGAGATGCAGTTTGTAAAAGGAAAGTATGAATTTACGGAGGAAGAGCTCCATGAGCTGAGGGAATTTGTAAATTGCCGCCGCCCGGATTGGGAGAGGCTTTTCCATATGTATTATGACAGGAAGATATCTCCTATTGCATTTTTGATGAGCGAAGATTTTCTGGATATTCTGACAAAGATTTGTCATGAAGAATATCCATATACCAGTTTTTCAGATTTATTTCATACCGTGCGCTCGATGATGCTTCCGATTCTGTATGTCATGCAGAGCGATGTACCGAAAGCAGATATTTATCATGCTATTGCTACCGGATACAGCGGTGTGCTGGCAAGACTCGGAAGCTATGTTTATCACGTTCCCTACGAGATCACGGAACACGGTATCTATACACGAGAGCGGGAAGAAGAGATCATCCGTGCCAAATGGGTTATTCCAGCATTCAAAAGGTTTTGGGTCAGATTTTTTTACATGCTCTCCAATGCCGCGTATGAAAAAGCATCGATGATTACAAGTCTGTTCTCCAAAGCACGGGAGATGCAGATAGAGATGGGATGTGAACCCGACAGATGCAGATACATCACCAATGGAATTCATTATGAAAGATTCTGTTCCATCCCTCTGAAACAGGAGAATGGATATGTGGATATAGGAGCCGTGCTCCGTATCTCGCCGATCAAGGATGTTAAGACGCTCCTGTATGCGTTCGCTGAACTTAAGCGGAGAGTGCCGAATGCCCGGCTTTACGTGGCGGGGCCTGAGGATGACAAACAGTATGCAGAAGAGTGCTATGCGTTGAATGAGCATCTTGGGACTCAGGATGTCTATTTCCTTGGGACGGTTAATGTGCTGGAATATATGGAAAAGTTTGATTTTACAGTGCTTAGCAGCATCTCAGAGGGACAGCCGCTGGCAGTGCTTGAATCGTTTGCAGCAGGACGTCCCTGCGTAGTCACGGACGTGGGATGCTGCAAGGAGCTTATCAATGGGATGGAGGGGGATGACCTGGGGACGGCAGGCTATTGCGTGCCTCCTATGTACAGGGAGTCTCTGTGTGACGCGATGGAAGAAATGTGTACACATCCGGAAGAACGGTACCGTATGGGTGTGGCGGCAAAGAAGCGTGTGGAGAAATACTTCCGGCATGAGGATATGATTAGAAATTATCAGGAAGCATATGACGAGGTGTTTAGAAGATGGCAGGAATCGGTTTCAGCCTAAAGCGGTTATTTAATAAAAGAGGCTTTTTCTCATTGTGCCGGGCATATGGGTATGCGGGAATCATATGTACGGGGCCGATGATACTTGGTGTCATCATGCTGGCAGGAGTGAGTCTGACGGCCAGACTGGCCGGAATGCCGGCTCACGACAGAGAGCTGATGAACTGTATGCTCACATACAGTCTGCTTGTTTCACTGTCGGTCACGAGCTGGTTCAATATGATTACGACCAGGTATACATCAGATATGCTTTATGAAGAAAAGCCGGAACGGGTTATGCCGTCTCTGTATGGAAGCTGTTCCATTATGCTTGTGGCCGGAGGCGTTGTGTACGGGATCTTTTTGTGGTTTTCCGGAGTGGACTTCATTTATCAGGTTTTATGCCTGTGGTTTTCGCTGATCCTGATTGTAGTATGGATGGAGATCGTATATCTGACGGCTCTGAAAGATTATAAAGGCATTGTGCTGGCATTTGCGGTTTCCCTTTTGCTGGGCTTCTTTTGCGCCCTTGTACTTGTGGTGATCGGCTGGGTGAGTATCGTAAGCCTCATGCTGTGCATTATCGTTGCTTACGGGACGCTTATGGTGTGGTATTACAAGCTCCTTTTAGACTATTTCCCGAAAAATGAGGGGAGTAAGTATGCTTTTCTCAGGTGGTTTGATCGGTATAAATCACTTTCTTTTATTGGTGGCTTTATTAATATCGGGCTGTTTGCCCATCTTGTGATCATGTATTTTGGGCCGCTTCAGGTGAAGGTGGAGGGACTCTTTTACGGAGCACCGGCGCATGATGTACCTGCGCTGTTTGCTTTTTTTTCTATACTGATTACAACAATTAATTTTGTGACTTCAGTGGAAGTGCGATTTTATCCGGCGTACAGGAACTATTACAGTCTGTTTAACGACAACGGTTCGATCCGCGATATTGAACAGGCGGAGACCGAGATGCTTGCGATTCTGAAACAAGAGCTTACATTCAGCGGACATAAGCAGCTTATTTCAACGGTTCTGTTTGTGGTATTCGGAAGTTATGTGCTGGAGTGGATGTCTCTGGGATTTACAGATACTTCCATAGGGATCTTCCGCTTTCTCTGTGTAGGATATGGAATTTATGCGATCAGCAATTCTATTATGCTGATTCTTCTGTATTTTGAAGATTACACGGGCGCTCTTCTGGGAACTCTGGCTTTTGCTGTGGTCAGCGTTGGGGGAACGATTATCCAGATTCTATTCAGTCCGGTTGAATTTTTCGGACTTGGGTTTCTGGCAGGCGGTGTGGCGTTTTACTTTATTGTCTGGCTGCGCCTGGAGTGGTATACGAAGCGGCTGCCGTATTTCCTGCTTTGCAGAAAAGCTCTTGTGCCGAATGCAGAGAGCGGACTGTTCGCGAAGCTGTGTGATTATCTGGATGAGAGAGACAGGAAAAAACGGGAAGCACCGAAGGAAAAATGGAAGAAGAAACGCCGCAGAACAACCGGAGTGGCGGGGATGCTTCTTCTTATACTGCTGTTGGCAGGGTGCGGTGCGGATATACAGGAAAGCGTGGAAACATCCGTTGTGTCTGCCGAAGGGGAAGGTACAGCAGCAGAGAGTGAGGTGATTACCGGAACCCTGGTGGAAAAGGAAGAGCTTACGGAGAAAGCACTGACAGACAATAAAGCTGTTTATGCCGGAGACGACGAGACATCTGTGGTGACCATGTATCTGACTGTGCGATCAGGAAATAAAGCGGATAACACGAACCATACATGGACGGAAATAAATACTTATGACACTTATTATTACGAGGATAATGACTTGGACAGGTATAATTGCGAAGCAATCCTGCAGATTGGTGATGAGAACGGTCCGGTGGCAGGAGAATTCGGTTACGACGACACATCGGCGAACGCAACGGTTCAGATCAGAGGCCAGACGTCTTCCAGAAGAGAGCAGAAAAACTATAAGATCAGGATTAAGGATGGCATGGGAGAATGGAGGGGCCAGCGGACAATTGCCCTTAATAAACATGTTGGAGATCCTGTCCGCTTCCGGAATAAGCTTGCCTATGACCTGATGAAGGATATTCCCCAGATGATGAGTGCGAGAACTCAGTTTGTGCATCTTTATGTGAAGGATGAGACTGCCGGAGGAAATGGAGAGTTTACAGACTATGGCCTGTATACCCAGGTAGAGCAGATCAATAAGACTTATCTGAAAACACATGGATTGGATAATAAAGGATATCTGTATAAAATCAATTTCTTTGAGTGGTATCAGTATGATGAGATAAAATTGACGACAGATCCGGATTATGATGAGAAAGCATTTGAGGAATATCTGGAGATTAAGGGGAATACAGATCACAGCAAGCTGATCGATCTTCTTGCGGAGGTAAACGATTATTCAATCCCTATTGAGGAGATTGTGGAGGAACACTTTGATATGGATAATATTTGTTACTGGATGGCCTTCCACATTCTGATCGGAAATTATGATGTGGGCTCACGTAACTATTATCTATACAGTCCGCAGAATTCAGATAAATGGTATTTTATTTCTTGGGATAATGATGCGTCTTTTACCCGGACTGAACATGCGATGAGAAATTATACGGAAGGACAGTCGTGGGAGCAGGGAATGACACAGTTTATGCATATTGTTTTATTTAACCGTATTTTCCGTGAGGAGGAATACAGGGATATGCTTACAGCAGCTGTTGAAGATTTAAGAACAAATTATCTGACACAGGAGAAGATCTCGTCCATGGCGCAGCAGTATGCGGCCGTAACCAAGCCATATGTATACAGTTCTCCGGATCAGGAGAATGCAGTAATGGAAGAGGATGATTTTGATATAATTGTATCGGCGATGGCAGGTGAAATTGAAACAAACTACGGATATTATTTGGAAAGCCTTGAACGGCCATGGCCCTTCTACGTGGGAACGCCCTATGAAGAAGACGGGAAAATAACGGTGATCTGGGACGCTTCGTACGATATGGATGGGGAAGATGTTACCTATTCGTTTGTACTGGCAAGAGATTATAATTTTACGGATGTTCTGTACAGTGAAGAGAATATCCGCCTTCCGGAAGCATCTTTTGACATGCTGGAGTCCGGAACGTATTTTATCCGGGTGCGGGCACGCAATGAGTCTGGATATGAACAGGACTGTTATGATTATTATTCCCTGGATTCTGGTGGAAAAGCGTATGGGACAAAAGCATTTACCGTTGATGAAGATGGCAATATCGCGGACGTTGAAGATGTGGAGTGACGCTGTTTGTGAGACAAGGAGGAAAGCAATGAGAAGAAGAATAGCTGGTGCATTGTCGCTTATGATGCTGGCAGGAACCATAAGCGGCTGTGCTGTGTCTTCCAGTGACAGTGGATACCTTGTGAGTCCGGATGAGACATACGAGACGACAGGGGACAGCAGTGATGACTATCAGCTTGAAGATAATGATGCCCTTTACGAGGATGAAGATGATACAGAAGTGATTACCATGTATCTGACAGTGGGGATGGGCAATGAGGAGGATGGGACAGATCACACCTGGACAGAAGTAAACAATCACCCTCTGGAATACTATGAAGAACAGGGTATTGAACCATATAAGTGTGAGGCTGTGCTTCAGATTGGAGATGAAGCGGGGCCGGTTGAAGGCGAGTTTGGTTATGATGACAGAACTGCAAACGCTACAGTACAGCTGAGGGGCGAGGGGGCCTCTACGTGGCAGCAAAAGAGCTACCGGATCAAAATTAAAGATGGAAGCGGCGACTGGAATGGACAGAAAACAATCTCCCTGAATAAACATTCGGCCGATCCGGTAAGGTTTAAGAATAAACTTGCATATTCCCTGATGGAGGAGATCCCCCAGATGCTCAGTGCAAGGACGACTTTTGTACATTTGTATGTGAAAGACAAAACAGAAGGAGAGAACGGTCTTTTCAGGGATTATGGCCTGTATACCCAAGTGGAGCAAGTGAATAAAACTTACCTGAAAAACAGGGGATTTGACAATGGAGGATCACTTTACCAAGCGGGAGAGAACTTTGACTGGCAGAGACATGAGGACAGCATCATGCTGGCTACGGATGAGAATTATGACCAGGCGGAGTTTGAACAGTATCTGGAAATCGACGGCTCAGAGGAGCACGACAAGATTATAGAACTTCTGGATGCGGTCAACAACCTGGACAATAACATAGAGGATGTGGTTTCACAGTATTTCGACAGCGGAAATCTTTATTACTGGATGGGATTCCATATTCTTATGGGAAATAAAGATGTGCTGAAAGGCAATTATTACCTGTACAGTTCACGGGGATCTGACAAGTGGTATTTCATTTCCTGGGACAATGACAGTATACTAAAAGAGACATATGAGTCTATGGATAATGTCAGTTATGAAAGATCCTGGAACAAAGGAATCTATACCTTTGCAGACACGGTTCTCTTCCGGAGGATTCTTCAGAATGAGAACTGCAGACAGGCGCTGGACGCCGCAGTGGAAGATCTTAAGAACAATTATCTGACAGAGGAAAATATCCGGGAGGAAATAGACAGTTACAGGGCAGTGGCGGAAGAATATGTATATGCCCTGCCTGATCAGACATATGCCAGGGTATCCGAGGAGAATTACGATATTCTATCTGACAGCATGGCCGGGGAAACAGAGGATAACTATACCGCATATAAAGAAAGCATGGAATCTGCATGGCCGTTCCATATACTGGATCCTGTCAATGAAAATGGAAAAACTGTATTAAGCTGGGAAGAAGCTTATGTACAGGACGGGGAAACTGTTACTTATACGGTGGAAGTAGCTCAGGATTATTCCTTTGAAAACTGTATTGTGAATACACAGACAACAGAGACGCGTTATGAGATGGATGCGCTGTCAGCAGGACAGTATTTTGTGCGGATCAGGGCTTCCGGAGGCAGTGGCGTCAGTCAGGATGCGTATGAGTATTACCGCACGGAATGGGGAAATGATATTTACAGTACACTGTGCTTTTATGTACTGGATGACGGAACTGCCGCCGCAGCCAGATATAGTGAGGATGAGTGACAATGCCAGTTTTAATGCATAAACGTGAGATTTACAGAAATGAATGGAAGTATTATATTTCTCTCTGGGAAGGAGATCTGTTGAAAAAACGCCTGCTTCCATTTATGGAGCCGGATCCGAATGCAGAAAATGGGCAGTATATGATCCGAAGCCTGTATTTTGATGATTATTGGAATTCGGCATACGAAGAGAAAATGATGGGAGTTGAATCCAGACAAAAATGGCGGGTACGGATCTATAACTACAGTGATAAAAGAATCCGGCTGGAGAGGAAGAAAAAGAGCGGCAGTTATATCCACAAAGATTCAGCGCCTTTGACGCGGGATGAGTTTGAAAGAATCATGGCCGGAGAGTATGAGTTCCTCCTAAGGAGTGAGCATACGCTGTGCCAGGAATTTTATTACGACTGTATGGTGCGGCTCTACAGGCCAAAAGTAATTGTAGACTATGAGAGAGAGCCGCTGATCCGCCAGGAGGGGGATGTGAGGATTACGTTTGACAGAGATGTGCGGGCAGGTGCATTTAACTATGATATATTTGACCCGTTCCTTCCGACGGAAAACATTCTTGAACCGGGCCGGATGGTGCTGGAAGTCAAATTCACCGGGATGATCCCTCAGCTTATAAAGGAACTTCTCCCGCTGGACGGGCAGGAGTTCTCGGCGATATCAAAGTATACCCTTTGTTACGAAAAAGCGTTTCACAGGACAGATATGCTGGCCGGCATTTCTAAGACAAACAGGAGGAAAAGGTAATGAATATAAGAGATTATTTTAAAAATTCGGTCTGGGAATCCTTTGTAAGCGGACAGGGAATTACCGCTGACTTTGTGACCACAGCCGTGATTGCTATGGTTATGGCTGTAGTACTTGGAATATTGATTTACAAGATATACGCACATTATTATGGCGGGGTTGTTTTTTCAAGCTCATTTGCGGTTACACTGACTGGGATGACAGTATTAAGTTGTATGTTGACTCTCGCAATCAGCAGCAATATTGTAATTTCCCTTGGTATGGTAGGTGCTCTTTCTATCGTGCGTTACCGTACAGCGATCAAAGATCCAATGGATCTTCTGTATTTGTTTTGGTCAATTTCTGTGGGAATCACATTGGGTGCAGGGCTTTATCTGCTGGCAGCCGCGACTATGATCATTATGGTTCTTGTTGTGCATATATTCTACAACCGTCGGAAAAAAGGAACGATATTTATTCTGGTAGCGCATTACGAATCCGAAGCTGCAGGAGATGAGATTATGAGAATATTACATAAGATGCGTCATCAGTTAAAATCAAAAACAATCAGAGGGAATCTTACAGAGCTGACGATTGAACTAATCAGCAAAAATTCCAATACTGTTTTTATGGAACAGATCCAGGCAGTGGAAGGCGTAAGAGACGTGTCGCTGATCCAGTATAATGGAGAGTATCACGGATAAGAAAGATGAATGGAGTATTATGGATAGGAGAGGCGTATGGGAAAAAGAGGTTCGAAGATTCCGTACATTATGCTGATTGTTTTGACCCTGGCGTGCGCAGGCCTTCTTTTATACATTGTTCCATACCGTTATCAGCTCAACAATACTGTGACGTTCAAGGAGACAGACGATCCGCTGAACGATCCGCTGAACAATCCGCTGACAGGTTACGCGCCATCCGCGGATAACGTTGAAGAGTGTGAGGATTCACAGCTTGTCTACATCGGAATTACCTGGGAGATGTGGGAACCGTCACAGGGAGAGTTCGATACAGAGGCGTTGGAAAAAATGTTTCATATCGAACAGTGGAAAAATGAGAATAAGCATGCGGTACTGCGTTTTATCTGCGATGTGCCGGGTGAAGAGGGCCATATGGATATACCGCAGTGGCTGTATGAACACACACGGGACGGAGAATTCTATAATACGTCATATGGGGCGGGTTATTCTCCGGACTATGAGAATGAATATTTCAGGGAGCGGCACAGCATCGCCCTGGAGGCGTTGGCAGAATATTGTAACCAGGATGATTTTGTGGCATATGTCGAGCTAGGCAGCCTGGGACACTGGGGAGAGTGGCATACAAACACAGATGAGGGTCTGCAGCCGCTTCCCGATGCGCAGACATGCTGGGATTATGTGCTGGATTATTCTGATAACTTCCACAATGCGCGTCTCTTAATGCGCCGGAATTTTGTGATGGCATCCGATGGCGGCATGGGACTGTACAACGACATGACAGGTTCTCCGGCAGATACGGAAGAATGGCTTGGATGGATTGAAAATGGCGGAAGTTTTGAGACGGCCGGAGAGGAGATTGAGTACAGGCCGATGGCGGATTTCTGGCAGACAGCGCCAAGCGGGGGTGAATTCACCAGTGAGTTTCCGATGGAAGAGCTGTTGACAGACAGGCTTACGGATACGCTGGAGATGATCCGGGAGAGCCATATGACATTTATAGGGCCGAAGTGCCCGGAAGGAAGTTTAAAAGACAGCAGCGCCGCCAGAGCCATAAGAGAAGAATTGGGGTATCGGTATTATATTTCAGGTATGAGTACTCAGTATTCATTTTCAGAAGGGGAACTGGAGGTGAAAATGACCTGGGAAAATACAGGGATTGCGCCGATATACTGGGATTGGCCGGTAACGATGTATGTCTACAATGCAGAGGGAGAAGTGAAATATTGGGAAACGATTGAAATCAGCCTGTCAGAACTTTATCCGGGTAAGACCGTAGAGACGGTTTCGACTATTCCCTTTACAGATGAATTCCGGCAGGGATATCAGATTGGAATCGGAATTACAGATCCGGATGAGAAGGAACATATTACTCTGGCAATGGAAACGGAAAAAAAGGGAGATATACAGATTATTTACACATACGAAGAATAGACAAGGGAGGATGTAAAAATGGCAGGAAACGGGATGTTTCGAACAGCATTGTTCGGAGGGTTTAACAAAGAAGATGTAGACGAGTATATCAAGAATCTGGAACATGAGATTGATTCTATCAAAGTGCTGCATCAGAGAGAAAAAAATGATTTGATCCGCCAGATTGAAGAGCAGCAGACAGGAATATCAGAAGAAGAGATTGATGAGATGCAGGATGAAATCGCGGAGCTTAGAAAAGCAAACAGTGGAATAGCCGATCTCCAGGAAGAAACGGAAAGGCTCAGGGAAGAAAACAGTAGAATTCCTGAACTCAGGGAGGAGATTATACAGCTTAGGAAAGAGCACGAAGAATATGAAGGCTTCAGGAAGCAGTTAGAAGAAGCAAAAGATCAGATGCAGGAAGTTACAATGGGAATTTCTCAGGATGATTATGAGAAACTACAGAAAGAGAATGACTCTCTGAGAGAGCAGATAAAACGGCTGGAAGAAGAACGTGAGAAATTGAGTAAAAATCAGGGCGAAGAGTTCTTCGATTATGATACTGTTACAAAAATTATGGAGGAGGCCAGGAAAAACGCTGCTGCTATTGAGGAAAAAAGCAGGGTGAAGGCAGAGAAGATACTGGAAGAGGCGGAGAAAGAAACGGAGAGACAGAAAGGAGTCATCGAGCAGAGAATCAACGTGCAGCTTGAAGAGAAGGGGATTCAGCTTCTTGCTGCAAAATATAAGATCGAACAGTATGCAAAAGAGCTCGACAGCGCGCAGCAGGGGCTATACAATCTTAACGTCAGGATAAAGAAACTGATTGATAATATGCCGGTACAACTGGATGATTACTGGAAGGGAGAACATTACCGGGCACTGGAAAGCAAGAGAATGGGAGCTGCTGAAGCGGAAGCAGACAAAAAGGAATCTCCTCGCGTATCGGAATCGTAATCTCACCTTCGGGCTGAATTAACATGGAACAGGAGAGCGATACAGCTTATTCGGGAAAGAGTCTGTATCGTTCTCCTGTTTTAAAATTTATAAATATTCGTTCGGCGTCAGATCAAAGTGTAAACACAAACATTTTCAATACTCCGCCGATCACGGAAACTGTCACCAGCAGGTATGCTGTCATGCGTCCGGATTTGTTTTTTGATCCGATATGAACAAGAAGACCGGCCACGCTCAGGAAACCTAATCCCCACGCGAGAATCTGATGACCGGTGAAGTTGGACGGAAGACTGGTTGCGCTTAACGCTGCAACGCCCATTCCCCATACTGCCATAACATAGAAAGCGAAGGCTTTTGCGCGCTCGCCTTTCAGCAGGTACATAAGCAGAAGTCCAACAATACTGATTACACTCATTCCAACAAATAAAATCATTAATAATCCTAAAGCCATTTTTTATTTCCTCCTCTGTTTTGCTTTATGCCATTAATTTACCATGCCATTCTAAAGAGGTTATGTATGTGATTCTGAAGAATTCTAAAGATACGGACGGATATTTAAAATGATTTGAATCTGGAACAGCTGCTTCTCCTCCGGAATTTCGGATGCGGCCTCCGGTGAGATGATTTCAACGCGGCCGTCATAAAGAGAGGCGGTCTGCCGGATGCTGGCAAGGCCGATCCGGTGGCTTTCGGCAGATACTGCAGTCGCTGCTTTACGGTTGCTCTGCAATAGTATGAGCTGCCGGCCGTCTGTCCGAAGCTGAAGGGTAACGGGAGCCGACGGATCCGCATATTTCTCTATATTTGAGGCAAGATTGTCGAGAATCCTCCGGAGGGAATAAATATCCAGAATCCCGCTGAAATTTTCACAGCCTGACAAATCAATCTGGCACGAAAATCGATCTTCAAGTATCTCAAGCCATTCCTCAGTGAGCTGCTCAAGAAGAAAGTGCACGTTTTCTATTGGCTCCCAGTTCCCATCTTTTCTTTCGATAAGCTGCGAAGTAAGTTCACGTATCTGGTTTGATTTTGAATATACCAGGTCGATATAGGTTCTCATTTCTTCTTCACTGAGCGATTCCCTGTCCAGCATAAATTCCGAGTAGGACAGAAGAGAGGTGAGAGGCGTCCGGATGTCATGAGAGAGGGCGCGGATCCATTCCTCACGCTCCTCTTTGAGTTCCTGTTCTTTTCGGGCGAGCTCTCTTTCTGTAGAGGAAAGGAAGTTTATGCTTCCTGCAAGCTGGGTGAGTTCATCGTTCCCTTCAAGTGGAATGTCATAATCCATACGGTTCTCACGCAGTTTTTCAATTCCCTGTATGATGGTGATCAAATAGGAGAGTCTCTGCCCCAGCATAAACAGAAAAAGGAATGTAAAGATAGTAATGGAGGCAATCACGCAGATACTTCTGAGCCACATGTGAAAGGTCAGATTCTGTACTTCGGTAAGTGTGATCCCTCTGTGGAGCAGGTACTTTTCGCCTATGGAGACAGAAGTGTTAAAAAGGAAGAGAAAAGTAAACAGGGATACCAGAGCGGAGAAAAACAGGTATTCCAAAATCACGGCAGAAAGTCTGCGTACGCCCATTTTTTTTGAGGCTGTCTTTTTCTTAGTCCACATAATATCCCTTTCCCCAGGCTGTTTTGATATAACGAGGATTGCGTGAGTCATCGCCCAGTTTTTTTCGCAGATTTTTTATATGTACCATAATCGTACTGTCACCTACAGCATCTTCTTCCCATACGCTCTGATAAATGTTTTCCAATGAATATATCTTTTTTCTGTGGGTCAGGAACAGTTCCAGTATCCGGTATTCGGTATGGGTCAGGACGATAACCTGCCCCGCTTTCTGTACGGACTGAGTATCCCCGTCAAGTGTGAGGTCTTTGTAGGTCAGGATATTTTCAGAGGAGTTCGCCCTGGAGGGCGTCGTATCCAGTGTTTTGTGAGATGTGTGCGTCACGGATGCCGGAGCGTATTGTAAAGCCCGTCTCAGGTGTGCTTTAACGCGTAAAAGAAGTTCGCTGTTTGAGAATGGCTTAACCAGATAATCATCCGCTCCTACGGAGAAGCCCATAACTTTATCGGATTCTCCGGAGTAGGCGGTCAGAAAGAGAATAGGAGCATAGGTATGCTTTCGGATTTCAGCTCCCGCTGCAAAACCGGACATGACTGGCATATTCACATCCAGAATATACAGATCGATATTTTCCGTCGAGCGGTCAACGGCCTCCTGTCCGTCGCAGACTGCTGTGACTTCATATCCTTCTGCGGTGAGAAGAAGCGTGAGCACCTCTCTTATTTCCTTATCATCATCGGCAACGAGAATTTTTGATTTTTTTTCAGACATAATTTCTCCTTTGAATTTGTGTAAAGTAACAGTTCGGCATGCATGGCAGTACCGGAGTGTAAAGGGTGGAAAACAATACGGATGCGTGAGTGCAGCGGCTGCTTCTGCGTGCTGTAATTTGATTATAGCATGCAAAGAAGACAGAGTCAGATTTTTTTGTACAATTATAGATGAAAGTGGTATAGTTTAAGAGGAAAGGAATGATAGAAATGAATCAAAAACTGTATTTCAGTCTTTTAAAACGTTATTCCCTCCTTATGGCCGGACTGGCGGTCATGGCCTTTGGAGTCGCGTTTTCTATTAAGGCAAGTCTGGGGACATCCCCTATCTCAAGTGTTCCGTATGTGGTCAGCCTTTTTGCTCCGCTGACAGTAGGAACAGCAACGATTGTTATGCACTGCGTCTTTATTCTGCTTCAGATATTAATCTTGCGCAAAAATTATCATCCGATACAGCTTATGCAGCTTCCGGTTGCATTTTTTTTCGGATATCTGACAGACTTCGGCGTGTGGGCGGTTCAGGGAATTGTGTGTCAGGCGTATTGGCAGCAGTGGATCGTTTGTCTGATCGGTATTCTGCTTGTAGCAGTGGGAGTCAGCTTTGAGGTGAAGGCAGGCGTGGTTGTGCTTGCCGGAGAGGGAGTAGTCCTGGCCATCTGTCAGGTCCTGCCGAAGATAAAATTCGGGTATATGAAAGTCGGATTCGATGTGACGCTTGTTATTACGGCATGTGTTCTCTCGATTCTGTTTACCGGCCGTCTGCAGGGGGTGAGAGAAGGAACGGTGGCAGCGGCGCTTCTGGTGGGGCTGATTGCGAAACGGCTGGGGAAGATCTGGGAGAGGTGGAGATTGGAATGAGAATGTCCGCGGTATCGCTAATGTCGTTAAACGGTGTAGTTTTTTGCGGAAATGGTGTGGTATATGGTGTAGCGAAAGGGACAGTAATGGACATGGAGCTGCATTAAAATAAGGGATAGCGAAATGTACAGTGATTTGGTAGAATTGGGATAAAAGTGAGTTCCATAATTTAAAGAGAACGTACTCTATAGTGTGTTTATATAAAAGCCAGAAGAAGGAGGAGCTTTGTTTGAAAAAGAAAAAAGATGAAGTGACGATTCGATCCGGCGCAGCAGAGTATCTAACTTATGTAGCCTCCATTGGTGAGCAGCAGGACAGTATCGAAATGCGATATGAGGACGAAAATATATGGCTGACACAGAAAATGATGGCTGCGTTATATGATGTAAGTGTTGCCGCCATTAATCAACATATAAAGAAAGTTTATGATGATTCAGAGTTAGAACCAGACTCAACTATTAAGAAATACTTAATAGTTCAAACGGAGGGGGCCCGTCAGGTGGGGCGGGAGATGGCACATTATAATTTACAGATGATCATTGCTGTTGGATTCAAGGTAAATAATGAGAGAGCAGTTCAATTTTACGGATATTTATGCCACATCTCTTGATTATGATCGGACAGCACAAACGACAAAGCAGTTTTTTGCTAAAGTACAAAACAAAATGCATTATGCAGTTCACGGACATACAGCAGCAGAATTGATTTATGAACGAGCAGATGCAAAGCAGCCACATATGGGACTTACAACATGGGCGGCGGCGCCAGATGGTAAAATTGTGAAAAGTGATGTCAGCATTGCCAAGAATTATCTTACAGAGAAGGAAATGCGTTCTTTGGAACGAATTGTATCTGCATATCTGGATTTGGCTGAAGATCGGGCTGAACGTCATATACCTATGACAATGGAGGACTGGTCCAAGCGTTTAGATTTGTTCTTGATGGCGGATGACAGGGAGGTCCTGCAGGATGCTGGGAAGATTACAGCACAGATTGCGAAAGCAAAAGCTGAGACAGAGTTTGAAAAGTATCGAGTGATCCAGGATAGATTATATATGTCGGATTTTGATAAATATCTGTTAGAATTAGAAGAAAATACACAAAAATAATCTTAGATAGCTATAAAGAGATATGAAAGCCTGTAAAATCGAGCTTTTTTCAGGCTTTCAAAAATATTTAAAAAATTAGCACTCGGGACTTGACTTGGCTAACAACAAGTGCTATAGTACAACTAGAACAAAGGAAGAGGATGAAAAGAAAGAGATAAGCATCCGGATTCCAGGTTCTTATTTCTCAACACCCCGGATGAAAATCCGGAAGTGCTTTATAATATAGATAGTAAACAGAAAGATGTTTTTGAAAGGAGATATGACTTATGTTAATGCCGAGTATTTTTGGAGAGAATTTATTTGATGATGACTGGATGGATTTCCCGTTTGACAGAGATTTCTGGGGAAAGAAGAATCCTCTGTATGGAAAGAATGCAAAGAACATGATGAAGACAGATATCCGGGAGCATGATAACGGATATGAAGTAGACATTGATCTGCCGGGATTCAAGAAAGACGAGATCGGTCTTGAACTTGAGAATGGTTATCTGACTGTATCAGCAGCGAAAGGACTGGATAAAGACGAGCAGGATAAAAAGGGCAAATACATCCGCAGAGAGCGTTACGCCGGTGCGATGCAGAGAAGCTTCTATGTAGGCGATGCACTTACGCAGGAAGATATCAAGGCCAAATACGAGAATGGTATCTTAAGCATCACTGTTCCGAAGAAGGACGCTCAGAAGGTTGAAACAAAGAAGACGATCGCTATTGAGGGATAAACTGTTATAAAACATAGGGAGAAGGCCCGGTGCAGGAAGTGCGCCGGGTCTTCTTCTTTTCCGGGAAATTTTTATTTCGCGAATCGTTTCTGGTATTCGCTGGGAGTGATTGATTCATGCTTGCGGAACATTTGAGTGAAATGTGAGAAGTTACTGTATCCAAGCTCAGAGGCAACCATACTGATAGGAATATTCGGATTTTTCAGCAGGTCTTTGGCTGCGTCCACCTTAACCCGGAGAATATAGTTTTTGACGTTCTCACCGGTCTCTTTCTTGAAAAGGCGGGAAAAGTATTCCGGATTGAAGTTCACATGATCCGCTACATCCTTTACGGACAGGTCCTGGGAAAGGTTAGCCAGAATATAGTCGACTGCCTGCCGGATTACATCTTTCGAACGCCCGGATGAGCTGGCGGAGATAATAGCGTTCTTAACAAATGAAATTCCTTTTTTCAGAGCCTCCACATTTTTAAAGCTGCTCATGTAATCATTATAAGTGTACTTATCTGTGAACAGGCTCATAATATCAATTTTGTGATTATATGAATAGACAAAAAACAACTTCGTCAGTTCCTGGTGGATTCTGAAAGGGTTTCCAGGTTTAACCGATCAAGAGCAGCGTTGTAATCCAGGTATGAAAAGATATTATCTTCCAGTACATCAAACTGTCCGTTGTCAAGCAGGCGGCTCCAGCGGGCTACATTTTCCGGAAGGCCGGATGTCTCCTGTACGGCGGCAGCCTGATCGGCGAAGTAAAGGCCCGGCTTCTTTGAAACATTGTTGAGCGCGCAGACATGGCCGGGGTAAATGACGGCGCTCAAAGATCCAAATGTCCCTTTTGGCGTTACATAGCAGGCAGTTTCGGGGGCGATGGCCGAGCAGATGTCACTGTAAAATGCCTGGAAGCAGTCTGCGGTCAATGCATTTAGTGATTTGCCGCTGCAATAGAGAAGCAGGACGAACTGCTTATATCTGTTGCAGCAGACAAGAGAATAAATCCCGGGCTCTGAGAAGTTTTTTCGTGCGCTTTCCAGAAGAATCCGGAATATTTCCAGATCGGAAAAAGCGTTAGATTCTATATATGGATAGATTTCGGTAATAACGGCCTGGATATTTGAACTGTCTTTGAGCACATATCCCATCCTGTTCAGAGACTGGACAGACTGCTTCCGGTTCGCCGGATTGGATGAAAACAGGTTGAAAACGATACTGTTCAACTGCTCCAGACTATTGTAGCTGTAGTTCTGTCTGTCAGTGAGGAGTTTGGAAACAGCGCGGCGGATAACATCCTCTATTTCGTGATATGGCGCGGGCTGGACAATATAGTCAAAACATCCCAGTTTAATACTCTCTTTTGCATATTCAAAGGAGGCATGCGAAGTAAGCAGAATCCTTATGATGGATGCATAGTTTTCGGCAACCCAGCGGTTCAGGGCGAGTCCGTTTTCACCGGGCATCTCAATATCTGAGAGAAGGATCTGGATGTCTTCCGTCTGAATAATCTCCCTTGCCTTTGACGCGTCATTGGCTGTGAAGACACGGTCAATATCAAGGGCTGGAAAATCCACTCCGCTTAAAATACCGTTCAGTACTGAGCTCTGATCGTCAACGATTAAAATGTTCATTCCTTTCCCTCCCTGTTACCGGCATTATTGCCTTCTTTTTCTTCTAAATCGTTATCCCGGAGAATAGGCAGATAGATCAGGCTGCATGCACCTCCGGACGGTTTGTTGTAAAATGCGAATTGATAATCTTTTTTATAAATAATGGACACTCTGTGTTTTAAGTTAGAGATGCCAACGTGTTTCGTGGCAAACAAATCTTCTTGCGGGCTGTTCAGCCGCTTAAGCATCTCAGCGCTGTATCCGACGCCGTTGTCTGACAGAATGATCTGCATCACCGGTACGCCATTCAGCTCGGCGCGGTCTATTTTTACATCAAAGATCAGCAGATTGTCAGTCTGCCGGTTGTATTTCGCCGTGTTCTCCAGAAATGTCTGGATGATCAGCGAGGGAACCCGGCAGTCGAGGAGAGCAGGGGCTGTCTGTGTGTTCATAATAAAGGGGCTGGCCCGGTCGAGGAGGATGATATTGTAATAGTCCTTCACCTCATCCAGCTCATCCTGCAGTGAAACAAGCTTCAGATTGTCGTGGAAAACGTAACGGAGATGATTGGAAAAGGCGATGATCATCCGCTGCATCTTCTCATATTCTCTGTTTTCCAGCATATTGTAGAGGCTTTTTAAGCAGTTGACGAAGAAATGGGATCTGGTCTGAAGCTGGTAATACTGCAGCTTCGCATGATCCTTTTCAAAAGCTTCATTCTCTTTTTCGCGGCTCAGTGTAACCTTCTGGTCTAAAAGAGATGCAAGTGCATCGTTTATATTCTGGTATTCTGTGATCCTGCTCTCATTGTCTGCGAGGAAGCCGGCAGGATCATCTTCCTCCAGATGCTTCATGGCTGCGTTTGTCTGGATCAGAGGGTAGAGCAACAGCCGGTTAAAGGAATAGAAAATGAAGATGATCACAGCGCATGTAATGAACGCCAGTGAGATAAAAACGGCAGTAAGCCAGCGTGTGAGCGTCCAGACCCCATCCGCCTGAAACAGGCAGTACATACTGATATCTGTTCCGGGAAGCGGTTCTGATACGAGATAAAAGTCCGAAAACAATTGATTCCGGGAAGGCGCTTCCAGATCACCGAAAGTAAGGCCGGCTTCTTCCAGGCTGTCATGACCGGATAATATTCTGCCGGAGTCAAAAAAGCCGAAGCTGATATTAGTGTTTTCTTCGTCTCCGAGAGTCAGGAAATCGAGCCCGTTCAAATTGATAACCGTCGCCACATAAACATCCCGTACTTCTTCCGCACGCATCAAAAGAGGCTGCCCCTGGACTTGAAGAAGAAGCCACTGGTTATAGTTGTCATTGGATTTGTCAAGCCAATAACTGCGAAGGCTTTCCTTAATAAAGTAGAGATACTGTGATCCGGTTGGAGAGAAAGAAGAACCGGCTGCAAATGTAGAAACCCTCGTGCTCTCATTGAAGACAAAAACTGCTTCATAGGGAGCTGTCTGGCGCTCCAGCATTTCTTTCACATTATAAAGATAGATGACCTTGTCCGTGTCTTTCAGATTCTTTGTCGTTAGCATCTGAAAAGAAGAGTCGGAATAGCACAGTTTCTGCTCAAAGAGGGCACATTGATTTAGCTCGTTAACCAGAGAGTCCAGATAAAAGCCGAGGGTGTTGTCCGCTGTGCGGGCTATCTGGTCATGGTGAGTTTTGACCAGAATAATACTGTATAGAATTAAAGCTCCTGATGTAAAAAGAAAGAGTATCAGAAAATATTTTAAAAACAATTTTTTTATAGAATATGTCCTTGCTTTGCGAAACACGGTTGAAAACACCACCTGTTGATTATCTACAAAAATACCGGTTTTTACATTTGCTATCTTAGCAAAACAGACAAAGGAAGTCAAGAAATCGACAGAAGCAGACAGAAAAGCAGGAGCTTCCCGACGGAAAGAGATGAGAAAATAGATTCAGCATTAGAAAAGAATGGAGGATGGATATGGATTTTAGAAAACTGACAGAATACCTGGACTCGCTGGAAGATACATATGGGATCCCGGCATGTGACTGCAGGATTATGAAGAACCACAAAGAGATCTATCGCCACCTGACAGGGTGGTCGGATTATGAAAAAAGTGTACCGCTGGGAAGGAATACAGTTTATCGTCTCTTTTCTGCTACAAAGCTGGTGACGGTGACGGCCGTACTCCAACAGGTAGAGCGGGGAAAGATTCACCTGTATGATGAACTGGCGAAGTATCTGCCGGAATATGAAGTGATGAAAGTAGTAAATAATTTTGAACCGGAGGTATTCCGACGCTGGCCGGCGGCGGACGATCCGTGTCATTATGCGCATCGCCCGATCCGGATTATTGACCTGCTGACTATGACGGCCGGCATGTCTTATGATACGGAATCACGTGACCTGCAGGTGATTAAGCGTCTGAGCGGAAATACAGCTTCCACCCGGGAGGTGGTGCGGGCGATGGCAAAGATGTGCTGGTGGACCCTGTTCATCACGTCAGCCTTTTTTACTCTCAGCATGTGGCCGGTTTCCTGCGGTCATACAGTGAGATCCATCCGAGGGTGCGTGATCTGGCATATGAGGGGATGAGTCTGTAATAGCAGAGGAGCCGGGCTGATTCAAATGCCCGGCTCGTTTGGGGGATTATTTTCAGAAAAGATTCTGTACAATGCCGTTTACGGTGATGGTAAACTGATAGGTGGTCAGATCCGCCTCCAGAACCGCTGTTACATCCCCGGAGGTTCGTGAGATTGTCAGCCGACTCCCGGAAGACGTACAGCTGCATTCGCCGCAGAAGGCAGGGCATGTGTTTCGGAAGATCATCAGATCCCGCAATTTTTTTACCACAGGCCGGTGTAAGTTTTCCTCCACCTCATCAGCAGTATAATAGTGGCGGTTGATATTGCGGCCTTCTTTTGTGTTTTCCAGCAGCTCCAGATCATTTTCTCCTGCCAGCATTCCCACATAGTAGACCTGGGGAATGCCGGGGGCAAAGAACTGGATCGCTCTTGCGAGCAGATAGGCAGCGTCGTTGTTTCCGAGAGCGGAGTAGTAGGTACAGTTAATCTGGTAGATATCCAGGTTGTTGTATTCCGTACTGCTGTATTTCTTCTTTACATTTGCTCCTTTTTCATAGAGAAGCTCCTTTGTCTCTTCGATTTCTTCCGGCGTCAGTAGATCCACCACATCGACGATTCCGATTCCATCGTGTGTGTCCAGAGTAGTCATCTGCTTTCTGGGGCAGATATCCAGCCAGTGTTTGAGCCGGTCGCCGCGATGCGTATATAAGGCGTGAAGTACAAGCATCGGAAGCGCAAAATCATAGACCCAGAATCCTTTTTCGGCCAGTTTCATCTGGATAGAATAGTGCTCGTGGATCTCGGGCAGGATCTCGAGACGGGATTCTGCGGCGATATTCTGAATGCTGTACAGAAGATCCCAGATTTCAGGCTCCACGAAGAAGCAGTTGGAATCCGCTTTTTTTATCGCGTAGGCAAATGCATCCAGACGGATGGCTGAGGCACCGTGCCCACCCAGCTGCCGGATCGTAGCTCTGATAAAGTCTTTAACATGAGGACTGGAAACATCCAGGTCAATCTGTTCTTCTCCGAAAGTACACCAGATCTTTTCGGATGTTCCGTCGGCAAAATCGAGAGTGACATAGGGCGCCTTTGGCTTGCGCTTATAGATTTTGTCAATCTGCTCCCGGGTGGGTTCGCCGTTCTCCCAGAAGTCTTTGTAACGAATAAAAAAATCCCGGTATGGGGAACGGTCCTTCTTTTCTTTGAAGTCAAGATAATAGGACGAGTGTGCGGAAATATGATTGACCATGAAGTCGTACATCAGATCGTATTTTTTTCCGATCCGTTCCAGGTCATCAAAGGTTCCGAATTTTTCGTCTGTTTCTGTATAGCACAGCGGAGCGAAGCCTCTGTCCGCGGAAGAAGGGAAAAAGGGCAGAATATGAACGCTGCCGACGGCGCCTTTATAATGTCTGTCTAATATCTGTTCTAATTCTCTGAAGTTTTTTCCAAGGCTGTCGCCATAAGTAATAAGCATGATTTCATTTTTCATATTAATCTCCATTCTGCCGCCATAGCGTACTGCCATGGCGGCATGAGTATTTCTAGCCTTTTACAGATCCTACGGTGATCCCCTTGGCAAATGATTTCTGGAAGAAAGGATATGCGATCAGGATCGGGAGCAGCGCGATTACAGCCAGAGCCATACGGATACTGACGCTGGGAAGCTCACTCAGATTAAGGCTCGGATTGGAGTGAGACTGGAGGAAGGAAATATTGGTCAGTATGGAGTTCAGATAGTTCTGGATCCCGTAGAGATCTCTTCTTACATGAATAAAGTATACACCGTTTGTCCAGTTATTCCAGTACGCAATCGCTGTCATAAGGCCGATCGTTCCGATGATGGGTTTGGACATGGGAACGACGATGCTGAGCAGGGTTTTAAACTCGCCGGCCCCGTCAATTCTGGCCGCCTCGATTACTTCATTGGGCACATTGGAGGTAATGTAAGTGCGTACCATAATCACATAGAAAGCATTCATCAAAAGGTAAGGGACAATCAGCGCCCAGATCGTATCTGTAATATGGAAGATCTGAGAGTAGATCAGGTAGGTGGGTACAAATCCTCCGTTAAACAGCATGGTAAAAAATACAAAGAAAGATAAAGCTCTGCGCCCCGGCAGATCGGGTCTGGAGAGCGGGTAAGCGAACAGCATGGTGATAATGATGCTTATTACGGTTCCTACGCCTGTGATGATGAAACTCATGGCATACGCACGCAGTACGTCTGATTTCACTCCCCAGATATACTCGTATGCGGCGAGGGAAAACTCAGACGGGAAGAAAGAATAGCCGTCCAGCGCCAGCGCCTGCTCGGATGTAAGAGAGCTGGCCAGCAGAAGGAAAAACGGCAGCAGGCAGGCTGCTACCAGCAGTGCAACGATAATACCGGTTACGACCCGGAACGCTTTATTTTCACAGATCATTTGTCAATACCTCCTTTGGTTAGAATAAGCTGCTTTCCTTATCAATCTTGGATACAACCTTGTTTGCGGTAAACACGCAGATGAAGCCGAGAATTGACTGCAGGAATCCTGCGGCTGTAGATCGTCCGATGTCGTTGAGCTCGAGCAGACCGCGGTATACATAGGTGTCGATGGTCTGTGTGGTTGAGTAGAGCAGACCGCTGTTCATCGGAACCTGATAGAATAATCCGAAATCCGAATAGCAGATACGCCCTACGGCAAGAAGCACGAGCGTGATGATCGTCGGTTTCAGAGCCGGCAGCGTGATGTGCCTGATCTGCGCCCATACGCCTGCCCCGTCCACAGCGGCGGCTTCGTAGTATGACTTATCAATTCCGATCAGTGTTGAGTAGTAGAGAATCGAATTATAGCCGAACATCATCCAGAGATTGACAACAACCAGGATCACGGGCCAGCAGCCGGCTTCGTTGTACCAGTTGACAGGATCCAGCCCCAGCATCGGCAGTATGGTCATATTCATGAATCCATTATTACCGCTTAAGAATGCGAATACAATGTAGCTGATAATTACGGTTGAGAGCAGGTAAGGGATCAGGATGATCACCTGACTGACTTTCTTGAAAAACTTGTTACGGATCGTGTCCAGGCAGATCGCAACCAGTATACCTGCGGCATTTCCTAACACCACGAATGCCAGATTGTACAGGATCGTGTTGCGGAAGAAGATAAAGGCGTCGTTAGAGCTGAACAGGTATTTGAAGTTCTCCAGTCCGCACCAGGGACTTGCCAAAAGCCCGATTGAATAATTGACTTTTTTAAAAGCAAGCGCGAGTCCGGCCATGGGCATATAGTTGTTGACGATCAGGTAGATGATTCCCGGCAGCATCATCAGATAAAAAGGCAGATACCTTTTCATCCTTTGAAGCGACATTTTTTTCTTTTGTGGTTTTTGTTTTACTCTTTCCATGATAACCTCCTTATAAATAACGTTGCGCCGTTTTATGAATAAAAATTTATAGAAAAATTGCATAAAATACTATCGCAAAACAGATATAAAATGTTGAATTTCTGTCTTGTGAAAAAAATAATATGTGAGAAATGCTGTGATAAATATTGAAAACGATGGAGCGTCAGTGCAAAATATCAGAAAAACGATGATTCAGGACAAAAAAGTGATAGAGCGGGGAAAACGACATTTGCTAAGATGGCATCACACGAAAAAACAGACGCCGGATAAAGCGGCAAAGAAAAAGGAGGATAACAGTTATGAAGAAACGATTAGTTGCGTGTCTGCTTGTATCTGCCATGACGGCCGGGATGCTTGCCGGGTGTTCATCGGGCGGGGACAGCGAAGAGACACAGTCAGGCAGCGGAAGCGGAGATTACCCGGTGATAAAGATCGCCTACAACGTGGCTTATCCTACGCCGGATGAACAGGCTGTGGAAGACGCCCTCAATGAGATTATGAGAGAAAAGGCACAGGCGGAGGTTGATATCGTACCGATTGACTTTGGAAACTGGTCCACACAGCTGAATCTTCTTTTGAGCGGAGGAGGAGAGGATTCCATTGATCTGTTCAATTCCTTCTGGTATACCTCTGTCAGCAATCTAGTGTCGAACGGCCAGATTATGGCGCTTGACGATCTGCTGGAGTCAGATGGAAGTGAGATTGTAGATCTCTTTTCCGATGGAATGGAGGATTACCTTAAGTGCGGACAAGTGGGAGGAAAACAGTACGGCATCCCGAGTATTTATTCATACTGTAATGAAAACCAGTATTATGTGTTGTCTGAAGATGCTCAGGCAGCCGGTATCGACTGGAGTCAGGTGACGGATATTGACAGCATGTCGGACGCGATTCTCCAGCTGAAGGAAACAAATCCGGATAAATATTATATTCCGGGGACAACGGATCCTTACTGGGTGCCGAAAAATATTGACAACTTCGGGGACAGCAATTTCCTCGGAGTACTTTTGAATCCGACAGAGAGTACGACAGTCGAAAACTATTATGAGTCGGAATACTTCCTGAACTGGCTGGATCATGTAAAAGAATGGAAGGAAGCGGGCGTTTTCAGTCCGGATCCCCTCAGCCAGAATCAGCCGACTTTAAACTGCCTTATGATGGGAATTACTAATGGAACGACAGGGTATTCCTGGGATGCGGAGATTAACCAGGAGGCAACAGAGGTTCAGAACGGCCTCCAGCTGGATGGCACCAATGTCACGGAGGCACTTTCCACAACGGGAGATGTATCTACATTTATGTGGCACATCAGCGCTTTCTGCAAAGAGCCTGAGGCAGCGATGCGTGTCCTAAAAGTGCTCTATACAGATGCGGACGCGGCTCAGATTGCGGCAAACGGCATCGAAGGGCTTGAGTATGAACTGGATGAGAACGGGCAGATGGTATACCCGGAAGGCAAGAGCAGTATTGCGGATCTGGGATGGCCGGCTTCTTCCTCTGCTTACTGGCCGAATCCGACGCTGTGCAAGACATGGGCATACGAGCCGGAGGATATTTATGACCAGATGATCGAGAAGAACAAGACCTGCGACAGATCACTGGCGCTCGGCTTCTCGTTTGATTCTACAAATGTTGCGGATCAGATTACGGCATGCAGCAACGTAGTGGCGCAGTACTATACACCGCTTATGTATGGAGAGGTTGATATTGACTCAACGCTTCCGGAATTCCAGCAGGCTCTTAAAGACGCGGGAATTGATGATATCATTGCGGAAAAACAGGCGCAGCTTGACGCATGGCTGGCAGAACAATAATTATTTATGAGACAGTGAAGGAGGGGAAGCCCTCCTTCACTTTTCAAAAAAAGCAGAAGAACTCCAGGGAAAGGGACAGAGACATGAATCAAGAAAAACTTTGGAATAAACATTATATACTTGTGCTGCTGGTGAACACTCTGCACGCGTTTTCATTTTATCTGATCGCTACGATCCTGTCGAAATACCTGGTGGGAATCGGGACGACAGTGTCTATGGCCGGCTTTATTGTGGGGCTTATCTCTTTGACATCTCTGATATGCAGGCCATTCAGCGGGATGATGGCTGACAGGCTGAATAATGTAACACTTCTGAAATGGAGTACGGTTTTCATGGGGATCGGCCTGATCGGATTTATCATCACAACAAATGTGCCGCTTCTGATCTTTTTCAGAATTATTAACGGCGTAGGGTTCGCGCTGGCAGGGACATGCCAGATCGCGCTTGCGTCCCACTATATTCCAAAAGACAAGATGGGAGAGGGGATTGGCTACTTCGGACTCGGTATGGTAATAGGATCTGCTGTTGCTCCCGGAATCGGGATCGCTATTGCAGATATGGTGGGTATGAAGATTACGTTTCTGATCTCTGCTTTGCTCGTGGCGGGAGAATATGTGATTCTGTGGTTTTTCCATGAGGAGAAACAGCAGAAGAAGATCGAAAAAATGAAAATTCGTCTGCAGGATATCATATGTGTGGAAGCATTGCCGTTTACTTTAATTGCAGGCTCCTATTCCTTCATAAACGGGATTATCTCATCTTATCTTGTTCTCTATGCAGATGAGGTCGGAGTGGCAGGGGTAAGCGTTTACTTTACAGTGTGCGCGGCGGTACTGTTTCTGATCCGCCCGTTTTCTGGGAAGCTGATGGACAAAAAAGGAATCCGGGTTGTGGTTATCCCGGGACTGATTCTCACCTCCTGCTCAATGTTTATTCTCGGAGCGAGCAGAACACTGCCGATGATCCTTCTTACCGGAGTGATCCGTTCTCTGGGACAGGGAGCCGGGCAGCCGGCGCTCCAGGCAGGATGCATCAATAAAGTCGGAGTAGAGAGAAGCGGGATCGCTACCAGCACCTATTATCTGGGAAGCGATGTGTTCCAGGGGATCGGCCCGATGATCGGAGGCTTTATCGTCGAGGCTATAGCAGGGGCGGCAGGATATACGGCGATTTTTGCTGTGTGCGGGATTTTCCAGCTCTTTGCTCTCGGCTTTTTCATTCTTGTGACCGGAAAAAAGTACGGCGCGCTTATGGGCGCGGCAGTAAAGTGAGGTAAAATGACATGAACAATAAAATCAAACTGCTTCCGGGCATACCGGACGACGACAACAGGCATTTTCTTCCGGAAGAGCTCAAGGAAAGTGAAATTGTCGTAAATGAAAACGGAAACAATTCGCAGGTATATCCGAAGAACCTGAAAGAGTACCGGGCATGCCTGATCGACGACAATGAGGATACCTGGTATGAATATGTACCGGACAGCTATGACCCGGGCAGAAAGACGCCTCTGGTACTCTCCATGCACGGAGGCCTTATGACCGGCTGGGGGCAGTGCGTCTATACGTCCTGGTCACTTATCGCTGACAGGGAAGGATTCATCGTAGTTTATCCGGATGCCCACTCCAGGCGCTTCTGGCAGGTGGAATATGAGAAGGATGCCTGCGAAGACATTTCAAAGCCAAATGAAGAAGGACTTTATATGCAGGACTTCCCGGAAGATATCCGGGAGAATAACGATGCAAGAATCGCCCTGAAACTGATCGATTTAATGAAAGAAAAGTACAACATAGATGAAGAGAGGATCTACATGCAGGGGATGTCACTGGGCAATCACATGACCGCGATGATGGCAAGATATTACGGATACCGGTTCGCGGCTGTGGCCGGATCCGCGGGGACGGCGACTGAAGGACTTATTTTTGATAAGAACAATCAGCCCATCAACGAGGGCGGTCCGGTTCCGGTCTGGCAGGCGAGGATGGAGTATGATATCGCTCCCTTCGGGAGCAGTCTTCCGGTAGAAGAGGTGGTTGTAAGAAACAGGGAATACTGGCTCAGGGTAAATGAATGCGGCAGCCTGCCCCGGCTTAAGATAGACGGAGAACATAATTACGCGTTTTACAGAGGAAAGAAAGCGGATTTCGTATTCTGTGATGTGTCCGGAAGAGATCACGGACAGACTTTTGACGACGCGGAGCTTGCGTGGGATTACTTGTTTTCCGGAACAAGACGGCTTGCGGACGGAACGATAAAATACACAGCGCCGGAACTTCCGCGGGAAGGGGACAAAAAGGCGATCGCGGCGGCGGACGGATGCACCTGTATCTGGATCAACGGAGAGAAAAGAGAGCTGCCGGCCCCGGCGCTTCTGTGGAAGAAACTGAAATACCATGGTGTGGAGGGAGATCCCATTGTGCGTGGAGAATACTGTATGATCCCACTTCGGTTTATTGCGGATCTGTCAGCTCAGGAGTATAAGGAATGCGGCGGATGGGCGGAAATGAAACTGGAAGACGGCCGTGTGCTTCAGTTCTCCAGAGGATGCATCGGATGCACCATTGACAATCGTGTCCGATCTATGCTGTGCGAGCCCATCGAGAGGAACGGCATGCTGTATATTTCCATTGAGTGGTTCTGCCGGGAAATTCTGCAGATGCATGTTTCCACGTCGGGAAATGTAATGTACGCTACGGATCATTATTCAAGGCTTTCAGTAAATATGGCGCGGCTGATCCGCGATCTGCTCAGATAAGGAGGAAAAAATGGTACAATATGAATATCATGATGTGAACCGCCGGGGGACAATCAAACGGGTGGACTATATAACGCATGACTGGAACGGCAATCCGATTGAGAAATATGTAAATATTTATCTTCCATACAGATATGATGAAACAAACAAATACAATATACTTTATCTCATGCACGGCGGCGGGGGAAATCCGGATGCGTGGCTGGATACGTGCATGGTGAAAAATATGCTGGACTATATGATCGATCAGAAGCAGATTCAACCTCTGATCATAGCTTTCCCGTCTTATTATAAAATTCCGAGAGAAACCGTGAAACCGGATACAGACAATGAACGGATGCAGAGCCAGTTTTACCAGGAAGAGCTGATAGATGAAACACTTCCCGCAGTGGAAGCGGCATGCAGTACTTATGCGGAAGAACTGACAAAAGACGGATTCAGAAAATCCAGAATGCACCGGGGCTTCGGGGGATTTTCCATGGGATCCTGTACTACATGGTTCGCTTTTGAAAAGAATATAGATTATTTCGCCTGGTTCCTACCGTTCAGCGGCGACTGCTGGGAAGTGGAATGCCTGGGCGGGAAGAACAGCCCGGAGAAGACGGCGGAAGCCCTTCACAGATATGCGTCGGAGTCCGGCTATACACCGGAGGAATATTTCATCTACTCTGCAACCGGGTCAGAAGATCCTGCAGCGGATGGTCTGGGGCCGCAGATCGAGGCGATGAAGAAGTATACGGATACATTTGTGTTTGATGAAGATTATGCAAAGGGAAATCTTCACTATCATCTGCAGGAGGGATTCCGGCATGAATATCCTGCGGTTTGCCAGTATGTGTATCAGATACTGCCATATCTGTTCCGATGAGAGGTGCCTCTTTTGATAAGGGGTATGTATGCCCTTGTCAAGAAAGAGTATGTACAGCGTGGAGTGAGCGGTGTGACAGTTAGAAGATAGAAGAAAGCATCAATCTTGAGGCACATATTTTACTGCACAGTTCCTCCCGCTGTTTTTGGCCAGATAAAGTGCGTCGTCTGCCTCGCGCAGGAGACGCTGGAAGTCCGCATCATTTTTTATGTTTCCGGTGGAATACCCGATACTGACCGTGAGCGGCTTCCCGGGACGGGCGGATTCGATCCGGAGAGCTTCTGTACTCTGCCGGAGGGTGTCAGCCAGTTTATCGGCCTCCTGCGGAGATATCTTTGTGTGCAGACAGAGGAACTCTTCCCCTCCGAAGCGGAAGACATCCCCGCCTGCATTCTGAAGCGCACAGGCTACGGTTTTCAGGCACTCGTCGCCTTTCAGATGGCCGAAGGCGTCATTGTACTGTTTGAAATAATCAATATCCGCTATGAAAAATGCAGCGTCGTCTGCCGCGCCGGATGACAAAAGATTTTCTTTCCATTCATTGAGGTAGTGACGATTCCAGAGGCCTGTGAGGGAATCGTGGTTTGCCATGTGGATGAGTTTCTCACTCTGTTCTATGATTGTCCTGTTTTTTTCCTCTATTTCAAGCTGGTTGAGAAAGTCGCGTCTTAAGGAGTTCCAGCGGTACAGACTGATGAAAAGTGAGACTATCGTAACACCGACTGAATTGACACAGGCACCGTATGTATCGTTGAGTTCCTGAAAGTCGATCCAGATGAGACCGCATATGAGTATCCCCTCCCAGAGGATGAAGACGGGTACGGAGACGCGGGGACTCATATAAATCAGGCCGGCCATATAGATGGAGGTCGTCATATATATACTGATATTATCCGATACCCTCTGGTCGTAGAGTGTCACTGCGACAGACCAGAGAAGGAGAATACAGAAAAACGCGGCATACAGGATGATCAGCAGGGAGTCACGCTGCTTTTTTGAGAATATGTGCGGCAGGGCGGCCGTGGAAAAAGCGATACAGATGAGTACCATGGACACGTAGAATACCATGTAAATCCGGCTTGCCTGACTCTCCAGGCGAAAATCGGTATAGTATAGGGCGTATGTAATATTGTATATCTGAAAAAGCAGGACGAACAGGATGGCTGCCCAGAAGTATTTCCCGGTTGCCGCGCGGGTCTTTGCCTGAAAGCGGAGTTCCTGTTCTTTTGTCATTGTAACGTCGTTTACACGGAACAGCATTTTACCTCATCCTCCTTATTTTATTGATATTTTGAAAATATTGTATTACAAAAAGAATACGTTGGCAACAGGAAGCGCTCTTTCATCTTTTAATATCCGTCAGTTTATGATATACTGATAGACCGCTGAAAAGGGAAGAGAGAAAGGTGAAAAGGATGAAAAAGACAAATGATTTCGGGAGGGATTCCATTCCGCTGCTTGTATTAAAAATATCGATTCCGTTTATGATCGCACAGTTTGTAAACGTATTCTACAGTATTGTGGACAGGATCTACGTGGGAAACATCCCGCTTACCGGGGCGGACGCGCTGGCCGGAGTGGGGGTGTGCGCTCCGGTTGTTACGCTGCTTTCGTCGTTTGGAACTCTGTTTGGAATCGGAGGTTCCGTGCTGTTTTCGGTGAGACTGGGCGCGGATGACAAGAAGGGCGCGCAGAAGATTCTGGCAAACAGTTTTTCTATGATGATTCTTGTTTCGCTGGGGCTGACGGTCCTGTTTCTTTTGACCAGGAAATGGCTTCTGGTCTGGTTCGGGGCAAGCGAAGTGACGTTTCCCTATGCGAACACATATATGACGATCTATACGGTGGGGACATTTTTTGCCCTGATTTCCATGGGCATGAATTATTTTATTACCGCGCAGGGATTTCCGCTGCTCGGGATGATGACCACTCTGATCGGAGCGGTAATTAATATTGTACTTGACCCGGTATTTATCTTTCTGTTTGATATGGGGGTTGCCGGAGCGGCTGTTGCGACTGTAATCGCTCAGATGTCGTCCTGTGCCTTTGTGCTTCTGACCCTGAGGAGGAAAAAGATGCAGGTGCCTCTCGGAATTGTAAAGCCGGATCTGGCATCGGCTGTTCGCATTGTGAAGATCGGCTTCTCACCATTTCTGATTCTCGCATCGGACAGCATTATTATCATTGCCCTGAATGCGGTGCTGCAGCATTACGGCGGGCGAGAGTACGGCGATACCCTGATCACGGCGGCGACGATCGTGCAGAGCTACATGCTTCTGATCACGTCGCCCATGCTGGGAATCACCGGAGGGTCACAGCCTCTGATCAGCTACAATTACGGAGCGAACCGGCCGGACCGGATACGGAAGACCTTTTTCTGGGTGCTGATGCTGTGCTTTTGCTTCACAACCGTTATGTTTATGATTTCCCGTGTGGCACCGCAGTATTTTGTATACATATTTACGGATAACCCGGAGTATCAGGAGCTTGCCGTGTGGGGAATCCAGGCATTTACCCTGATGATTATCCCGCTCAGTTTCCAGTATGTGATCGTGGACGGGCTGACCGCGCTGGGAATGACGAAGACTTCTCTTACGCTGTCGCTGGCCCGGAAGACCCTGTACTTTGCGGCAACCTGCATCCTGCCCGTGTTCTTTGCTGCGCAGTCGGCTTTCTATGCGGAACCGATTGCAGATGGGGCCGCAGCCTGTATATCCTGTTGTGTCTTCTTATTTGTATACAGGAAGTACCTGAAAGGAGAAGGGCGGCTGAAAGATATTAAAATGTAACCGGGACAGAAATGTCTACGTGACATGAACCCTTTCAATCTGCTTTTGAAGAAGCATGCCCACCGCATCGGAGAGTTTGTGTACGTTCTCTATGCGGACAAAGTCTTCCCCGTAGATTTTCCTCGCTGCTTCCGGGCTTCCGTCTTCGCCATTTAAAATGGCCATAACCTGAACGCCGTTCTCCTTAAGGAGGCGGACTTCGGCGGCAGTATCTTCAACTCCTGCATCGCCGGAATAATCCCGACCGGTGAAAAATCCGTTTTCCAGGTCAGACGGAATCCTGCGGTCATCGTTAGGGCTGGCGTCTGTCAGAAGGATGAGGATACGGTTTTTGGCCGGGGAGTCTTCCATAAGATGTCTGCATCCCCGCAGAGCCAGGCCATCCCGATTCCATCCGGCGGCGAAATAATCGAATATGCGGTCCTGCCGGTCTGCTTCAGAATATCCGCAGAATCTCCGGATAACCGTATGGCCGCGGAGGCTTAAAAAGGAGCTGACCTGTACCGGAATCTGACAGGATTTGAGGCTCTGTGCGATGACATAGGCCTGTGCGGCGATGATTTCCTGGCTCTGTAGTCTGGAGGCGGAGGCGTCCAGCAGAAGATCTACGGAGAAATCCGGCTCTTCGTTCTGAAAGATATCTGTGAAGATCCGCTCATCGTTCAGCCGGACTGCCCGCCAGATCAAAGAGGGGGAGAGCAGTCCTGTGCGTGCGGGCACCTTCATCGGCTGGGGATAGACGAGCAGCGCGTTTTGGATCTGCCGGGAGAGGCGTTGGATGCTGTTCTGATAGAAGTGGGTGCGCTCCCGGTAATGTGTGCGGTTGCGCTGCTCCTGCTCCTGTGCTCCCCGGACCGCTTTGCGTGTCAGGGGGTCCGATGGAAGGGCGGATGGCCGCTGCCCGGTGGTGAAGTAGAGGTGACAGCCCGAATGGCGGTCAGTACAGAGTGCGAGCTCGATCTGTTCACTTTCCGGGCGGCCGTAGAGGGGCAGGCCGAAACAGTTTTCGATATAGATGCGGTTTTCCTCTTCTTCTGCGGCAGAAATCAGCCGCGGTTTTGGAGATTTTCTGGCCGTGACCATTCCGTTTGCCGCGCCGTCCCGGCCAAATGTGAGCTCCTCTGCCCGCATGACCCGTGAGGGCATAAAACGGGAGAAACGGTGGGACAGGCGGGCTCTCAGACGAAGAGCGCCGGACAGGGGAGATCCGTTTCCACGGCAGTGAAAAAAGCGGCGGAAGATACTGTATGTGTGGTCTGCGATCTGCCGGGCGTCCCAGTCTTTGCTGTAGGCAAGTTCGTCAAAAAGTTTTCTCTCCCATGGATTTGACAGGGCGGGGGACTTCCCGAGAACAGTGCGCCACCGCGCTGCCTGGAGGGCATAGACGAGACTGTTCTGAGCCATCCACTGCTGTCTGGAACGGCGAAGCTGCTGTTCGAAAAAAGAACGCGCGCAGGCAATGCGAAGCTCCAAGAGTACGGGCCGCTGTTCAACTTCCCGCTCAAAGGCGCAGTTTTCCAGACCGATCCATAGGAGGCCGTCAAAGGTCTCTTTCAGAAAAGACTGCTCTACAGTGTCGAAAAGTTCTTTCATGATTTTGGAATCATACCATTTCCTTACATACCCTATAATTGAATTCATATAAAAGTCAGGCTGTCCGTCCTGGAAAAATGCGAGAAATGCCGGATCAAAACCGTATTCTCCGGCCGCGGTCCAGACCATATTGAGTGCGCGGCGCCGGACGGACAGGCTGTTTGCCGTAGGATTCACACGGCTGTTTTCTGAAACGCTCATATCTTTATCCTTGTCTTGTTACCTTTTTCAGCCATCTGTCATCAGGAGAACAGGGAGCTGCTTCCGATTTTTTTCGATATTCTGGAACTAATGATATCCCTTACCAGAGACTGCTCATAGCTGTCGAATGTCTTGTTTGTGATTCCCATATCCAGAGCAGGGAGAGGTGAGAGACCGCCCTGCATCAGGCGGAGGGCATCCAGAAGGCCGCGCAGGTCGAGGACTCTGGGGGAAAGCTCGCCGCCGCGGCATTTCTTTTCTATGTCCATGAAGAGAGCGGCGAACTGCTTCGTGTATTCCCGTTTCATGTCCGGAAATTCTCTTCGCAGCAGTTTCTCCAGATTTTCCTGCGTGATTTCCGGCATGTGTATCACCATGAAACGAGAGGCCAGCGCTTCATTTAATTCTCTTGTCCCCGCGTAGCCATAGTTCATGGTGGCAATGAACCGGGCGGCCGGATGAACGGGAATGGTATCGTATCCCGGAACACTGATGATGCGCCGGAAGTCCAGCACAGAGTGAAGTACGGCCAGAGCCTCGTTGCGGGCCATATTGATCTCGTCAAGGATGCAGAAGCCTCCGAGAGAGGCACACTGGTATACCGGGCCCGGACGGAAGACGACCTGTCCATCCCGGAAGGTGTCCGTTCCAATCATGAAAGACGCGTCCATATTGATGTGAAAAGATACATTATATGAAGGGCGCCCGAAAAGCATGGCCAGATTTTCTGCAAGGACATTCTTTCCTGTGGCCTTGGAACCGGCCAGAAGCAGATTGCCTCCGCAGAGCAGGGCTTCTGCAGCCTGCTCCCATACCTCCCGGCCATAATACATGTACCGCGGCCGGAAAGAGGGAGCCTGCTGTCCGGACGGGTATTCACGACGAAAGTCTTCGATTTGTTTTATGATGTGTTCATTTACATGTTCTTCTCTTAAAAAATCAAGCATAACGTTACCTCATTGACGCCGGAGTGCGGCTTTGTGATATTAGTATAGCATTCGGGCGGAGAATCGCAACCTGTTTCCGAACAGATTTACAAGAGGTAATGGGTATGCTAAGATATAGGGGAAATAAGGAGGAGCTGCAGAACTATATGAGAGAACATGCGGCTTATTTTTCTGACCTGGATATGGAGAGCTACCGTGCAGTCAGTGTGTTTCTGAGATCAGAACGGCTGCTGAAGAAGATAGAGAAGGAATATGCGGATGGAAAGGAGATGCGTCTGGATATGTGTAAGGCATTGGAAGATCTGTATGAAGATGGCGTAGAAAAAGGAAAAGAAGCGGGCAAACGTGATTTTGCACGGAATCTGGAAAAGATGGGAATGACAGTCGAGAAGATTGCTGAGGCGGCGGGCGAGAGCGTCAGCGTAGTACGTCAGTGGCTTAACCAGGACAGAGAAACAAAAGGGCAGTACGAAGGAGACAAAGAATGATTAAAGTAATAGCAAGTGATATGGACGGTACACTTCTTGGAGACGACCACAGAGTCGCACCGGAGACTCTGGCCGCAGTCAGGGAGGCCTGCGATGCGGGAATCCGTTTTATGATAAATACGGGCCGGAACTTCCCGGGAGCGATGGCAGAATTAAAAGATACGGACCTTGTGTGCGACTACATTGTCAGCAGCGGGGCAGAGGTGCGAAATCCCCGGCAGGAAGTGGTTATGACACAGCCGATGAGCATGGAACTGTGCAGAGAGGTTTATGCCAGGATTCGGGAATTCCCGATCTCCATGGTAGTCTGCACGGACGGGGCTGACTACAGGATCGGAACTCCGGAGGAAGTGGAAGAGAGCATTATACTGGAACTTTTGCTTTTCCATACGGATATGAGCCGCGAGGAAGTATGTCAGACTGTGCTGTACCGCCAGATGAAGGAGAGAACAAAATCGGTGCCGGATCTGGAAGATCTCGGAAGAGCCGGGATTCCGGTGTACAAGCTGTTCCTCTTTGCGGAGGATCTTGAGATGCTGGGAAAGATGAAGGCACGACTGGAGGAGAATCCGGATATTGCGGTGGCATCCTCATTCCCGACGAATCTGGAGATTACAGATGTGCGGGCACAGAAGGGACCTGTATTGAAAGCATATATCGAGTCGCTTGGGTATACTATGGATGAGGTGATGGTACTGGGAGACAGTTTGAATGATCTCTCCATGCTGTCCATGGATTTCGGTGCGACAGTGGCGATGGAGAACGGAGACCCGGAAGTGAAACGGGCCGCAAAATATATTACGAAATCGAACACGGAGCTCGGAGTGGCATACGCGATCCGGGAACTTTTGAAACACCAGGGAAAGTAAACAGGAGAGAAAGAACAGATTATGAGATTGAGAAGCAGACTTGCGATAACATGCGCAAAGGCGACAAGCAGCCTGATTAAGAAAATGAACAGGGGAAGCGGAGTTACGCTGCCGGGATATGTGGCCCGCCTGATTGATCCGGGGATTTTAAAGGAGATGTCCTCCCAGGTACGCGGGAAGACGATTGTGACCATGGGGACGAACGGTAAGACTACAACCAATGCCATACTCTGCCGTGCACTGGAGAACGAAGGAAAGAAGGTTATCATCAACCGGACCGGAGCGAACATGTTAAACGGAATTATTTCCGCGTTTGTTCTGAATACGGATAAGAAAGGCCGTCTGGATGCAGATTACGCGTGCATTGAGGTGGACGAGATCGCGTCCGTCGGCGTACTGCCGAAGCTGGAGCCGGACTGCGCGCTCCTTACCAATATTTCCAGAGACCAGCTCGACCGTTTCGGGGAGGTGGATATCACGTATAATAAGCTGATGACAGCGGTGAAGAGTGTGCCTGAGACAACTCTGATCATCAACTGCGACGATATTCTTTCTTACTCTCTCGCGGAGAACAGCGGGAATCCGTATGTGACATATGGGATCAGCGAGCAGATTTTTGATGATATTTCCCGGTCGGAGATTCGGGAGAGTATTTTCTGCCGGAAATGTGGGAAGAAGCTGGAGTATGATTTCTTCCACTACGGCCAGCTCGGGATCTACCACTGCCCGAACTGCGGGTGGAAACGGCCTGAACCGGACTATACGGCGGAGAATATCGGGATTGACGATGAGTATTATTTCTTTGATATGGACGGTGTACACATTGATTCCACGGCGCGCACGCCCTACAATATCTACAATACACTGTCGGCATACACTGCCTTGAAGACGATGGGCGCGGGCTACGCAAGATTTAAAGAGATGATCGAGGCGTTCGACTACGGCAATAACAGAGAGAGCATCTTCACGGTAGAGGGGGCGAAAGTCCAGCTTCACCTGGCGAAGAATCCGATCGGATTCCAGCAGAAGGTTTCTCTCGTTTTGAAAGATCCGAAACCGAAGGACATCATCATACAGATCAACGACACCTATCAGGACGGGGAGGACGTATCCTGGCTGTGGGATGTGGATTTCCAGTACCTTGCGGACAGCAATGCGAAGAAAATCATTACGACGGGAACCAGGCGGCATGATATGGGGCTTCGGCTGAAATATGAAGACATTCCGTGCAGCTCTACCACCGATATGCGCAAAGCTGTCCTGGAATGTGCCCGGAAAGGGACAAAAAATCTGTATGTGATTGTAAATTATTCCGGGCTGTACCGGACGAACCATCTGCTTTCCGAGCTGGAGAAGGAACCCGGAGCGCCGATGACGGGAGGCACAGACGCAGACGGAATGGACACAGACGGAACAGACGCAGGGGGAATGGACAAAGAAGGAATAGAAGCAGACAGAAGGGACGCAGATCAGGAAGGAGGGACACAGGCATGACGAAGATGAAACTGACGATTGGACACTTATATCCGGATCTGTTAAATCTTTACGGCGACCGGGGGAATATCCAGTGCTTCCGGAAACGTCTGGAA
This sequence comes from Clostridiales bacterium, assembly GCA_019420405.1. Lineage (GTDB taxonomy): Bacteria > Bacillota > Clostridia > Lachnospirales > Lachnospiraceae > Mediterraneibacter. The sequence goes on from JAHZHF010000002.1 coordinate 42,345, forward strand.
TGGCGCGGCATGGAGGCGGAGGTGATCCCGTTTCTCTCAGGGGATAAAATTGACTTTTCCAGTCTGGACATCGTGCTTCTGGGCGGAGGATCTGACCGGGAACAGGAACTGGTATGTGGATTCTTGAAAGATATCAGGGAAGATTTTAAGGCCTATGTGGAGGACGGCGGCGTTGTGCTGGCGGTATGCGGCGGCTATCAGCTTCTTGGGAAATATTATAAGACGGATAAGAAAACGATTGAAGGACTGTCGATCCTCAATATTACGACAGAGTGGGAGCCGGAGCGCCTGATCCGGAATATCGTTCTTAACAGCCCGCTCTTTGAACGCCCTGTGGTAGGTTTTGAAAATCACGGCGGACGGACTTATATCGGGGATCATACTCCGTTTGGCAAGGTGTTCTACGGCCTTGGAAATACCGGAAAGTCCGGATATGAAGGCGTTGTCTATAAAAATGTGATTGCGACTTATCTTCACGGGCCGCTCCTGCCGAAGAATCCGCAGGTGTGCGATTATCTTCTGGAGCGGGCGCTGAAACGGAAATACGGGGCGGGTGCGGTTCTTGAGCCGCTGCCGGATGAACTGGAGCACAAGGCGAACAGCTACATTGTAAACCGGTACAGTGACAAAAAGTATATTCTGAAAGAAACGATTAAACGCTATACCTAGAAAAGGCGGTGGCATATGGGGTGCACTTATGTGATGTCGGATATACACGGCATGGGAAGCCTGCTGGAGGAGATGCTTGAGAAAATCCGTTTTTCCGGACAGGACACGCTTTACATCCTGGGAGATATGATCGACCGGGGGATGGAGCCGGCGAAAGTGCTTGATCTCGTGTCCTCCACTGAGAATATCATTGCGCTGAAAGGCAACCATGAAGACGAGTTTGTGAACTGGTATGAGGATGAGATGCGCCGCACTTTTCAGAAGTATTATTACAACACGTATGAGATTCTCATGGACAGCGAGGCAACCCGGGAAAAACTTCCCGGGTATGTCCGTTTTATGAAGAAACTGCCTCTGTATAAGAAGCTGAAAACGGAAAAAGAGTGCTTTCTGATGGCGCACGCATCGACGGAAGAACTTCTGCAGGTATGGAAGCGGAAAGAACGTATTCTATGGGATTCATCCATGGTGGACAGGCAGAGGGGAATACCGGGATATGTCTCCATAGTGGGGCATGTTCCGACTTTTATTATCCGCGGGTATCCGAAGGAGCCTGCCTCGGTCTGGCACTGCCCGGACGGGCGGCTGATCGTGGTGGACTGCGGGGCGGCTTTCCCGGATCTGGGAGGACGGCTCGGCTGCCTGTGCCTGGAGACAGGGGAGGAATTCTACGTCTCTGCCCGGAGATGAAGGGGAAGCGGCGGCGCTGTAACGGAGATAAAGTGAAGAGTCAGATACGGAGATAAAGAGAGGATTCAGATGAGGATACATTACAGGGAGATTGAGAACGGGATCGAAGTGGTTCGCTGTTTCGGCTCAGACGGAGAGATCACGATTCCGGAGATGATCGGCGGAAAACCGGTGATCCGGGCGGCGGCCTATGCATTTTCCGCCAGGAAGGGGCGCGAGGATGAGGATATTCTTGTCTGTGAAACCGGAGAGCTGCGTCTGTTCCGGCAGCAGGAAACGCTCCTGGCAGGAGAAAACGTGCTGCGTGTCCGTTTTCCGGATACTTTAAGAGAGATTGGAAAGTACATTTTCTATGGGTGCCGAAACCTGGAGCATCTGTCCTTTTCGGATTCTCTGACTGAGATCGGGAGCGGTGCGTTTACAGGATGCCGCAGCCTGAGCAGTCTTAACGTGCATCTGTGCAGGGGAAAGCGTTCCTGCGTCCCGGAGATTCTCGGCGATCTCTGGCAGAGGATTGACGTGGAGTTCTGGGCGGACAGCGCCGGAATCAGGAACAGGCAGGCGCGGCTTGTATTTCCGGAACACTACGAAGAAGCAGTGGAGAATACTCCGGCCAGAATCCTGTTCACACAGCATCACGGTTCGGGGAATAATTATAGACAGTGCTTTTACAATAAAGAGATGGACTACAGAAAGTATGATGATCTGTTTTCAGTGGCGAAGGCTCATGACCGGATCAGCGTGCTGACCGATCTGATTTTTGCCCGGCTTATGTATCCGGAAGACCTGACGGAGCCCGCCCGTGAGAGGTATGAGAGTTATATCAGGGAACATGGGGCTGAGGCGGCGGCATACCTGACGGATACGGAGAATCATGAAGCGCTCAGACTGATGTCGGAGAGGATGCTGTGGACGCCAGAAACAATAGACGCCGCAATAGATTATGCGGCGTCTGTAAGAGCAGGTGAAATCTTAAGTTTTCTTTTGGATGAAAAGCATAAAATGTTCCCGGCCGGAAAGAAGAAATATGAACTGTAGAGCCTGAAATCTATATGTTCTTCAGTACCTCAAGCAGCCGGGTGTTATCCTCCGGCATCATGAGGCAGAACCGGATAAACTCTCCGTCCAGACACTGGAAGGAGGAACAGTCCCGGATCATCAGGCCGTTTTTGATGCATGTCTCGAATACATCAAAGGCGCCGATGCCCTCCTTTTGTATTTTCAGCAGCAGAAAGTTGGCGTACGGCATGTATGTCTTATATGTTTTGCAGCCGGAAAGCGCCTGATACATCCGGTCACGTTCGGACAGGATGAGGCGGCGGGTCTTTTCGATGTATTTTTTGTCCAGAAAGAGCAATTCCCCGGCGTATGCTCCGATGCTGTTTAAAGACCAGGGGATCTGTTTTTCCTTCATCTTTTTCAGAAATTCCATATTCCCGGACACGGCGTATCCGAGCCGCATGCCCGGAGCGGCGAAAAACTTTGATACACCCCGGAGAACACAAAGACAGGGATATTTTTCTGTAAGCGGTATCGCTGTGACAGCACTGATATCCGGTGCGAATTCCACATAAGTTTCATCAATCATCACGAAAATGTCTTTTTCATCACAGAAAGACAGCAGCCGTTCCATATCATCGCGGAGAATCGCGGAGGAAGTCGGATTATTCGGATTGCAGAGAATGAGAAAATCGTATCCGCCGCTTTCAAGCGTGCGGCAGAGATCCTCTACATCCAGAGTGAAATTGCTCTCTTCCCGCAGATGATAATAAGCCTGCGTGCTGCCTGAGAAAGAGAGCTCCCGGGAATACTCTGAGTAGGTGGGGCCGAGAATCAGAGTCCGCTTTGGAGAACGGGCCTCGATCAACAGGGCGATGAGCTCGCTGGAGCCGTTCCCCGGCAGGATAAAACCGGCCGGAATGCCGCAGTAACCGGAGAGTACTTCCCGGAGAGCCGTGTACTCCCGGTCTGGATAGGTGGAGAGAACGTCTAGATGGGAGGCAAGCGCTTCTTTCACTGTAGGGGAAAGCCCAAGCGGATTGACATTCGCTCCGAAGTTGGTGATGTCTTCTTTTTTGAGGTGATAGTACTCACAGATTTTTTCAATATCGCTTCCGTGGAAGGTAGGACGTGTATTCATATACTTTTCGTAACCGTTCAGCCATAGGGCTGAACGGTTACTACTTCTCCTTTCATCGTGTTTCGAAGAGTATGCCGAGCGTATTTGGTCCGCAGTGACAGGAGATCGTGCAGCTCGCTTTTGTAATGTGAATCTCTTTGAATTCCCTGGTCTCCTCTACGGTCCTTTTCACCAGGTCTATATATTCCGGGGCGATTCCCGAATGTGTGATAAACAGCAGATCTGTATTAATATCCGGATACTTTTCAAGCTCATCCTTTACATATTTCACGAGTACACGGTCCAGCGCTCCGCGGTATTTCTTACCGACAGCCATGCTCCCGTCCCGGTTGTCCACCTGGATACAGGGCTTTAATTTCAGTACATTCGCCCCGAGCGCGGCGACAGAAGAGCACCGCCCTCCCGCGTGGAGAAATGTCAGGGTGTTGAGGATGAAGCTGGCGTGGCAGTCCTTTGTGCGTTTGCGGAGCGTTTCCGCGATCGTTTCCGCGTCCATGCCCTGCTCAATCATCTTCCCGGCTGCCACGACGAGAAGTCCGGTTCCGGTGGAGAGATTGCAGCTGTCGACCACATGGACGTGACCCAGTTCCTCCGCTGCCAGACAGCAGTTCTGATAGACGCTGGAGAGCGCGTGGCCGAGATTGATGTGGATCACCTCATATCCGGCCTCCACCCACGGGCGGAAATGGCTGACATATTCCTCCACGTTGACCGCTGCGGTCTTGGGGAGGACCTTGTGATCGTAATATTCCTGATAAATTTCTTCCGGCGTGATATCTACATTATCCATATAGTCTTTCCCGTTCAATATGATGTGAAGGGGAAAGTAATTGACGTGATAGCGGTTTTTCAGTTCTTCATCCAGATCGCAGGTGCTGTCTGCGCTTAAGATGATTTTTCCGGATGCAGTCATATCTGACATAATTTTCCCTCCTTAGATGTGCGGAGCGTCTGAGAAAATCGTGACAGTTCAGGACGCTCCTGTGTTCATAAGACAGTATAACACGATTTGCGAAAAAAGGGACAATTCTCAAACGTATTCTGCGGGGATGGAGGACGGCTCCTGGCTTCGCTCCAGGGAATAAGGGAAACTACAAAGTACCGGATACGGATTAAAAG
>JAHZHF010000020.1 GCA_019420405.1 Clostridiales bacterium
TCCGTATCCGGTACTTTGTAGTTTCCCTTATTCCCTGGAGCGAAGCCCTGAGTCAACCTACATTCCCGCAGAATGCGTCTTGAGAATCGCCCCTGTTTTCGGACGTTTTTCATCCGTAAGTTATTGAACTTTATAGCTGGAAAATTAGAACGTTAATACAATCTTCCTGATCGACGGATCTCCGCTATCCGAGAAATCGAATGCAGCCTGTGCTTCCTCGATCGGATAGGTATGGGAAGCCGCGCCTGAGAGATCCAGCTTGCCCTCATTGATCAGCTCGATTGCCTTCCCGAACATTCTGTTCTGAAGTCTGGAGCCTCTCACATCCAGCTCTTTTGATGTGATCAGGAACTGATTCACCTCTGTCGGAGCTGTCGAGAATCCCATTGTCATCACACGTCCGGCATTTCCTGTTGCCTTTAACAGGGTGATCAGGGAATCTTTCGTACACGCAGCGTCGATTGACACTGTGCTTCCGTGTCCGTGTGTATATTCCTTTACTTTCTCAACAAGGTCTTCTTTCAGGCTGTTGATCGTATACATTGCACCGTTTTCTTTCGCTTCCTCCAGCTTCTCATCCTGGATATCAGCTACGATGATATGTTTGCATGTCAGACGTGCGATCTTGAGGATTGTACTTCCGAGAGCGCCCGCTCCCATGATCAGAAGCATATCATCTTCCTTAAGCTCTGCTCTTGCGCAGGACTGGATCGCAATCGTTGTAGGCTCGATCATAACTGCGTCCGTATCCGCCAGAGAATCCGGCAGGATGTAGCAGTCGTCCTCCGGCACAGCGATATACTCGCGGTATCCGCCGTCTACATGGACGCCGCGCACCTTAAGGTTATCGCACACGTTTCCACGTCCGAGGCTGCACGGATAGCAGTGTCCGCAGCTGATCACCTGATTGATGATCACGCGGTCTCCAACTTTTAAGTTTTTCACATCCGGACCGATCTCGTCCACAACGCCCACCATCTCATGTCCGATGATACGCGGATATGTGGCCGCCGCGTTCGTTCCGTGGTAAATTCCTCTGTCGGAACCGCAGATTCCCGCCGCAGTCATTTTTACAAGTACGTTATTGTGTTCGTCAATAACCGGTTTCTCTATATCCAGGATCTTCATTTCTCCCGGCTTAACTACCTGAACAGCTTTCATTTCTGTTTTTCCTCCAATGCATGTACCATTTCTACAAGAAATTCGTGAGACGGAGCCGGAACTCCGCATTTCTTTGAAGCTCTTACAACAGAGCCGCTGATTGTATCCACTTCCGTCTTCCTGCCGTCGCGCAGATCCGCACGGATGGACGTGCAGCCGTTCGGCGACATCTCGGATGTCTTTTTCACTTTTGCGATAATTGCCTCGTCATCCGCTTTCAGCCCGAGACCTCTCGCCACGGCAGCCGCCTCATGGATCAGGCGAACCGTCATGTTCCACGCATGTTCATTTCCTGCGATATACCCCATATCCACCTGGAGGATTCCGGTTACCGCACTGAGGGACACGTTTGTAAAAAGCTTGTCCCAGATGAGCTGCTGGATATTATCGCTGACTGTAGTCTGGAATCCGCACGCGTCAAATGTCTCTTTCAGCCTGGGAAGGAATCCGTTCGTATCTTCTGTCAGCATTCCGATATTCGTCTCTCCGACGCCGCCATGTCTTACATGAGCAGGGCCGAGCACTGCGCCGTTGTCATTTGTTGTTCCGATGATGATATGATCCTCCGGAACGAACTCACGGATCAGATCCTCGTGTCCGGAACCGTTCTGCAGTGTCATAACATAAGTATCCGGTCCGATAATCCCTTTATTTCCGGACAGCGCCGCACGTGAAAACAGTGATTTCACGAAGAGAATAATCAGATCCACCGGCTCTAAGCCCTCCGTCGTGGTCACAGCCTTCGGATGATAGATATTCTCCGTATCATTTTCTTCAATTTTTAAACCGGCTGCATTGATCTGATCCACGATCGGGGCTGCTGTATCCACCATGTACACTTCGTTGTGCTGGGATAAATGTCCTCCGTAAATCGAACCCATAGCGCCGGCGCCAACTACAGCTATTTTCATTTATTTCACCACTTTCTCAGACGCGACGCTCTGAATCTATCAGGGCGCCGCGCTATAATTCCACTCAGTATATCACGTACAGTCCTATGACTGAACTGTTACAAATTATTATCTTGAGAACTCTGCCAGGCCCTCAATTGCATATGCACGGATCGGGCAGGAGTCCAGTCCCAGAATCGGCAGCGGAGAGTAAGACATAAAGAATGTATCTGTCGTAAGCTCCTCTAAGTTCTTAAGAACCTCAAGGAATACGATGTTCTCTGCCATGCAGATATCATGGAACGGTTTTACGTCCTCGTTGCAGTTCTCGATGGAAACACCATCACCGAATCCGACACATTTTACCTTGTGATCTACACACCACTGAGCTGTCTCACCGTTTACAAAGAGACGTTTGTCTTTCTCTGTGTTTGTATCCGGAGTAAACGGAGCCAGTTTGTAGGAGGAGTCAAGGATCAGGATATCTCCCTCTTTGAGCCATCCTTCTGTCGCTTTGTCAAGGTCTGCTGCCGTAATATGAGCATTCGGAGCAAGTGTGTCTTTCAGATCAACATAGATCGCTCTTCCCATGAAAGTTGTAAGCGGAAGTTCAGCCGCTGACGGCCAGTTATCATCGTGATGGTAGGGGCACTCTACGTGAGTTCCCAGATGGCTTGTCAGGTCCATAATTGTATGGAAATCCGGGATCGGGCCTCCTGTGTTAAAGCGGAACAGATGGCATCTTCTTGTCTCTGTTGCCGGATCCAGTTCCTTTGAAAGATCTACTACTCTAAGTCCGTTTCCTAATTCTAATGCGCTCATTGTTGTACCTCCTGATATATTTTATTTTTATTGCTTGTTCACTGCTTCCTATACAGCAACTTTGATAACAACTTTTTTCACATCGCACGGTCCGCCGGCCTGTACACGCGGCTTATGTGCGTCTTCCGGAGCTACGATCACAAGATCGCCGGCCTGTAAAATAACACTGCCGGAAAATTCCGGATCCTCGTAGAATACTACGTCATTTGCGTCGTTTCTCTCAGTCTCTTTCAGACCGTCTCTCTTGCATACGCCGAATGTCTCGATTCCAGAATCAACATACTGAATATCGAAGAATTTGTCGTGTGTTTCGAAACGTGCCTCAGCGTCCGGGATCGTTGTATACGCCTGAACGTTAGCCACTACCTGATCTCCGTCGATCGGGTAGCTGCCCACTTCCAGTGACGCGATGTCTGTCTCTTTCAGCCATTTATATGCCTTGAGGAATTTGTCCTCCAGATAATTGTACTTATCTGCAATTGATACATTTGCGAATAACATATGCATTCCTCCTTCTGCCTGCCCCTTTATCTGACCATCCGTCTTCCGCGGTCAGCCAGGCGATTATTTTTTCTCGTTTTTCCCTGAGTCAACACTTGCGATATCCGTAACATTCAGGTTGCCTTCCGCAACCTGGCATACCTGAGCCCAGACCGCCTCGTCCACAGACACGCCTTCTTTCATGCTGCGCTCGCGTCTTGCAACTGTACTCTCTCCCGGATAGGATACATGTCCGCCCTCTTTCTCCGGATGTGCTGCGTTTGCTGCTGCGATTCTGCGATTCAGAAGTCCCTGGATCTCCTCTTTGGTTCCGAACAGGTACGGATCATATGCGATGAAGATCTGGCAGCATCCGCCGCAGCTTCCCTTGCCTGCCTGATCAATGTCGCTTCCTGTCATTCCGTTTGCCATCAGAGCTGCTGCGAGGTCAAGCGCAAGGGCCATACCGCTTCCTTTCCAGTATCCTGTCGGAAGGATTCTCTGGCTCTGCTCAATCGCACCCGGATCGCTTGTCAGGTTGCCGTCTTTATCAAATCCGCCCGGATAGGGAAGCTCTTTTCCTGCCAGACGGTATACACCGAGTTTTCCATATGCATACTGGCTCATCGCCATGTCGAGAACAACCGGGCCGTCCTCTCTCGGGATCGCGATACAGAACGGGTTATTTCCCACGCTCGGCTTGTCGCTTCCCCACAGCGGCATACAGCTCTCTGTGTTGATCCAGGAGATTCCCGCAAATCCAGCCTCAGCCATACGCCATGCATATGTGCCTCCACGCATCCAGTGTGTCGTATTCTTGAGCGCCACACAGCCGATTCCATGCTCTTTCGCAAGCTCCATTGCGCGGTCTGCACAGAAGAGAGCGTTCGTAATACCGATTCCCATCTGTCCGTCATAGTTCTCTACAGCGCCTTTTGCGCTTACCAGTTCCGGTTTTCCTTCCAGATTAATCCAGCCTTTCTGGATATACTCAACGAATCTCGGCACACGGTTCAGTCCGTGGCTCTCCACGCCGTCTGCGCTTGACTGGCTGTGAATCGTTGCACAGGTTTCAGCCTGCTCCTCTGAAAGTCCCGCATTGAGCAGTGCTTTCTTTACAGTTGCTTTTACAGTTTCATAATCGATGCGTAAGCTCATCTCAATCTCCTCCTTTTCCTGTCGGTATCACTTTTCCTCTGCAGGTCCGGCCGCAGGCTCCTCCGGTATCTCCGCCGCCTTGTCTTCCAAGGACTCTCCTGCATCCTGCCCGGAGCTTCCCGGCTCTCTTCCCACAAAGGTCATGATCTCATCATAGAGTCCATAGGCCTCATTCTCCGAATAACCGTATACCAGGAATACATCCAGCACCCACGGCGCATATGGCAGGTCATTCAGCTTCGCAGCAAATCCCATGGCCGCGATCTCTCCGAGCGCATAGATTGTCGAATCATTGTGCACCGGCCCTAACGACCACAGGCGGATCTTCTCCTGCTGCGTATATATTTCCTTTTTATACTTTTCCTCTACATAATGAAACAGCTCGTGGGCCAGCAGGAGTTTGGACACATTCAGTTTATCTGTGAGGATTTCCCGGATGCGGTCATCCGTCAGCAGTTTGTCTGCCTTCTTCACCGCATCCATGTAGATCCTGATATTGTCCGGTTCGCGGAATTCCGCGAAGAGTACACGGTCCGTCTTCTCCGGAAGCGTCGGATACTCCACTTTCATCTTCATCGCATTTGCGAGAAGGACCGGATTCTCCGTCCCGAATTCGGCTGCTATTTTCTCCGCATACTCTTCGCCGCATTCCCACGCTTTTTCCATCCATTTCCTGCGCTGTTCATCGCTGAACTTCCCGTTTAAGGGTTCCCGCGAAAATACATACGGATACCACTCCAGGGGAGGGATCGCTGTCAGGTCTGCAAGCATTGTCTCCAGAGGATAAGGAGTGAAGACCGGGCGCTGATATCTGTTTGTACCTTGTTTGCCGAACAGGCCTCTGGCGATCGGCTGCAGCGCCCGTTTCATATCTTCTTTTGTCATCCGAATTAAACCTCATTTACAGAAGCTACTACAATGATTTCTTCATCCGGCTCACGATCTCCGAGATCAAGATCCATCAGCAGGTGAATCTGCTCAAGATCTGTTGCGCTGTAGTCCGAAACACGCGGTCCGAAGCATACAAAGTAATCCGGTCTTAAGATGGAGTCTGTCTTAAATACAGCGGCATTCTCCCACATATCGGCAACGATATCTGTGTACTCGCTCACCTTACACTTCTTAACAACAGCGTTGGAGCACTGAACTTTGATGAAACCTTTCTTATCTACGATACGAACCGCTTTCTTGTCGTCGCGCACACCTTCGAATACGAAGAACTTCTCTGTCTTCTCAGCCAGTTTGATATCGGATACCTTTGGTCCGAAATCCTGAACAGCAAGCTCTTTCGCCTCTGCCTCATCACACTCTTTCAGAAGGTCTGTTGTCTTAACCTCTGTAGATCCTGTAGCGATAGCCGTAACCTTACCTGTCTGGTTATCGATCTCGATATGTACCTCAACTGTATCCGGTGACGCACCTGAACTTACTGCCGCATCAGCAGCCTCTTTCTTCAGCTCACGGATATCCTCCTGTGACGGGTTCGGGATCACACGCTCGATCACGTCACGAACCATGGAAAGAGCAACGCCGATGGAGGAGATAACCTCCGCATTCTCCGGAATGTTATACTGCAGGCCCATCTTCTCCGCACAGTACGGAACGAGGGAAGCAGCACCGCCGCCGCAGCCTACCAGCTTCATGCTGTCATGATCAAGCTGATATTTGTCGGCAAGCGCATTGATACATGCGTTAACCTTCTCAAAGTCTTTGTCAAGAATCTGTGTTGCAAGCTGCTCAACTGTAATGCCCAGCTTATCAGCTACCGGCTGCATAGCTTTTCTTGCAGCGTTTGCATTTCCGTGTGCGAAGTATTTCTCTTCGATCAGTCCGAGAACGTTCGCAGCACATGTATTTGTGAAGCAGATACGTTTGCCGTTCTTTAAGCGGATTGTAACGTAGTCGCCCGGGTCACCCGGTTTCGGGCTTACCATCTCGATCTGCGGATCTACGATCTCTTCCTCGGGAGTGAAGCATGCGTACTCACATCCTGCGATATGTGCGGAACGCGGTCCTACGTCAACAACTTCCTTGTCGTTGATACGAACCATGGAACCACCTGCACATCCGAGGATACGCACATCGAGGGAGCTGATATATGTATCGTGTCCACCGATCTGAGCATAGTCTACGCCGGGACGGCCGTTCTTGATAACACCGATGTTCGTCGTCGTTCCACCAACCTCGAAGTAGATCGCGTTGGAAGCACGCAGATACATCAGAGATCCCATAACGGAAGCAGCCGGACCTGACAGAGCAGTCAGAATCGGACGTTTTCTCATCTCGTTGATCTCCATAACACCGCCGTCACCTCTCATGATCATCAGAGGTACGCTTACTCCGGCTTCACGTACGGAGGACTCTGTCGCGTTTGCTGTCGCCATCATCTTCGGAAGGATGGAGGCATTGATCGCTGCTGTACGTGTACGGCGTGTCAGACCGTAAAGTTTTGTGATGTCGGAAGCCATCGTTACCGGAAGTCCTTTCTTGCTTGCAACATCATAAATCTTCTGCTCCTCACCCATATCATCAACGCCGAATGCCATGGAAGCAACGATAACCTGAGCCCCTTTGTTCAGCAGGTCATCAACGTTCTGATTGATGACATCCTCTGTGAGCATTTTTTTCTTAATATACGCGTTATATACTTTGATCATACGTCCGACTTTCTCGTCAAGAACGATGTCTTTAAGAGCGAGCTGGCGTTTTGCGAGAAGTCCCTCGAGTCCGCCTCCGGAAACACCGATTACACCTACGTTGGCAACATCGCCTTCAATAAAAGCGTTGGTAGCCTGGGTTGTAGAGTGCGCTACGAATACAACGTCTTCCGGAGAAATATTGTTTTCACGCATGCAGTTCTTAAAACTCTGTACAACTCCGGCAGCAACGCCGTCTTTGTCATCGTGTGTCGTCTTTACTTCATTTTTTCCAATGATCTCATGTGTCTCATTATCCATGGCAACACATTTCGTATAGGTACCGCCAACGTCAATTCCCATACGGACCGCTCTGTGTTTACGTTCTTCCATTTTCTTCTTCCTTTCCTTCCATTGTGCTAGATGAATTTTGATAGGATGGTTATTTATGCGGGTGCCTGTGCACCCGCATAAATTCTGTTTCGGAATATCTCCTGTTTCAGATTAAAGAGAATCGTCTGTTTTTAAAATCAGCTTAAATATACCATGCAGCGCCCAGGCCTGTCAGCATGATGAATACTGCCACATACTGAAGAACACCTGTAACATATGCATTCGGGATAGACAGTTTCAGGAAGTCGCTGGACTCAACCTTAGTATAAGCAAGTCCCCATGCAACCCATGACTGAGTGATACAGCTTCCGATGTTTACTGTAATTGTCGGGATCGCGAAGATCGCATACAGGAACGGTACGGAGAAGGATGCAACGTTGGAGAGCACTCCGAGTGTTGCAGCACCGCAGCCTACCAGCGTCATCGGTCCACGGAACAGTCCCATGAACAGAAGTACAGCAAATACGATACAGATAACTGCTTCGCTTGTCGGGATAACACTTCCAAGTACTACTGTGAAGTACGGTGAAGCATATGTAGCAACTGTGTTGAACATAGGCAGTGTAAGAAGGAAGCCTACCAGCGGAGCTGTGTCTACAACACCGTCGTAGTAAAGCTTGTTAACAAGCTGGCAGTTCTCCTTAAATGTGCCTTTCATTCTTCCGCAGAGGAAGAGTCCTGCAAAACCTGCGATAACGAATCCGCCGATAACGGAGAATCCAAGTGCGATGTTCAGTACAACCGGTACGATCGGGAGGATCAGTGTGTACAGCGGAGCATCTTTCTGCGGTGTGGAAGCGCCGCGTGTCTGAGCTGCCCATGCACGGGATGTTTTGGATCTCTTCAGGAAGATTCCTGTCAGGATCGTTGTAACAATCAGCATGATGATCAGTGCTGCGTATCCCCAGTGAGATGCATACCATCCAAGTGTGAAGTCCGGCATCTCATCCGGCTGGATGAAGAACGCACGGTACTGAGCAAAGTTTACAGGGTTCAGGTAGATACCTGCCGCAACAGATCCCATGAATGAGAACAGTGCGATTGCTTTCGGTACACCGAGTGACATAAGGATCGGAAGAACGATAACGCCGATAGCGATAACCGGGCCCGCACCTGTCATAGCGGTGAAGATAAGCGCTGTAACGATGTTCAGCAGTGTAATTGTAACGATCGGCTTGTCTCCGCCGAGCTCTACAGTCTTACGGATCAGAGTAGAAGCAATACCTGTATCCATCATGACACGTCCGAACCATGCACCCCAACATACGTTAACCAGTGTAGTTCCCCATCCCTCGGGAGCTGACTGATAGATCTTGTTCAGGATCGCGATCAGGCTGTCCTTGTCACTATACTGTAATACTTCATTTGCTGCGATAAACTCGTCGCTTGCAAACAGCGCGCCTACAAGCGGAAGAACTGTCCAGACAATCGTGATTACGAGGAATCCGATCATCCGGTTGTGGCCCTTGATACAGTAGTATGCCAGACCGAAGAATGAAAGCAGTAAAATAATACCAATTATAAATTCAACCATGGTATTTCCTCCTTAATAAAATGTTGTTTGCCCAAATCCGGGCTTTTCATCTCATCCTTTTCTCTTCTCCAAAACCAAACAGGAAACTTCCAAACCACCTCTTTTCGTCTGATATGACTCTACCTTCAGTCCATAAAGTACTGGGGATAGATTCCACGAAGTAAATCAGCATTGCCCGCCACCGTATTAAAATGATTCGCACAAATCAGCACGGCCGCCTCGGCGTCGCCTCGCCTAATATTATTCAGGAGCATCCGGCACTCAACCTGAGTCCGTTCCATCCCCGTCATGGAGTAGGACGACGAATAGTTGAACGTCTGATAAGAAAGCCAGTCCACCCGGAAGATATCGCTGTCCAGCGTCCGAAACACATCCCAGATATGTTCGTGTCCTCCGAACTGAGAAAGCAGGTAGTGAAAGCTCCACTCAGACGCAAGAAAACCGGTGATATCGTCATCCGTTTTCAGCCTGCTTCCGTTCTTCACTACCTCTTCAAGCCGGCTGCACTGGTCCTCGTCCAGTTTTCCCCCGCACAGTTCCTGAATCACACCCTGCTCCAGAACAATGTGCGCGTGAACCGCCTGCCTGATTCTCTGCATACTGATCAGCGTCACTTCTGTCCCCCGCTGCGGATAAACGACAACATATCCTTCCTCCGCGAGCTGGGAAAGTGCTTCCCTGATCTGAACTCTTCCTTTTTTCAGCCGGACGGCTAGGGCGTTTTCACTGAGTTTTTCTCCCGGCTTAAGGGCCAGACTCAGGATTTCTCTTTTCAGCATGTCATATGCGTTGTTTTCCTTTACGGCTTTCGCTGCCGCCTCACATTTCCCCGGCATCACTGCTTCTTCCCTTCCTCTCATATTGCATACAAGAAATGCTTTTAATTGCATTTCAGCCTTCTGAAAGGGGTACTGTTAACAGTCCCTGATATAAAAGACAAAAGAAGCATAACACATTTCACAGCTTAAAGCAATACATTCTTTGTTATCTTTTTCTGTTTTTAGTCTTATTTTTACTTATTTTTTTGGTTGATTTTTTTATAAAAAATGTTATGATGGTTATGTAGTGTATCGTTTTAAGCAATTGCATACAAGTTCAGTCCGGTTTTCGCTGTGCAAAAAGCACCGATCGTTTGCGGCACTCTGTTTGTACTTCTTTTTATACAGGCGCTTCTTGTGCGATATGCTATAATGAGGAACATTACAGGAATACTATTATTAATAATAAAGAAGGTTTCATTATGTCATCAATATCCGGTATACAGATTCAGGACATCAAAACGCTGGCGCGGGAAAGTTCCGAAGACGCACGCCAGTATGTTTATCGCGTAATTAAATACTGTATCCTGGTGCTGCTTCTGTCCCCCGGGCAGAAAATGAACGAAGCTGAGCTTGCCGAACTACTTGAGGTCAGCCGCACTCCCGTCCACGATACGATACTGCGTCTTTCCAGGGAACACCTGGCCGATATCTACCCGAGACGCGGCGCCTTTGTCGCACGCCTTGACCGCCCCAGCATCGAACATGCAGTGTGGACACACCGGCAGCTCGGGATATCCATGATACATTCTATTCATATACGAAAGGCGTCGGAAGAGCAGCTTCTTTCCCTTTACCTGCCTTTGAGCCAGCTCGAGACCTGTCTGCGCCAGGAGGACTATTCCCGGTGCTCGCAGCTTTTTATGGAATATTACCGGACTCTGTATCTCCTGGCCGGAGATATGGATCTGGTTTGGGAAGCAGTACACAATACGGACGCCGATCTGAGAAGGCTTCTGTATCTGGCAGCTAAAAGCAGCCCCGTTGTAGTGAGAGGATTTCTCTATGAGCTCACAGACCTTACCAAAACGCTGATCGCACGGGATAATGACAAGGCCTGCCAGATCTTCTCTGATCATATCTCGCGTATGCTCATGCTTCTCTCACCGCTCCAGGAACAGCTTCCGGAGTACTTTACGCTTCATATTAGCGAAAACAAAGTTAAGGAGGAAATATTATGATCTACGGAAATGTCAACAATCCCATGTTTGAAGACCAGGCAGCCGTGCTTCCCGATGCACTCAGCGCAGCTCTTCATTTTCTGAAGGAGACAGACCTTGCCGCTCACGAGCCCGGCGTCTTCAACATCGAACTTGGCGGAGTTCCCGTGATCCTGCAGGTGCTTGATCTCACCACATCTCCGAGAGAAGCTCTGCGTCCGGAAATCCACCGCAAAAACATCGACGTACAGTTTCTCGCGGCAGGCGGCCCGGAACTGGCAGCCTACTATGACGATGATGGAACGAACGAGGTGGACGAGGATCTTCTCGATACCCCCCGTGATATCCTGTTCTATAAAAATAACGCAAATATAACAGAAGGATGTATTCCGATGACTGTCGGGACTTACGCAATGTACTTCCCATGGGATGTTCATGTTCCCGCAATTCAGGCAGGCGACGCTCCGGCCCCGATCCGCAAAATCGTGATCAAAGTACCTCTGGCCGCCTGCAGGAAGGGAGAGTAAGATTATGACGGATCAGATCCGGCGCCATCTCGAGGCGCTGTCCCAGAAAGACCTGCCGGCGCGCAGGGAGGCAATGGTTAAGATCCTGGAAGAAGAGGGGTTTCCTTATACCACACAGGAAGCCCCTTCCTCTTTTAAAAATCCACAGGGAGTCATCAATTATCTGTTCTCTGCCGGAGACGCTCCGGGGCTGCTCTTCTGCGCTCACTACGACGCGGTGGCCGGAAGCAGCGGCGCCAACGATAACGCAGCTTCTGTATGCATCCTGATTGATCTCGCCAGAGAGCTCAAAGATAAACAGATTTCCGCACATTTCGCCTTTTTTGACGCCGAGGAATGCAGGCAGGCCGGAAGCCGCCTCTACGCTTCCTCCATGGACAGAAACCGGATCACAGGTGTAGTCAATCTCGACATGTGCGGATATGGCGACACTCTCGTAGTATGCGGAAAAGGACATGAAAAGAAAGCTCCGGTAAAAGCGTTCTGCCAGAAGGAGATCCTGGAGAAATACAACGGCCAGCTCCTTCGCTACCTGCCGAAAAGCGACGACGCTTCTTTCAGCGGCTCCCGTCTGCCGGTGCTCTCCATGGCTGTAGTTCCCTACTGGGATATCCAGTATCTCAAGGCTCTGGCAACTTACGGCGGCGGATTCCTTGGCCGTCCGCCCGAGTACGATATGATGCTCGGTCAGATGGAAGTGTCCGCAACGATGCACGGCGGCTCGAAAGACGCCCCGGAATTCGTACAGACCGAGGCCATGGACAAAGTGTACCACTACCTGCTGGACGCGGTTCTCACCCCGCAGGAGCAGTCACAATCCGGCTCAGGTTCCACGGGTTCAGGGCTTGGTTCAGGACTTTCACGCCTGTTCCGTTCGTGACAGCAAGACGGCTGGCTCAGCGAAAAAGCGAAATGCAAAAACTGATACGCAAAACCGATATGCAAAATTGATATGCAAGAAGAACCGCGCTGAACTGTTACACGATTTAGTAACAGTTCAGCCATAGGACTGCACGCCCGTCTATGAGTAAAACAGCGGCGGCAGCCGCAATAAGCACGAAGTGCGGTTTTACGAATGGCGCGGGCTGAACTGTTACTTCTATGTTTGATAATCAATATTCTCCGACCACAGTCGTCTTAAGCAGGTTCGTATTTCCCGGCTTCCCAAGCGGAACTCCCGCTGTAAGCACTACGACATCTCCTTCTTTCACATATCCCATGCGTTCAGCAGCCTCTGTTGCATGGAGGAAAAGAATCTCCATACTGTACTCCTCTTTAATGAGAACCGGCAGCACGCCCCAGGAAAGATTCAGTTTCCGGCATGTCATTTCGTCCGGTGAACATCCCACAATCTGACATCCAGGTCTGTACTTGGAGATCATCTTCGCCGTATGTCCTGATTTGCTCACTGTAATAATCGCCTTCGCATCGAGATCAATCGCTGTCATACAGGTGGCGTGAGAGATGGCCGTCGTCATATCCGGCTTCTCCTCCTTCTGGCGGACACTGAAATGCTGACTGTAGGGGATATCACTCTCTGTGCGCACAGCGATCTTCACCATCGTCTGCAGAGCTTCGATCGGATACTTGCCCGCCGCAGTCTCGCCGGAGAGCATGATCGCACTTGTCCCCTGATAAATCGCATTCGCTACGTCCGTAGTCTCTGCTCTGGTCGGACGCGGATTCTTCATCATGGAATCCAGCATCTGCGTAGCTGTGATCACCTGTTTCCCCGCATGATACACTTTCGTAATGATCTCCTTCTGAATAACCGGAACATCCTCCAGAGGGATCTCCACGCCCATGTCGCCGCGCGCGATCATAATTCCATCCGCCGCGTCAATGATACTGTCAATATTATTTACCCCCTGCTGATTCTCAATCTTGGCGATAATGTTAATCTTCTCCCCGCCATTCTCGCGAAGCAGAGTACGGATCTCTTCCACGTCCTCCGCAGTCCTCGTAAAGGACGCTGCAATAAAGTCAAACCCTTCGCGGATACCAAAGAGAATATCATCCCGGTCCTTCTCACTGATAAACGGCATGCTGACTTCAACGCCCGGAAGGTTGATCCCTTTCCTGTTGGATACTGTACCGCCGTTTTTCACAATACAGTTCACATCCTTGCCTTCGATACTCACAACCTCCAGCTCAATCAGTCCGTCGTCAATCAGGACACGTCCGCCAACATGAACATCCTTGTACAGATTCTCATATGTGACAGATACTTTATCCTTCGTACCCTCGATCTCTTCCGGAGTCAGCGTAAATACCTGTCCTTCCTCCAGTTCAACCTTCCCGTCCGCAAATGTCCGGATACGGATCTCCGGCCCCTTTGTGTCAAGAAGCGCAGCCACATGTTTTCCAAGTCTGGACCGGATCTCCTTTAACTTGTCCAGCCGCTCCTTCTGCTCCGGATGGGTTCCGTGAGAAAAGTTAAACCTGGCAACATCCATTCCTTCTCTGACCATAGTTTCCAGTATATCCCCTTTATCCGTAGACGGGCCGAGAGTACATACGATCTTTGTTCTCCGCATTGGTTTGTAACCTCCTAATAAAAAATTCAAAATTGGCTCTTTTCTTATTTTACCAAGCATTGCGGGAAAGGGCTACTGAAAGTTGAAATATTTACAGAATATTTACAGCTATTTAGTGCAATAACACTTTCTGTTAAATACGACCGGAAGCGGGGCGGATGTTTAGTGACGTGTATTCTGTGAAAGAGATACAGCCGTTCGATATTCCGTTCCGGAATCTGGGAATAATCTAACTGGCCGAAAAGAGGTTTAAAAGCAAAGCGGCGTGCAGGGCAACTCGCTGACGCTCAAACAATCCCTGCGCACCGCTTAACAACCTCTTTCCGCCCCGTAAGATATTCCAACAGATTCCTCCAAAGTCATATCTCCCGGCTGTCTCCTTCCTCAGAAAGTGTACTCTAACCGTCCGCTCCGCTTCCTGCGCATTTCCTAACGGAAATGTTACTGCCTAAACAGGCTGATAAAACTAAATTTTAACGCGGTCAGAAAGTTTTCCAGATTTGAAAACCTCCATCCGCGCCTGCTGCAAAAGTTTCTGATAAGAAAAATCTAAAATCCTTTCTTTGCGTTCCTTTAGCATGGTCTTATAAAAAGAGATTTGCAGCCCAGACAGAAACGGGGTTTCATCCACGATCTTATCAATCTTCTCCATATCTATCTTGGGAACAATCCTCTTTAGCGCCTTATTGCAGTCCTGATTTTGCAGAGAAGACAGAAAATCAAAATACCGGATTTTCTGTCCGTTTATTTTAATCCCGGAAAGAGGAATTTCAAAGACACGCAGATCTCTTTCCGCCGGATCTTCCAGTACCTTTTCCATAATTTCCTCGTCCGCCTGGGGGAACAGACAGCTTCCACAGTCATAGACCGGCGCAAGGGTAATCTTGTCTGTTTCATTGTTATAAAGAAAGCCCCAGTTCCCATTGTGCCGATCCCAGTTTCCGATAAGCGCATCTACGATAAACAAATCCCAGAACCATGCTTTAAGGGTCTCCGGGTCCATCGCATTTTGTTCCTCCAGCGTCATCAGAATATCGTCTAATTCTGTTCCGTATCCGTTATGGACGGAGTCGATCATCGTATTTTTCAAGGAAGCAAAGTCCTGAAGCACCAGACCGCTTGCAGTAAAATCCTTACAAGCTACCACAACTTTTTTCTTCCCGTTCCTTTCATAGAGCCCTAGCAAGGTTTCCTGCACCGGGATCCCGACACTTTCAAAAATATGACAGCCGATATATTCCGATACACAGCCATTAGTATAGCTCATTTCCCGGTTTCTAGAAGGAACCACAGGGAATTTCAACATATATTGTTCTCCCTTATAAATCACGGATATCTTGCTTCCATTTGCTCCCGCATACGTCTTGTTGCGCACTGGAAGGTTAGTAAAATCGATCAATCTACTCACCTCGCTTCATCCTTAAATATTTTTCCCGCAGATACCACGCCTGTTCCGAAGATATTTCCCGGCCGGATTCTGCGGCGTTAATATCTGCGTTTAACTCGCTCCATACAATATCCCAATGGTAATCCTTTTGCCCGCTGTCCTCTATCGCCCAGGAAGCGCACATCTGCCTGATGGAATTCTGCAGATAAGGCGGCAGCCCCCGTTCCAGGTATTCCCGGTTTGTGGGAAGCCCAGTTTCCTTATCATAGGTCGGCTCTTTCTGATCAAACGCCATGATGTCTTCCATCGTGCATTGAAGCGCCTTCGCAAGCTGTCGGATGGTCCCCGCAGAACATTTCTGCAAAGAGCTTTTCCCGGAGCATATATCCATAACGGTCGTTTTGGGAACGCCGCTTAGTTTTGACAAACGGTATTTACTGATTCCCCGGGTATCCAGATATGTTTGAAAGTCCATTTTTATTCCCCTTTCTTCTGCTCTCATTGTATCGGTATACCGACCCTTCGGAAAGCTGATCAGTTCATCTTCATCTTTGTCCTCTCCCGGCATCCCAAGAAAACGCACCTCTGCTTCTGGGCGCCAAAAATCCAGCCTGTAAGATCTTCTCTGTCTTATCTTCTTATACTGCGTCTTTTTTCATCAAATTTATCAGTTCCTTCTTCTGTCTCCATATTTGTGCCGGGCCAGCAGAGCCGCTCCCTGCACCGGAGTCATCTCCGCCTCTTTATAATATCCTCCGAACCGTTCAATCCACTCATTGAACCTCTCGAAGAAAAACTCTCTGGCGTGAAGAATTCCTCCTGATACGGACACACCAAGCTGTTCCCCCGGGATCTGTATCTGTCTTGCCGCAGCCAGCGCCATCAGGCCCAGCTCATCCGCAGCTGCGAGATAAAGTGATCTGGCCGAATCATCCCCTGCTTTCGCGGCCATCAGCAGATATTTCTGCAGGCTGGCCACACGGCTTCTGTCATGTGAATATTCTATTTCTGCCATGTTCACAAAGTCCTCCGGGCGCTCCGGCTTGAACTCATCCATTATAATCTCGTAAAGCGCGCCTTTCTCCGCTCTGCCGTCCATCTCTTTTGCAAACAGTTCTACTGCTTTTCGCCCCAGCCAGTAGCAGGAACCCTCGTCTCCGAAATGGGTGGACCAGCCGCCGCATCTCACACTTTCTCCCCGGCTGTTCTGGCCGTAGGCGATACTTCCCGTACCAGCTACAATATTGATACCCGGCTTTAATCCCAGCGATCCGGCCCAGCCCACTTCCGCATCATTACACAGATACACCGGGACCTCGCCAAACCGTTCCGTCATAAGTGTTTTGATCGTCTCATCCGCCTGCAGGTTCTCTCCAAAACAGGGCACTCCGGCCGCAATCCCTGCCAGTTCACTTCTCTGTCCCCCTGCCTGTTTTAAACATTTATCAATCTCCGCCTCGTACAGGTCTGCCACGCCTTTTTCGCCGAGAGCGATCCAGGAACTCCCCGTTGTCTGCGAAGACGCGAGTTCATGCCCCGCCTCATCAGTCAGAAGCACCGCGGTTTTCGTGCCGCCTCCGTCAATTCCACAGTAATATCTCATCCCGTCACCTCCGTAATGTGTTTCATTAAAACGTATTTCTTCTCTTCCACACTGTACCGCTCATCACAGCAGCCCCATTATCGCATGTTTCCGCCGGCATGTCCAGAGTTCTATAATTATGGATTCTCCGATAACTCTCAGGGGTATTGATGTTTTCAAATATCTCCTCCGGTTCCCGGCTTTTGTAAACATCATACCCCTGCGTCTCCAGGAAGTGAAACATCGATCCTTTCCCCTCCCGGAGTTCCTGCTCCATCCGGTCGGCCAGATCCGTACTGTAGATACCAAGCAGGGGTTCCTGGCGTTCTCCGTGTTCCACGATCATAATCCGGCTCGTTCCTCCGTCAGCGCCCAGCCCTGCCCCAGATGTTGTTTTCGCTTCATCTGAATTCATCAGCTCATGACGAAAAACTCTCACCAGCTGCTGCAGCAGTTCTTCCGTCACCATAGGGACATCTACTGTCATGACAAGGCAGAACTCCTTCTTCACTTCACGCAGCGTCGCCTCCAGGCCGCCCAGGGGCCCTCTGTCCGGATACCTGTCCCGGATCACCGGTACCACGCACTTGCTCCCCCGGTATCCTGATACGAGAATTTCTTCAATCCCAAGCCTTTTCCCCTTTTCAATCTGGATCTGCAAAAAGGTCTTTTCCCCGCAGAGAAGGTCCGCCTTATCACACCCCATCCGGCGGCTCATTCCGCCCGCCAGCACCGCCATCGCCAGCTTTGTCCGTATAAACCAGACGTCCAGAATATGCTCCGCAATTTCCTCCACATGATTCAGATCAAGCACCCGGATTTTCCCGGTGCCATCCATCTCTCTGCTGCCCGCTTCATCATCAGCGGCTTCGTTATCAGCCGCCTCGTTATCAGCCGGCACGCCTCCCGCTCCGGCAAACGGAAAGTCCGCTGCCACTGCGGTCAGACTTTCGTCTGTACAGACCGGGGCTTCCGAATTCCCTTTCCGAACGATTTCAATCTTCGGATACGGGCTTTTCTTAAACCCTTCCAGCAGAATCAGATCCGCCTCCGGGAACAGGCGGACGAGCTGCTCCTCTGTCGTATGTTCCTGCTTTTTTACCACCATGTATTTAGACGCTGAAAAGACAGCCGTCCCGTAGGCGCCTGCCTTCATATGCCTGTATGAATCCGTTCCGGGCACGTCCGCGTCAAAATCATGCCCGTCATGTTTGACTGACGCCACTTTTAATCCATACTTTACAAAGATTGGAATCAATTTCGTAATCAGTGTCGTCTTTCCGGAATTTTTCACACCGCTGACTGCAAATAGAAACGGCTGTTTTTCCATGACTGTACTGCTTCCTTTCCGCTGTCACTTCGATTCTTCGTAATCTAAGTATACTGATCAATCGCCGGCGTGTCCAGATTTATATAACTCAAATCAGAAATCCATCCAGCACAGTTCCTGTCGAAACTTCATCCATTATGCCAGTCCGTGCTCTTCCAGCCATACCATCCAGGTGTTCTTCCTTTCCCGCATTTTCCGTGCCCGCACAGTGAACTCCAGGATCGTAAGTCCTGTAAATACGAGGAACAAGAGCAGCAGGAACACGAGGCAGCCCCGGATACTCCCCCCGCCGCTTATGGTGCTGCGGAACGCTTTCACCGTATAGGTAAACGGTACCCAGTCGTGAAGATACGGCACAAATGATCCGGATAGTTCATAGGGGTATGTACCCACGGAACCTGCCAGCTGGATCACCATGAAGATCAGCATCAGGAAGCTTCCAACACGCCCCAGCAGGCTGGTGAAGAAGTACATCACCGACATGAATGCAAGGGACGCCGCGCACGCTGTAAGGACTGTCTTTCCCATTTCCACAGGTGTAAAACCATCAAATACATGCAGTGCACCGATCATAATTACCGCCTGGAGCATTGCCGTCAGATAGAGCACGGACGCCTTGCTGATCCACCAGCGGAAACCGGATTTCATCTGCCCGGCATAACTGGTCAGCGGATACATCAGACTGAACGCGATACAGCCGACCCACAAGCCTACGGACATCATATACGGCGCCATGGCATGGCCGTTGTTGGCCACCTCCGTAATCTGTGTCTCTTCCGCATCTATCGGTGCGGCAAACATATCCACCGCCTGATCCGATGTATTCGTTTCCCGGATCTGCTCCGCGCCGCTTCCCAGTTCCTTTGACAACGTCTCCGCGCCTTCCGAAACCTGCCTGATCCCATCGCCCAGTTTGCCGCTGCCGTCAGAGAGTTGTCCCGCGCCGCTGCTAATCTGACCGGCTCCGTCTGTTAGTTTTGCCGCGCCCTCCGTCAACGCTTTGCTGTTCGAGGTAAGCTGTCCGGTTCCGGAGACAAGCGTATCCGTTCCATCTTTCAGCTTCGCGCTTCCCTGTGCCAGTTCTCCCAGACCGCTGTCCAGATCTGCAGCTCCTTTCCGGAGCACCGTTGTTCCCTGCTTCTGAAGCTGATCTGCCCCTGATGCAGCAGTGGAAATTCCACCCGCCAGCGCCGGCGCCTGTTCCGCCAGTGCAGAAGTGCCCGTCTGAAGCTGCCCGATCCCATTCTTAAGGGAATCTGCACCACCCTGTACTGTGGAAATACCGTTTTGAAGATCCGGGATCTCCGATGCAATCTGCACGCTCCCGTCCGCCGCTTCATCGACACCGTATGTGTAGGCGGAAACGCTTGCGGAAAATGTATCCGCCTGCTGCTGAACTGCTGCGATCTGTGCCCTCACTTCCTCCGGCACGCCTTCCTCTCCGGCGAGTGTCGACAGTGCCTGACTGATTCCGGCCGCCCCGTCGCGCAACGACTGAG
This sequence comes from Clostridiales bacterium, assembly GCA_019420405.1. Classification (GTDB taxonomy): domain Bacteria; phylum Bacillota; class Clostridia; order Lachnospirales; family Lachnospiraceae; genus Mediterraneibacter. Next base: position 19,915 of record JAHZHF010000020.1, read on the forward strand.
AACTGGAAGCAGCAGACTGCAGACCGGAACTAAGCGCATCTGCACCATCCTTCAGACCGGCCGCCCCTGCAGACAGAGATGCAATCCCGTCTGCGAGCTGTTGCGCGCCATCACTTAATGAAGCCGCGCCGTCATTCAGTGCATCCGCCGCATCTGGAAGGGCCGAGGCCGCCGCATTCAGTTCGGACAGTCCGGCATTAAGCGTAGTCATGTTATCATCCACTTCCACCGCGCCAGCTGCCAGATCAGAACTGCCTTTCTGCGCATCGTTCACCCCACTGTCCAGTGCATTTACACCACTTTGCAGCGCTTCTGTCCCTGCCGCAACCACACTGGCTCCGTCTGTATACTGGCCAATCCCCACTTCCAGTTCCCGGCTTCCGTCCGCAAATACTAAGGCACTGTCTGAAAGGACCTGCAGATTGTCGGTAATCGTCTGATTTCCGTCGGCCAGCTGATCCGTTCCGGTTTTCAGTTCACCCGAACCATCCGCCGCTTCCTGCATTCCGTCACCCACTTCCGCAAGCTTGTCGAACAGAACTTCTGTATACGTTTTTGTAACCTCTTCCCGTACTGAGCTCTCCAGTTCCTTCATCGCTGTCTCACTCATCTTGGACGCGATGTAGTTCGTCCCCGGATTCGTTTCATAAGCCAGCGTCATCTTCTCCGGATGCGCGTCTGTCAGCGATGAGGCATGGGCCGAAAATTCTTCCGGTATGGTGATAACCATATAGTACGTGCCGTCCTCAAGTCCCTTCTGCGCCTCTGTCTCTGACGGAAACTGAAAATCCAGCGAATCGTTGTTTTTCAGTTCCTCCATCAACGTTCCGCCGATATCCAGCTTCTGATCTTCATAGATGACCGGCACGTCATGGTTGATGACCGCCACCGGAAGTTTATCGATATTCCCGTATGGGTCCCACATGGATCCAAGGAAAAGTGTAGTATAGATTGTCGGGATCGCGATGACCGCGACTGTAACGATCAGTAAAATCTTATTTTTGAACAGCCTGTGCCATTCCTGCCTCAGCATTGTCTCCTGTCCCCTTTCTTTTTGCAACATCAGCTCCATTAATAGATATTGTGTTGATTTTTTTAACATCATGAATTATAGTAAATTCATAAAAAAGATACAACCATTAATGTAACGCTGCTCTGTCTGTTAATGGATAAGCAAACGGTGTGGTGTCTATTATTTTTAAAGGAGGAAATGTTTCATGTCAAAAAATATGGACCGGCGGGTTCGCAAGACAAGAGCACAGCTCCGTCAGGGACTGGCCGAGCTTCTGAAAGAAAAGAGTATAAAAGAGATCACGGTCAAAGAACTCGTAGAAAAAGTGGACATCAACCGCTCCACTTTCTATCTGCACTATGCGGATATCTATGACATGATGGAAAAGATTGAAAACGAACTGACCGGAGACATCGAAGATCTGATCCATACCCATCCGGTAAGTCCGTTCAACGAAGACAGCTTTCCGTTCATCGAGGATATTTTTTCCATCCTGGCGGAAAACCGGGATATCTGCGCCGCCCTCCTGGGCCCCAACGGTGACATCTCTTTTCTGCACCGGATTGAGAATATCCTCTCCGAGCACAGTCTGAACGCCCTGAAGGAAACATTCCCGGAGAAAATGGATGATCTGACATACTACTACGCCTTCTGTCTCTCCGGCTGTATCGGCCTGGTCAAGGCCTGGCTGTCAGAAGGATCTTCCGTAAGTCCCCAGCATATGGCCGGACTTACATTTAAGCTGATCATGAATGCACTGAGAGGTTTCTATCCAGACTTTTCCGTAAAACATTCCTGACATTTACGAAAAAATGAGGAACACGCAAACACGAAAACCGCGCAACGCACCTCGATTCCGCTCCGCTCCATCTCGGTCGTGGCTTTCGCCACATACAGGAAGAGCAGGAAACATTCTCTGAAATGCAAGCATTCCTCGTCTGTTTCCTGCTCTTCCTGTGCGTTGTTCAATTGCTGCACGCAAAAAAACCGCCGTCCCCGCGGCTCGCAATGTCCGCAAAAACAGCGATTTCTAAGTGCGCGATCAGGGGCTCGAACCCTGGACACCCTGATTAAGAGTCAGGTGCTCT
>JAHZHF010000200.1 GCA_019420405.1 Clostridiales bacterium
CAAAATCCCTGTTTTCGGATGTTTTTCAAAAGGACGTTAGTGAACTTTATAGCTGAACTTTCACTTCTCTACCTGAATCTGCTTCATTGTTTCTGCAAACTCTTTCATTTCTTTGTCAATCAATACGGGTCTTCCGTCCTTTTTCAGAAAACAATGTGTCGTCGTCCCATAAGCGCTCAGCCCGCCCCCTTCGGACATATTATAGATATCATACCGAAGCGTAAATTTCACCCTGCCAAAGTCCTGAATGCTGACAACAATCTTCACCTCATCGTCAAACTTCACGCTCTTCTTGTACTCGCACTCCGCGTGAAGCACCGGACTGATATAACCCATCTCCTCAAATCTGCGGTACGGGTATCCAAGCTGGTTTAAGATATCCACACGCGCTTCTTCCATCCACCGGATATAATTGGAATGATGGATAACCCCCATCTGGTCTGTTTCATAATATTTCGCTGTTTTAATATATGGTTCCATTGCTTTTGTCCTCCTTCTCTCTGTGTTCCCCCTGATTTCTTTTCTATATCGTGTTTACCGCATCTGCTACAGTCTTCACTCCGACCAGGCGGATTCCTTTGATCCCCTTTACCATTTTCAGACATACCTCCGGAAGAATGCATGTCTCAAATCCCAGTTTTTTTGCCTCGGCTACGCGCTGTTCCGGCATATTGACCGCCCGGACTTCGCCGCTTAATCCCACTTCGCCGAATACAATCGTCTTCTCATCCACCGGACGGTTCCGGTAGCTGGATACGAGGGCCATCACGATCCCCAGGTCAATGGCGGGCTCATTCATCTTAATTCCTCCCGCGATATTGACATACGCGTCCGAACTGCCAAGGGCCATGCCCAGCCTTTTCTCCAGAACAGCCATAAGCAGGTTCACCCGGTTGTAATCCGTTCCCGCCGCAGTTCGCCTCGGCATCCCGAAATTGCTGTGGCAGACCAGCGCCTGGATTTCAATCAGAATCGGCCTTGTTCCCTCCATGGAACAGGCCACTACAGATCCGGATGCCTGCTCCGGGCGGCCACTCAGCATATATTCCGAGGGATTTTCCACTTCCTCAAGTCCCGTCTGCCTCATCTCAAACACTCCGATCTCGTTGGTTGAGCCGAAACGGTTTTTCACTGCTCTTAAGATCCGGTAGGAAGCATGGCGGTCTCCTTCAAAATACAGCACCGTATCCACCATATGCTCCAGCACTCTCGGACCGGCCACGGTTCCCTCCTTTGTCACATGCCCCACGATAAATATGGGGATACACAGTCCCTTCGCGAGCTGCATGAAAACATTGGTGGATTCCCTGACCTGAGACACACTTCCGGGTGCGGAGGAGACATCCTCGCTGTACATCGTCTGGATCGAGTCAATGATCACCAGCTCCGGCCGTTCCTTTTCAATCACACCACGGATGATCTCCAGATTCGTCTCACACAGCAGATAAAGCCCCTGGGCAAACGCGCCCATCCGGTTCGCTCTCAACTTAATCTGAGCCTGCGACTCCTCTCCGGAAATGTACAGCACTTTCTTCTCCCCTGCCAGTCTCTGGCACACCTGCAGAAGAAGCGTGGATTTTCCGATTCCCGGATCGCCGCCTACCAGCACAAGTGAACCGGGGACAATCCCGCCGCCCAGCACCCGGTCAAGTTCGCGGATTCCCGTCGTCACTCTCGTATCATCATCCGCTGTCACATCATTGAGGCGCACGATCCTGGCATCCCGCACGGATTCCCTGACCGCACGGGCCCCCGCAGTCGTCCCCTTTGTCACGCCGCTGTCTATCTTCTCTTCAACAAATGTATTCCATTCCTTACACATCGGGCACTGACCGAGCCACTTCGACTCCTCATGCCCGCAGTTCTGGCAGAAATAGACTGTCTTCTTCCCTTTTGCCATCTCCCGTCCTCCCCGGAATATTTTCTTTAGAGCCCGGCGCATTTCAGAATTTGCCGCGCCGGCGCAAAAACAGGGTGGATTCCACATCCACCCCGCCGCAGCCGGACCTGCCCGCCAGCTCTATCTCATCGTTACTATTCACAACCCCCGCTCACATGCGCACCAGTAACATCTTTATCAGCATTTTACGACTTTAATCTGTGCGTCCTGACCTGCGCCAAGCTCTACGCTGACACTGAGCTTTCCGCTTAAGTTCGTTCCCATCTTCCCTGCAGAAGCTCCGTCGATGAACACCTCGTATTCACTCTCCGGCTCGAGCTCAAGAGTGAACTGAACATCCCCCTGTGCTGAAACGGTAAACGTTACCTCCGCGTCTGTCTCCTTGAAGTTCTCCACTGCGCTTCCCGGGACGGATTCATAAACGAACATCCCGTTTCTCTCAAGCTTCGTAATCCCCGAAAATGTCTTAACCTTGTAGAGATCACCCTCAAATTCGTAATTGTCCTTCTTCGTCTTTGCCGTGAGTGTGTAATCTCCGAAACTGAGAGTACCATCATTTTCCGCACGCAATAATTCCTTCACTGCTGCCATTTCTTCTGTCCTCCTAAGTATTTAAGTAACGGTTCAGCCATCAGGGAAGAGGCGGGCCGAACCGCTTTGTATTTCAGAAACGCTCCCCGGCCTGCCGCCGGAGCCGCGCTTTTCTGCTACGGATATTATAATATAAAACACTGCTTTTTTCTAGCGAAACCTTTGTGAACAGATTCTAACTCTCCTTCACAAAGAACCGGATCTCTTTTTTCGCCGCACCTGCTTCCACGGCATCTCCTGCCTTTATTTCCCCGTTTAAGATCGCCTCGGCCATCTTATCCTCCAACTCTGTCTGCAGCGCCCTGCGCAGAGGACGCGCGCCGTATTTCGCATCCGTCCCCTTCTCCACGATCAGGCTCTTAGCCGACTCTCTGAGACTTAACCGGATATTCATCTGATCCGCAAGTCTCTTCGTGAACTCATGGCACATCAGCGTCACGATCCGCTTCATATGGCTCTTATCAAGAGCATGGAATACGATGATTTCATCGATACGGTTCAAAAATTCCGGCCGGAAGATCAGCTTCACTTCGTCCATCACGTTCTGCTTCATCCGTTTATAGTCCCCTGCCGGATCTTCCTTGGCCGCAAACCCCAGCTTTTTCGGATCTACGATAGCCTTCGCCCCGGCATTTGACGTCATGATGATCACAGTATTGGAAAAGTCCACCTTCCGTCCCTGGGAATCTGTAATGTGTCCGTCATCGAGCACCTGCAGCAGGATATTGAATACGTCAGGATGGGCTTTCTCTATCTCGTCGAAAAGAACGACAGAATAGGGATGGGTTCTCACCTGATCACTGAGCTGTCCGCCCTCCTCGTGCCCTATATATCCCGGAGGGGAACCGATCATCTTCGCAACAGAATGTTTTTCCATATATTCAGACATGTCTACGCGAATCATGGATTCCTCGCTTCCAAACAGCGCCTCTGCCAACGCCTTGGACAGCTCCGTCTTCCCGACGCCCGTAGGCCCCAGGAACAGAAATGAACCGATGGGCCGCTTCGGGTCTTTCAGCCCTACCCGGCCTCTCTTTACGGCTCTCGCCACAGCGCTGACCGCCTCTTCCTGTCCGATCACCCGTTTATGCAGGACAGATTCCAGCTTTTTCAAACGCTCGGCATCACTCTCGCCAAGCTTCTGAACCGGAACTTTCGTCCACGCCGAGACAACTTCCGCAATATCATCCGCGGTCACCGCCGGATGCACTGACGCGGTCCTTTTCTGGAACCGCTTCTTCACAGCATCCAGTTTCTCCTGCGCTGCCTCCTGCTCTTTCTGGATCATAGACGCCTCAGTAAAATCTCCCCGGCGGATGCACTCCTCCTTCTGTCTGTCCAGCTCTTTTACCGTCTCTTCCAGCGCCGAGAGCTGCTCCGGAACCCGGTATCCTCTCAGACTCACCTTGGAGCACGCTTCGTCCATCACGTCGATCGCCTTATCCGGAAGATTCCTGTCAGTAATATATCTCTGCGACATGTGAACAGCCGCCTCAAGCGCATCTCCTGCTATCGTAACTCTGTGATGCGTTTCATACTTTTCTTTCAACCCGCCCAGAATCTCCAGGCACTGTTCCTTCGTCGGTTCCTCAACGGACACCGGCTGAAAACGCCGCTCCAGCGCCGCATCTTTCTCAATGTATTTCCGGTACTCCGCGATCGTCGTCGCTCCGATGAGCTGAAGCTCTCCTCTGGCCAGAGACGGCTTTAAGATACTGGAGGCGTCAATCGCGCCTTCCGCGCCGCCCGCGCCGATCATGGTATGAATCTCATCCAGGAACAGAATCACGTCGCCGCTGGCCTCCACCTCAGAGATCAGCCCTTTCATCCGCTCTTCAAACTCTCCCCTGTATTTCGATCCCGCGATCATCCCCGGAAGATCCAGCGTATAGATCCGTTTTCCCTTCATCTTTTCCGGCACCACGCCTGCGGCAATCCGCTGTGCCAGTCCTTCGACCACTGCCGTTTTCCCCACGCCGGGTTCTCCCACAAGGCAGGGGTTATTCTTCGTCCGACGGCTTAAGATCTGCATCAGCCGGCGCATCTCTTCCTCCCGTCCCACAACCGGATCAAGCTTCCCTTCCTCAGCCCTCTCCGTCATATCCGTACAATACTGCTCCATCATGGAGCCGCCTGAACGGGAATCATCCTGGATCATCTCCTGATATTCCTTCGGATCCACGCCCACGGCGCTCATAATATCCTGGAATATCTTCTGAAGATTGATATTCAGCGTGATCAGAATCCTGGCTGCCACACAGTCGGTATCCCGGATAATCGATAAAAGAAGATGCTCCGATCCCACTTTGGACATATGAAGCCTGCGGGCCTCCTGCGCGCTGTTTTCCAAGATATGTTTAAACCTCGGGCTCTCCTCCGGCTTCCGCCTCTGAAAAGCTCCCTCCCGTGGAGAAATGAGTTCATCCATAAGTCTGAGGATATTCCCCTCTTCCACCTTATTCTGTGCCAGGATCTGTCCCGCCACTCCGGAAAACTCTGTCCCCAGTCCGAGCAGGAGATGCTCCGTCCCAATATACGGGTGCCCCATCTCCCTCGCCTTCTTAGAGGCATATTTTATGGCGTTTTCCGCCTGTTCTGTATATGATATCTGCATAAAATCCTCCTGATTATTCTTCCCTCTCCATATATCTGCCGTACTCGTCAAAGATTTCATCCACCAGCTCATGTACCTCGCCTCGGGAAATATTTTTACAGCATCCTCTTGCAAGTACGATCCGGAGCTCACGCCGCATCTCTTCCATCTGCTCTATCTTATCAATGTCAAGAGCGATCACCGCGCCCCGCCTTTTATCCAGACTGATGTATCCCTCCTGCTTTAGAACACTGTACGCCTTATTCACCGTGTGCATATTCACTCCGATCGTATTCGCGAGCTGCCGCACAGACGGGAGCGAATCCCCCTCGTGGATCACCGACGTCGCGATCCCGAGAATAATCTGATTACATAACTGGACGTATATCGCCTCATCACTGTCAAAATCAACTTCTATCAGCATGGTAGTCATCCTTTCTGCAGAGTGTTATACAAATAATAGCACAGTGAAACCTATATAGCAAGAAAAATCCTGTGGCCAGAAATTTAGCAGTAACAGTTCAGCTATTTAGTTCAATAACTCCCGCATGAAAAACGTCCGAAAACAGGGATGATTCTCAAACGTATTCTGCGGGGATGGAGGATGGCTCCGTGCTTCGCTCCAGGGAATAAGGGAAACTACAAAGTACCGGATACGGATTAAAGGCA
>JAHZHF010000201.1 GCA_019420405.1 Clostridiales bacterium
CTTCCGGCCGCGCCTGTTTCTTGTAGCAGCTATATATTCATTAACTTCCGGCTTGGAAAGCTCAGAAAACAGCCCTATTTCGACAAAGATTCTGCGGGGAGGGAGGATGGCGAGGGGCGCCTTCGGAAGGGGATTAGTGAAACTTAAAGTACCGGATACGGATGTTAGGGCAGGCGGGGCGCTTGTCTGAGCGTCAGCGAGTTAAGCCCCGGCTGTCCTTGTCTTTAATCCGTATCCGGTACTTTGTAGTTTCACTTATCCCCTGGAGCGAAGCCCTGAGCTGTCCTCCATCCCCGCAGAATACATTTCAGAAATCAACCCTGTTTTCGGACGTTTTGAATTCGGGAGTTATTGAACTAAATAGCTGACTTCCTCCACTGTACTCTCCGCTCCTCCACGTATTTCAGCACGGGATATGGATTGACACTGATCTCCTGTTCTTCATCGTAGAGGTAGATACCGAGATGCAGATGAACAGGGAATTTGCCCCTCGTCCCCTCCTCTGTCCCGTATCCGCTGTCCCCCATAAATCCCAGGAAATCTCCTGCTTTCACTTCATCCCCCTCCTCGATATCCGCATAGGAATCCAGATGAGCGTAATAGATGTAGGCGCCCCGGGGCGCTTCGATCCCGATGCGCCAGCCGCCCAGTTCGAGCCAGCCGATATTCCGGATGATTCCATCCGTCATGCTGACTACGGGAAAGAGGCCGCGCTCATTGACCGATGGCATGATATCCGTCCCCTCATGCCCCCGTTCACCTTTATAGCTTCTGGAAAACATCCAGGAATTTTCAAAGGTCACGGTAAGTCTGCTCCCCTCCTCTGCCTCAGGGATCGGGAAATAGACTGCATCGTCCCAGACCGCCTGGCAGGCGTTTAAGTAGCCCTTCCATCCTTCCGCCCTCTCCCAGCGTTTCCTCTTTTCCTCCATCTCGGGGAGGGAAAGCCTGTTTTGTTCTTTTCCGAATCCGGTCTCCAGCCAGTAGATCCCCAGCGCCTCTCCCGGACTTTCTACTTCTCTGAGCTGTTCCAGTATCTCAGAGTTCACCGGCTGACTCCGGAACTGGTCTGATGCGGTCACATTATCATTCAGCCTCGAGGCTTCGCTTAAGTAGACCAGCCTTCCGGTCCAGACCGAGACCGCAAGTGCCAGAAGGAAAAGAAGTACGGCCCTGTATTTGAATTGATTCAGATATTTCCGTCTGCCTGATCTGCCCGGCTCTTTTTGTTCTTTCAAGTGAGACTCCTTTTTCTTTTCACCTTTTCTTTTAATCTATGATTTTGATTTTCATAAAGAACTTTTTTCCGGCATATATCTGAACAGGAGTATTCTAAAGCAGAACATGCTGCACTTGGGGATTCTGCACTGCTCAATCGTAATGGGTCAGCGATAAGGAGGGGACACCATGAAAAAGATTCCATCGCACTTCTCATCTGGACTGGTCTGCGTCCTTTTGTTCGCTGCCATGCTTTTTTCTCCGAAGGCGGTGTTTCAGGGTGCGGAGGACGGTCTTCTTCTCTGGTTTCAGATTATAGTTCCTACCCTTTTTCCCTTTATGCTGATCGCCAGCCTTCTCCTGGAAACAGGCGGACTTTCCATTATCGCACAAATCCTCGGCAGGCCGGTGGGAGCCGTGTTTGCCTCGTCGAGAAACGGCTCCTTTGCCATTCTCGCAGGTTTCCTGTGCGGCTATCCCATGGGAGCTAAAGTGACGGCAGATCTGGTGCGCAGCCATCAGATTACTCCACGGGAAAGCGCCTATCTTCTCTCTTTCTGCAACAATACAAGCCCGATTTTTATTATGAACTTTATTGTCTGGAAGACGCTTGGAAACGAGAGGCTGATGGCGCCCACACTGGTGATTTTACTTACAGTACCTGTTCTCTTAAGTTTTCTGTTCCGTCGGATCTATCTGCATGGACAGCGCCGTTTCCCGGAACCATACGAACAAACCGAGGGGCCTCATGATGTGCGTCAGGGCGGTACGGGTTCCCAGAAACGGCTCACTGCTTCCTCCCTGTTTGACAACTGTATGATGAACGGGTTTGAGGCAATTGTAAAAGTGGGCGGTTATATTATTTTTTTCTCCATACTGATCGCGCTTTTTGAGGCGTTTCCCGGAGACTCTGCGCTGCTTTCCGCTCTGGCCCCCTCCCTGGAGATGACGAACGGAATCCTTATGCTCTCCCGCACGATCCCTGACATTAGGGTCTGCTATCCACTGATCCTGGGGCTTGCTTCTTTCGGCGGGTTCTGTTCCGTGGCACAGACGAAATGCATGATCCAGGGCACCGGGCTGTCCATTGTTCCCTATACAATACAAAAACTGGCCGCCGCACTGGCAGCCAGTTTCCTGGGCTTTCTCTATATCAGATTGTTTTAGAATCAGACTGTTTTAAACCGTTCCGTCGGAAGCCCCGTATCCGTCGTCTTCCTCCGGAATGTTGAGCTCTGCACGGTTGGAGCGGACTGTGTCGTAGCACTCCTGGAGGGAGTTGATCAGTCCGGCATATTTTGTGGTGTAGCTGTCAAGAGTATGCCCGATGATGCTCTCTGCATTGGCCAGCAGATCGTCCGTGTACTGGATCGCGCCGATGCGGATCTCATTGGCGTCTCTTGTCGCATTGTCTATAATCTCCTGAGCCTGCGCCGTAGCCTGTGTCACGATCTCGTTTGCCTGGGCGTAAGCCTGCTGCATGATCTCGTGCTCGCTGACAAGCTCAGTCGTCTGCACCTGTGCTTCCTCGATCAGAGCGTTCGCCTTCGCCTGAGCGTCTGCAAGGATTGCGTCGCGGTTGGCGATGATTTTCTGGTAGCGCTTGATCTCGTCCGGAGTTTTCATACGAAGCTCTCTCAAGAGCTCGTCAAGATGCTCCTTATTTACAATGATCTTCGTAGTAGACAGCGGCTGGAACTTACAGTCGCGGTCAATGTACTCTTCGATTTCTTCGATAATCTGCTCGATACGGCTGCTCATTTGTTACACTCTCCTTTGGTATTCATCTTTTTCTTAAGCTCCGCGGCAACTGCTTCCGGCACAAACTGTGACAAATCTCCCCCAAAAGCAGCAATTTCCTTTACCGTGGTAGAACTTAAGTAAGAATATTCAATACTGGTCGTCAGAAACATGGTCTCCACATTCGGTGCCAGTTTATGATTGGTCTGCGACATCTGGAGCTCATATTCGAAGTCCGTTATCGCCCTCAGGCCCCTGATGACAAGTCCTGCCTCCATCCTGGACGCAAAGTCCACGAGAAGGCCGTCAAACGGAACGATTCTGACATTTCCCAGATCCTTTGTCACTTCCTCTAACATTCTAACACGTTCTTCTACAGAAAACAACGGCATTTTCGCTTTATTGCAGAGTACTCCGACAATCAGTTCATCCACAATTGTACAGGATCTGCGGATAATATCTATGTGTCCATATGTAACCGGATCAAAGCTGCCCGGGTATACTGCTCTTAACATATCTCTTCCTTTCCTGCCCCCGCAAGGAACACGTGCTTATTTGTTTTATATATTTTCTCGCGTATCACGTCGAAGCCCAGATCTTCCGCATAAGAGAAGTCCGTCTCTCTCGACGCCTCTACGATAATCACAGTATCTTCATAAACCAGTCCGGAGCCGGACAGGTATCTGAGGACCTTCTCTTCAAGACCGCGGTCATACGGCGGATCCATGAAAATAATATCGAATACTTTCTCGCCTTCCAGACGGTAAAGTGCGTCGAGGACATCCGTCGTCATAGTGAGCGCCCTGTGCTCCAGACGCGTAAACTTCAGGTTGTCCTTTATACAGGCCATGGCCTTCGGATTATTCTCGACAAATACCGCTTCCTTCGCACCGCGGCTTAAGGCTTCGATCCCGATTCCCCCGCTTCCGCTGAACAGGTCGAGGAAAATACAGTCATAGATGGACGGGCTGATGATATTAAACAGCGTCTCCTTGATCCGGTCTGTCGTCGGTCTGGTATCCATGCCGTCCAGTGTTTTCAGTCTGAGGCTTTTCGCGCTTCCGGCGATCACTCTCATATATGACACCCCATTTCTGTGCTGACGCGCTGCAAAAGCCGTTGTGTATTTGCGATGCGGATCTGCTGCTGTGCACGGCAGTCCGGGCTTTCCAGGGCGCGCTGATGATAAAATATTAGCAGAAAAAAGCGCCCAGGTCAATCCCGGACGCTTTTCTCTTTGTTTTCAGAATGCCTGTTTTATCAGACGTTCTGTGCTGAAAATGCAGTGTGTTATCTGCCTGACATCTGCTTTTCCTGCTCTTCGATCATCTTCTTGACCATATATCCGCCTACAGATCCGTTCTGCTTGGAAGTAAGGTCGCCGTTGTAACCGTCTGTTAACGGTACCCCCAGCTCGTTGGCCACTTCGTACTTAAATTTGTCCAGAGCGCTCTTTGCCTCAGGCACTGCTGCTCTGTTGGATGAACGACTTGCCATGATCAATTTCCTCCTTTTGCATTTTCGTAACTGTTCTGTTACGTCCTGTGTTTTTGTAACATTTCCTCCGGCTGCATCCGTATGTAATCGCCGCTTCTTCCGATGCAGCCGGTTATCATACATCTGCTTCCGTTGTTCATGTTACGCTGTTAGTATATGGAGGATCTGATCTTTTAAACTGGAAATTCGTTACAGTTTAATTTTTTAAAGCGTCGTCTCCAGCATGATCTCCCCGATCTTCCGGTCAATATGGCTTTTCAGCTTTGCATATTCCGGACCGGCGAGCTCCGGATCCAGGATTATTTTTGCTTCCTCAGAAGCATACTGTAAGAACCTGGCGTCCTGAAAAATATCCGCCAGCTTAAAGTCCAGGATTCCGCTCTGGCGGATGCCGAACAGGTCGCCGGGGCCTCTCAGCCTTAAGTCCTCCTCCGCAATAAAGAATCCGTCGTTGGAATGATTCAGTATCTCAAGGCGCTCCTTTGTCTCATCGGATTTGGAAGCGGACATGAAGATACAGTAGGACTGATACGCCCCTCTTCCCACCCGGCCACGAAGCTGATGGAGCTGGGCCAGGCCGAACCGTTCTGCATTCTCAATCATAATCACCGTGGCGTTGGGCACGTCAATTCCGACTTCCACGACAGTTGTAGAGACGAGCACCTGGATTTCGTTTCTGGCAAAGGAATCCATGATCTCGTCCTTTTCCTGCTGTTTCATCTTTCCGTGGAGACATCCCACGCGGATTCCGTTTCCAAGCTCCTCTGAAAGCATCGCTGAATAATCCGTCACATTTTCCGCCTCCAGACTCTCACTCTCCTCCACCATTGGGCAGATCACATAGCACTGCCGGCCCTGGGCCACCTGTTTTCTCATGAAGGAATAGGCGTTGTCCCGGTACCCCGTATCCACCACGCAGTTTTTGATCGGCAGACGGTTCTTTGGCATCTCGTCGATCACTGAGATATCCAGATCCCCGTACAGGATGATTCCCAGCGTTCTCGGGATCGGGGTTGCGCTCATGACCAGGATGTGAGGGGTCTGTCCCTTTCCCGCCAGAGCCTCTCTCTGCCTCACGCCGAAGCGGTGCTGCTCATCCGTCACCACAAGGGCAAGACTTTTATAAACCGCTTTATCCTGAATCAGCGCATGGGTTCCGATGATAATCGAGGATTCACCGCTCTGAATCCGCCCGTAAGCCTCCCTCTTTTTCGCCGCCGTCATGGAGCCTGTGAGAAGCTCGGCTTTCAGGGGA
>JAHZHF010000202.1 GCA_019420405.1 Clostridiales bacterium
TATAGCGGATTGCAGGTACAAGGTACCGCTAACACCCCGGCTGCACGAGTCTTAATTTTACATGCTTTTGGGAGAAATGTCAATACTTATGGGCAGCAGCTATAAAGTTCACTAACTTACGGATGAAAAACGTCCGAAAACAGGGGCGATTCTTAAGACGTATTCTGCGGGGATGAAGGACGGCTCCGAGCTTCGCTCCAGGCGGTTCGAAATCGACATTCCTCAAGCCGCGCCACTTTCTACGTTTATCAGTCTATTTAGTCAATAATGTTTCCCGTTTGTGCAGCCCAGGAGGCGGAGCGGATGTCTTGAGTACACTTTCTGAGGGAGGGACAGGAGGAACATGCGCCTTTGGAGGAATCTGCCGGAAGATCTTGGAAGACGAAGAGGTGTTGTTAAGCGGTGCGCAGGGATTGTTTGAACGTCAGTGAGTTGCCCTGCGCGCCGATTTGTTTTTAAACAACTCTTCGGATTCTTAGATTCTTCCCAGATTCCGGAACGAAGCATGTAACTCCTGTTCCCATCATCAGAATACGCGTTACAAAATATCTCTCCGCTTCCGGATGTGATCCAACGGCAAATGTTAGTGCGCTAAATAGCTGAAATATCTCTATGCAGATACTACAATTTGGTGATAGAATAGGTAAGTATTTACATCTACAATGGTTACTATGAAACAGGACTGTGAATAGTAATCTTAACCTACAATGAAAGGAAAAAGGAGCACACCGATGAAGATTCTTTTGGCGGCGGTCAATGCAAAATATATTCATTCAAATCTTGCCGTGTACAGTCTGCGGGCGTACGCGCAGCCGGGCGGCAGCGCGGAGAGCGGAGCAGCTGCGGATGGGGAGACCAGTATTGCGGAATATACGATTAATCAGCAGGTGGATGAGATATTGATGGATATTTACCGCAGGGCACCGGAGGTTTTGTGTATTTCCTGCTATCTGTGGAATATTTCATGGGTAGAGCAGATGATCGCCGAGATCCCCAAGATCCTGCCGGAAACGGAAATCTGGCTGGGCGGCCCCGAGGTATCGTATGATGCCGGAGAGTTTTTGAAAGCGCATCCGTCTGTGGCGGGGATCATGCGCGGAGAAGGGGAGGAGACGTTCCGGGAGCTGTCGGAATTCTGGCGGAGTGCGGGGGACAGAGGCGTGGACAGGGAAGAACTCAGCCGTATATCGGGCATCTCATACCGGGATGCAGACGGACAGATCCGGGAGAATGAATCCCGCCCGCCCATAGATCTTAGCAGTGTGCCCTTTGTATATGAGCGGATTGAAGATTTTAAGAACCGGATTATTTATTACGAGTCGAGCAGGGGATGCCCGTTTTCGTGCAGTTACTGCCTGTCCTCGATTGATAAATGTCTCCGTTTCCGCGACTTGGAACTGGTGAAGAGAGAACTGCAGTTTTTTATCGACCATGAAGTGCCGCAGGTGAAATTTGTGGACCGGACATTTAACTGCCGGCATGATCATGCGATGGCGGTCTGGGAATATATCCGGGATCACGACAGAGGGATTACGAATTTTCACTTTGAGGTGGCGGCGGATCTGCTGAATGAAGAAGAAATATGCCTGATCCGCTCCATGCGCCCGGGACTGATCCAGTTGGAGATTGGCGTTCAGTCTGCCAATGAACAGACGATCCGGGAGATCAGAAGAACGATGAACCTGAACCGGGTGCAGTCGGTTGTCGCCCGGATCAGGGAAAATGGAAACGTACACCAGCACCTGGATCTGATCGCGGGACTTCCCTGGGAGGATTATGAAAGCTTCGGACACTCCTTTGACCGGGTGTATGCGATGCGCCCGGAGCAGCTCCAGCTCGGATTCTTAAAAGTGCTGAAAGGGTCGCTGATGTATGAAAAATCGAAGGAGTACGGGCTGAAATATCAGGAACGTCCGCCCTACGAAGTCCTTTCGACGCAGTGGCTTGACTATGGGGATGTGATCCGGCTGAAAGGGATCGAAGAGATGGTGGAGATCTACTACAACAGCGGGCAGTTCAGAAATACGATGGAGCATCTGACGGAAGAGTTTACATCTCCATTTGTGATGTATGAGGCGCTGGCTGCGTATTATGAGAAGAGCGGACTGTCCGGCATACAGCACTCCCGGATCGCCCGGTATGAGATCCTGAACAGCTTCATTACAGCGGAAGCGGGAGCGGAGATGTCCCCGGAAAAGAAGAAAGCATATACGGAATGGTTGACATTAGACCTGTATCTGAGAGATAATGTGAAAAACCGTCCGGCCTTTCTTGGAGAGAGCGGCGTGAGTTCGGATGAAGCGGCGGCGTTTTATAAAAGGGAGGAAAACGAGCGCGTATACCTCAGAGAATATGAGGGATACGACCGGCGTCAGATGCGCAGAATGACGCATCTGGAGCGGATCGGAGGGGCGCTGGTATTATTTGATTACCTGACCAGAGACCCGCTGACCGGAAACGCCCGGGTCTGCCGGATTGAGGAGTCAGAGACTCCGTGGGAATAAACAGGGAGAGACAGAGATGAATTTTAATGATAAAAGAGTGAGGCGGATGATATCCGTTATCGTCCTGATTCTGGTAGTGGCCATGGTTGCGACTATGGTAATCCCATATCTGCTTTAGCGGCATGGCCGTGCGAGCGGGAAGATTCAGGAGGAGGGTTCAGGTGAGGATTGGAAAGATTACGCAGACTGCGTGGCAGAGGTATGTGAAAAAACAACTGCATACAGAACGGACTGAAACTTTATTTCAGGCGTCGCCTTGGGAATGCTGCTCGGGAATTGGAGGAGTGGATCTCTCAGGCG
Organism: Clostridiales bacterium; assembly: GCA_019420405.1. GTDB lineage: Bacteria > Bacillota > Clostridia > Lachnospirales > Lachnospiraceae > Mediterraneibacter. The sequence goes on from JAHZHF010000202.1 coordinate 2,805, forward strand.
CAGAGACGGGGAGTGCATTTCTGTGGGCGGACGCCCATGTATCAGGGAAATCGCCCCGTATCGGATATTACGCGGCCTTTCACGCAGCGGGGGAACTGGCCGCGAAGGGCGCGGATCTCTGCGGGATCTCGGCTTATATTTTATTACCGTCCTGTGCGGAGGAGAAAGAGCTCAGAGAACTGACTGCCGGGCTTGTGGAGGCATGTGAGCGCCTGGGGGCTCAGATTACCGCACTCCGGGGCGAGGTCAGTCCGGTTGTGAGGGAGAACGTAGTTTTTGTGACCGGAACCGGGCTTGTGAAGATCCGGGAAAACAGCAGCCCTGTAAGGAAATGTTCCGAAGAAGGAAGAAAGGACAGAGGGACACATGAGATCCTGCTCTGCGGATATGCGGGTCTGGAAGGAACGCTCCGTATTCTGGATGAAGCGGAGGAAGAACTGGGGACAAGGTTTGTCGCTTCTTTTCTATCTCAGACCAGGACACTTAAGGAAGCGCTGGTTACACCAGAGCAGCTTCTTTCAGCCGGAAAGACTGCGGCAGTACGCCAGATCGGAAGCGGAGGCATCCTGGCGGCTCTTTGGGAGCTGGGAGAGCTCCTGGATACGGGGATGGAAGTGGATATGTCTGCCATTGCCCTTAAGCAGGAGACCGTAGAAATCTGTGAATTTTACAGATTGAATCCGTATCAGATGACTTCGGCGGGAAGCTTTCTTATCGCGACGGACGAAGCAGAAGCAGTGCTCGAAGTTCTTGAGAAGGCGGGGGCGCGAGCCGGAAGGCTTGGGGTCACAAAAGCGCAGAATGCGCGGGTGATCACAAGCGGAGAAGAGATCAGATATCTGGATCGTCCGGCGCCGGATGAGCTGGCCCGCTGGACGGCAGAACGTGCCGGGGCGCAGAGTGCAGAGTCCCTGGCGGAGCTGTGTCTGCGAAACAGCAAGATTGAATCAAACATTTTGTCAGGAGGTATGAAAAATGAATGAGAAAAAGGAAGCTCTGAGACTTGAGATATTAAGATATATTGAGAAGCACAGCAGAGTAAATCTCGGGGAGCTCGCGGTGCTGCTCGGTGTGGAGGAGACCGACGTAGCCAATGAGATGGCGGAGATGGAGAAGGAGAAAGTGATCTGCGGATACCATACTCTGATCGACTGGGACAAGGCGGGCGTGGAGATGGTAACCGCGCTGATTGAGGTTCGTGTGACTCCTCAGAGAGACCGGGGATTTGACCGGATCGCAGAGCGTCTGTACAACTATCCGGAGGTGTACGCTGTGTACCTGATTTCCGGCAGCTATGACCTGCTCGTAACGCTGGAAGGGAAAACTCTTAAAGAGGTGTCCAGATTCGTGTCCGAGAAGCTCTCGCCTATCGACGGGGTGCTGAGCACAGCGACACATTTTATTCTGAAAAAATATAAAGACCACGGAACCATTATGGGAGTGAAGAAAGAGTCGGAAAGGATGCTGGTGATGCCGTAATGAGAAATCCATTATCAAAAAAAATCGTTGACATACAGCCTTCCGGAATCCGCAAATTTTTCGACGTGGCAAATGAAATGAAAGACGCGATTTCACTCGGAGTCGGGGAGCCGGATTTTGACACGCCGTGGCGGATCAGGGAAGAGGGAATCTTTTCTCTTGAGAAGGGAAAAACATTTTATACATCCAATGCAGGACTCAAGGAGCTCCGTCAGGAGATCTGCAGATATCTGGAGCGGAAGATCCATGTGTCCTATGATCCGGTCAGTGAGACTCTGGTTACAGTGGGCGGAAGTGAAGCGATAGACATCGGTCTGAGGTGTATGCTTGATCCGGGAGACGAGGTGCTGATTCCGCAGCCCAGCTATGTCTCTTACCTGCCGTGTACGGTTATGGCGGACGGAGTACCGGTCGTTGTGCCGCTTAAGCATGAGAATGAATTTAAACTGACTGTGGAGGATCTGGAGAAATATACGACGCCGAAGACGAAAGTGCTGATTATGCCGTTTCCGAATAATCCGACGGGTGCGATTATGACCAGGGAAGATCTGGAACCGGTAGCGGAATTTGTAAAAGAACACGATCTTTATGTGATGTCCGATGAGATCTACTCGGAACTCACCTATAAGTCGGAGCACGTCTCCATCGCTTCCCTGCCGGGAATGCGGGAGAGAACTCTGGTAATCAACGGCTTTTCCAAAGGATTTGCGATGACCGGATGGCGTCTCGGTTACTGCTGTGGCCCGGAGGTGATTCTGGAGCAGATGACAAAGCTTCATCAGTTCGCGATCATGTGCGCGCCGACGACCAGCCAGTATGCGGCTGTCGAGGGCTTGAGAAACTGTGAGGATGAAGTGGAGGAGATGCGCAGATCCTACAATCAGAGAAGGCGCTTCCTAATGAACGAGTTCGAGCGGATGGGACTTGAGTGTTTTGAGCCTTTCGGAGCATTCTATGTATTCCCGAGCATTCGGGAGTTTAATATGTCATCGGAAGAGTTTGCTACAAGACTCCTCAATGAGGAGAAAGTGGCCGTAGTTCCGGGGACCGCATTCGGCGAGTGCGGGGAGGGATTCCTGCGGATTTCCTACGCGTATTCGCTGGAGGATTTAAAAGAGGCGCTTGGAAGAGTGGAAAACTTCATCCGGCGGCTGAGAAACGGGGAATAGAGAAACAGAATGAACATTGTACTTTTAGAGCCGGAGATCCCGGCAAACACCGGAAATATAGGAAGAACATGTACTGCCACGGGAACCCGGCTGCACCTGATCGAGCCGCTGGGATTCAGCCTGTCCGAGAAGGCATTGAAACGGGCGGGGATGGACTACTGGAAAGACCTGGATGTGACGACGTATATTGATTATCAGGATTTTCTCGATAAAAATCCGGGGGCAAAGATCTATATGGCAACCACCAAGGCAGAG
>JAHZHF010000203.1:0-3115 GCA_019420405.1 Clostridiales bacterium
CCCGCTCCGCTCCCGGACTCATTTTGACGAAAAACGTTAGTGCACTAAATAGCTGTTGAACTAAATAGCTGATTTCACAGATTTCAGTCTTTCTACAATCTCCGGGAATTCCATGGCGTGTGACGCTTTCACGAGGATGGTATCCCCTTCGCGCAGCAGATGCCCGGTTTCTTCGAAGAACGCTTCCTTCGATGGGAAAGAGCGGATCTCAGGAGCGGACTCAGCGTTCGGGCCGTCTGTTTCCATCCCGGCTTTCACTTCTGCGGCCGCGTTTCCCATAAGTTCTCCGATACAGATAATCAGATCTATCCCTGATGAAACGGCATGCTTTATTACATCTGCATGCATCTGAGCACTTTCTGAACCCAGTTCGCCCATATCTCCCAGAACGGCTACAGTTCTTGTATCGGCATAGGAAAGTACATCCAGAGAGGCTTTCATCGAAACAGGATTCGCGTTGTAGCAGTCGTCAATGATCGTAAAGTATCCGGTCTCGATCAGGTTGTTTCGTCCGGCGATCGGTACGTTTGCCTCGATGCCGCGGGCGATCTCATCATCCGTCATACCGAGAGCGTATCCCACCGCCAGTCCTGCCAGGGCGTTGTGCACCATGTGCGCGCCGGGAATATTGATATGGGCGCCAAAGCGTGACGCCGGAGTGACGAACTCTGCGTCGGTGCCTTTTAACCCGCAGCTTACGACATTCTCCGCATGAAACTGACAGGTGTCGTCCAGACCGAAGTAAACCGGAGCGAGGCCGTTTTCAGGAACGAAACCGCGGAGTTTGTCGTCGTCTCCGTTTAAGATGATCGTTCCGCCGGGATTCATGTAGGCGAACATCTCGGTCTTTGCTTTGAGGATACCATCTCTTGAGCCGAGATTTTCCATATGTGCGACGCCGATATTCGTAATCACGCAGATATCCGGACGGGCGATTTTCGCCAGTCGGGACATCTCGCCGAAATGGCTGATTCCCATTTCAAGTACAGCCACCTGATGCTCTTCGCGGATCTGGAATACCGTGAGGGGCAGGCCGATCTCGTTGTTGAAGTTGCCCGCAGTTTTTAATACCTTATATTTCTGAGACAATACGGATGCGATCATCTCTTTTGTGCTTGTTTTTCCCACACTTCCGGAGATGCCGACCACCTTGATATCGAGAGAACGGCGGTAATGTTCCGCGATGTCTTTTAATGCCTGTTCACAGGAAGCAACCTGGATATAGGGCCAGGGCACGTCGCCGAGATCGCGCTCGGACACGGAGCAGAGAGCTCCTTTTTCCATAACCTGTGGAATGAAGTCGTGGCCGTCCACTCTTGCGCCTTTGATGGCGATAAAGAGACCGTCCTTCTCAATCTTGCGGCTGTCGATGACCACGCTCCGGACTTCGCGGGAAGCAAGGGCGTCGTCTCCATGATAGACACCGCCGCAGGCAGCGGCGATCTCCTGTAATGACATATGTTTCATGAATCTATTTCCTTTCTGAGTTTCTTCGCAGCCCTGATGTTGTTATTTGCAGGCCGGATATCTGGCCGCCATGGACTTCCGGATGATGAGCTCGCAGAGATCTCCATACTCGATTCCCATTGCCTGGGCCTCTTTCGGAAGAAGGCTTGCGGCGGTCATGCCGGGAAGGGTATTCATCTCCAGACAGTACAGATTTCCTGCTTCATCCAGCAGGAAGTCGGCGCGGCTGTAAACATTGAGCTTTAAGGCACGGAAGGCCTTTTCGGTGAGATCCATCATCCTTTTTTCGATCTCTTTCGGAATATCAGCAGGGCAGATCTCATCCGTGGCATCAGCCTGATACTTGTTGGCGTAGTCAAAAAATCCGGTTTTGGGGATGATCTCAATAGGCAGCAGAGCTTTCCCATCAATGACACCGCAGGCGAATTCACGCCCTTTGATATACTGTTCAATCACAACTTCGTCTTCATAGCGGAAGGAGTTCTCAAGGGCTTTTGAGTATTCTTCCGCTGTGTCTACGATGTAAACGCCGATGCTGGAGCCGCCGGAGCAGGGCTTGATGACGACGGGGAGGGCAAGTCCCAGATCCCGGAGGCTCTTTCCTTTCTCATTTTTATGAAGGCATACGCCTGCCGGAGTGTCGATCCCGGACTGGAGGAAAATCTGTTTGGTAAACCCTTTATCCATAGCAACTGCGCAGCCCAGGGAATCCGGACCGGTATAACGGATACCGAGGAGATCAAACGTAGCCTGAAGCTTTCCGTTTTCTCCTTCGCCTCCGTGAAGTCCGAGGAATGTAATGTCGGCCAGACGGCAGAGCTCAATTACATTCGGTCCAAGGAAACAGTCTGACTGATCCGGACGTGAAGCTTTGACCGCGGCAAGATCCGGTTCTTCTGTGCCGATATTTCTGGCAATTTCGAGTCCGTGACCGGGAAGCGTAAATACGTCTTCCAGATTCTCAGGCGCGTTTTCAAGACCGAGAAATACGTCCAGAAGATAAGCGTCGTGACCTTTCTCGATCAATGTTCTGCAGATTCCCGCAGCGGAAGCAAGAGACACATCGCGCTCTGTGCTCAGTCCCCCTGCCAGTACAATGATTTTCATAGTATTTATACTCCTTTTGTCTCTATTTATTTTCGGCAGCTTTGGGCGGGGCGCTGCCAGTCCCGGAAAATTTCATCAGACCTCAACGCTGTTTAACAACGCGGCTTTCGTGTCGTAGAGCTTCTGCGACAGGTCTACATATACTTTATGCGGATTGAAGAGACGCTTTGTCTCGTCCCACAGCGTTTCTTTCTCCTGGCGGCAGAAATCTGCGATCTCCTTTACAGACGGGGAAGTGTATTTGCATTCGCCGCGGACGAAGATCGGTTTCAGGAGTTCCTTCATTATATACGTGCCGCCTTTTAAACGGGTCTTCTTCCAGGTCGCGTTCGGATCAAAGAGAAGAAGATCCTGAGAAGTATCCCACTCTTCGTCTACGAAGCAGATCAGATCCGCACGCATCTTTCCGGATTCTTTGTCGTAGATCCGGTAGATGGTCTTGTTGCCCGGATTGGTGATCTTCTCGATGTTCTCGGAGATCTTGATCTTCGGGACAAATTCGCCCTTATCGTTCTGGATTGCGGCCAGTTTGTATACTCCG
>JAHZHF010000203.1:3125-3527 GCA_019420405.1 Clostridiales bacterium
TGATCAGGTTCGTTCCCACGCCCCATGACGTGATGGCTGCGCCCTGGATCTTTAAGTCGTTGATCAGCAGCTCGTCCAGGTCATTGGATGCCGCGATTACAGCATCCGGAAATCCGGCATCATCCAGCATTTTTCTCGCCTTTTTGGAGAGATAGGCAAGATCCCCGGAATCCAGACGGATTCCATAGCTCTTCGGATGGATTCCGGCGTCGCGCATCTCCTGAAAGACGCGGATCGCATTGGGAACACCGGATTTTAATGTGTCGTAAGTATCCACAAGGAGCGTGCAGGCGTTCGGATAGAGCCGGGCATATTCTTTAAATGCGGTATATTCGTCCTTGAAGCTCATGATCCAGCTATGAGCGTGAGTCCCAAGTACGGGCACGTCGAAAAGCGCTCCGG
>JAHZHF010000203.1:3537-5612 GCA_019420405.1 Clostridiales bacterium
GTGACATCGCCGAAGCGTTCCTTCCGCAAATCGCCACAGCGCTTGCCGCAGCCGCCGATCATGGCGGCCCTTGCCCCGTACAGCCCCGCATCCGGACCCTGCGCCCGGCGCAGACCGAACTCCATAACTCCATCCCCCTTAGCAGCGTGGACAACGCGGGACGCTTTTGTGGCAATCAGACACTGGTGGTTTATGATAGTGAGGATCGCAGTTTCTACGAGCTGAGCCTCCATAATCGGCGCGATGACCTTGATCAGAGGTTCTCTCGGGAAGATTACACTTCCTTCAGGGATAGCGTAGATATCGCCGCTGAAATGGAAGCCGCTTAAGTAGTGGAGGAAGTCCTCGCTGAATATGCCCAAACCTCTCAGATAATCAACATCATCATAAGAGAAATTCAGGTTTTTAATATAATCTATGACCTGTTCCAGACCGGCCATAATAGAGTATCCGCCTTTGTTCGGATTTTCCCGGAAGAACATGTCGAAGATGACAGTCTCGTTTTCCTGTGTTTCAAAATAGCCCTGCATCATGGTCAGCTCATACAGATCAGTGAGCAGAGTAAGATTCTGTGCGCTCATGATATTTTCCCTCTTTTCATTTCCTGAGTGTTCCCGGAGAGCGTCCGGCATTTTCTTTCTGACAGCGCCGGGACAGGGCACCGCCGGGTATTCTTTACGATTATAGCATAAGTTACAGGTAAGTACAAATTCTTACCTGTTTAGTGAAATAATATTTTACGTTGAAGATGTCCGGAAGCAGAACAGATATTTGTTAACACGTATTCTGATGAAGAGAGCAGGTGTTACATGCTTCGTTCAGGAATCTGGAAAGTGGTTTATATTGTTTGGCTTATAAAAGTACGCGAATCCGCTGAAATTTGAAGTCTCGAAAGATAACCTGAAAGAGGAGCGGATTTGACCGGGACGAGAGAGAACTGAAAAACAGGAATAGATGTAAAAAACTGTGGACAGAACTATCCGGGGAAATATCAGTGGAAAGCCGGAAAAGTTCTGTCCGCAGTTTTTTTAGTTTTATCGCTTTGTCTCAGACAAGCTCCGCGTTTTTATGGATCGTTTCGCGGATAATATTTTCTACATAATCTCCGATATGTTTCTTTGTCTCTTTGTCAAGCTGATCCGGATAGATCGGCTTTCCGTATTCGATCACCACGTGCGTTCTTTTGACTTTCGGGAAATGGTTTTCAAATATTTCCGCAGTGTTGTTCATGGAGATCGGAACGATGGCGCAGCCGCTCTTGGTCGAGATCTTAAATGCACCGTCTTTAAACGGGAGCATGGACAGTTCTTCGCCGCTGTTTCGTGTTCCCTCGGGGAAGATGCAGATGGAAATCCCGTTTTTAATATAATCAATTGCCGTGAGGATCGTTTTCAGTCCCTGTTTGGGGTCCTTGCGGTCAAGGAAGAGACAGTATACGCGCCGCATCCAGGTCGTAAGCGTCAGATAGCGTTCCATCTCTTTTTTGGCTACATATCCGGTGAGCCTTTTGCAGCGGCTGTAGGTCAGCAGGATGTCAAAATAGCTGCGGTGGTTTCCGATGAAAAGGACAGGTTCATCGGGAACATTTTCCTCACCGATGACAGTTGCCTTTACCCCGGCCAGTTTCAGGATGACTTTGAAGCCCCACTGGACAATCCTGAGGGAGCTGATATCCCGGGCGCGGGGATTAAACTTGCCGAGAACCCACTCTGCGATGAGCACAGGGATCGTCAGAGTCAGATACAACGCCAGGAAAATTACAATGCAGATAAAGCGAATCATAATAAAGTCCTCATTTTCTTTCTTGGTTTTCTTAACAGTATAAGCTGGCGCCTCTGTCGTTTCATTGCCCGCGGGCGGAGAAAACAGGGCGCCGTATTCCTCTCAATTATACAGCCGGCGAGGATAAAATACAAGGAGCAGCTATTTAGTGCACTAACATTTGCCACTGGATCACGTCTGGAAGCGGGCGGATGGTTTGGATAAACGTATTCTGTGAAAAGGGGACAGCCGTTCGATGTTCGTGCGCTCAGGGATGGGCGTAATGTTTAGCAGGTGGAAATCCTGTCCGGTAA
>JAHZHF010000204.1 GCA_019420405.1 Clostridiales bacterium
TCTTGAACATCAGGTTGAACTGACGGATATCTGTAAAATTATGTTTGCCGCAGGTCGGACACGGAATCTGATGCTCCTCGATAAACGCAGTCATCTGCTCCTGTGACCAGCCGTCCACTGAGCCCTCCAGTGCAATGCCCTTCTCCTCACAGTAGTCCTCGATCAGCTTATCCGCGCGGAAACGCTCGTGACATTCCTTACAGTCCATCAGCGGATCGCTGAATCCTCCAAGGTGGCCGGACGCCACCCATGTCTGAGGGTTCATCAGGATCGCACAGTCAACTCCCACGTTATACGGGTTCTCCTGCACGAATTTCTTCCACCATGCTTTCTTAACGTTATTTTTCCGTTCCCCACCGAGATTGCCGTAATCCCATGTGTTTGCAAGCCCGCCGTAGATCTCAGATCCCGGGTATACGAATCCTCTCGATTTCGCGAGCGCTACGATCTTATCCATTGTCTTTTCAACCATATCTGTGTTCCTCACATTCTTTTTTCAATCGGTACTTATTATAACGGGTTCACACACTTTTGTAAACCTCCCAACACCTGAAATCAGCGCTGTCTCCACTCCCGGTCACAGCAGGGTTTCCAGAATCTCCAGGGACTTGAACTTTTTCCCCACATACACTTCCATCAGCCTGCCCATCACCTTTTCCAGCTCCGCGAGCACCTTATCTGTCACGGTAAACGTATACAGCTTCCCGATACTGCTGGATTCTATGTACTGCATACTGTATAAAGTTGAATTATCCAGGAGCATCCCGTCGATCACATCTCCTCTGCACTCTCCGCAGACAAGCCCGCCTTTCACCGCGCTGAACACGGAATGCCGCTCCTTATCCCCGCATACAACGCACTGGAAAACCTGCGGCGCCTGCCCGTTCACTGTCAGGGCCTTCAGTTCAAATATGCATCGGACGAGCCGGTCCGGGATATGCGGATTTAAGAGCGCCCGCAGAGTCTGATAGAGGAGTTTCAGCATCTCGCTCTCATCGTTGGCCTCTTTTGTATAATAGTCCGCAAATTCCAGAAAGTAAAATCCGTAGTACGCACCAATGATATCCTCCCGCAGCCCCTCGAAATAGTTCGAGATGCTGGCCGCCTGCACCGTGTAGGAAGACCTTCCGGCATACACGGTAAACTCTCCGAAGGAAAACGGATTAAGTGCGCCCACAAGCGGGCTGTTGGGACGTCTGGCCCCTCTGGCAAATGCCGAGATCCGCCCCTGTTCTTTTGTCAGTATGACCACACGGCGGTCATATTCCCCCACCGGCATGGTGGAGAGCACCATGCCTGTCAGTACGATCTGATTCACTTTTCTCTTCTCTCCCGCTTCACGTTATCCCATCTCCTTCTCCCTGCTGCCCTTCTGCGTGCCGCCCGGCATTTCCGTTTCCGGCTTCTCCCCGTCTTCTTCCGCCTGTTTCTCTCCATCCCGGACAACTGCCGCGCTGTTTTTATAGTTCAGGTAATCTTCTATCCTGCCGCTTGTCAGAAACTGCTCCCAGTACATCTCTCTCATCGGTTCACCTCTTCTTAAGTGTTCTCTTTTTAGGTTCTCCGATTCCACAGCAGGTATACCCCGCAAAAAATTCCATCTCCGGCCGGACTACTCATCCTCCCGGTATCCGAAGTTTTTCATAAGGTAATCACTGTCTCTCCAGTTTTTCTGCACCTTCACCCACAATTTTAAATTCACCCGGCAGTCCAAAAGCCGCTCAATCTCGTACCGGGCCGTACTGCCGATCTTCTTGAGCATGCCCCCCTGTTTTCCGATGATAATGCCCTTGTGGGAATCTCGCTCGCAGATTATGGTAGCGTCGATGTGCATCACCTTCTTCTCCATCTTCATACGGTCGATGGCCACGGCAATTCCGTGCGGGATCTCTTCATTCAGGCTGTGCAGCGCCTTCTCGCGGATCAGTTCGGCCACAATCTGCCGCTCCGGCTGGTCCGTCACTGTATCTTCATCATAGAACTGGGGGCCGTAGGGCAAGTATTTCAAAATCACTTTCACCAGCTCATCCGTATTGTCCCCGCTCCTCGCAGACACCGGTACGATCTCCGCGAAGTCATATTCCTTCCGGTACAGATCAATCACCGGAAGCAGCTCCTCTTTTTTCGCCATATCGATTTTATTAATCACAAGGATCACAGGCGTTCTGACCTTTTTCAACTGGTCTATGATATGCCGCTCCCCGGCTCCGATAAACGTGGTCGGCTCCACCAGCCAGAGCACTACGTCCACCTCGTTCAAAGAACGCTCCGCAATGTTCACCATATATTCGCCCAGTTTGTTCTTCGCCTTGTGAATGCCCGGCGTATCAACGAATACGATCTGCCCCTCCTCCGTGGTAAGGACTGTCTGAATCCGGTTTCTCGTCGTCTGCGGCTTGTTGGACGTGATCGCGATCTTCTGACCGATCAGCCGGTTCATCAGTGTAGACTTCCCTACATTCGGTCTGCCGATCAGTGTTGCAAACCCCGATTTATAATTTTCTCTCATGTATCCTCCTCTTTCTCTTAAGTTTCTTCCCCATTATCTAACCGCTGTTCAGCCGCTGCCGGAGCTCACGTGGAGCCCGGAGCGGCCATTCTGCCGCCTTCACGGCTCAGCTCAGCGTTCGCACTTCCCCGAACATCCCGCTGCAGGCATCGATCTTCTCCTCGCTTCCGATCACGCAGAGCTGCTGTGCGTCCAGCATAGCTTTGAGCACGACTGCCAGCGCCCGGATATCCTTCTGGGAAGCGTTTAAAATCTCTTCTCTCTCCTTCCGGATCATCTCTTCTGTGACATGGTTCATGTACAGGTTCATGGAGCGGCTTCCCTTTGCCGCCGGATTCATCGGGCGGTCGATATTGCTGATCGTTCCGATCACAAATTTCGTCATATCCCGGTCATCCACACTGAAATTCTCGAGATAGTCCACAACTCCTTCATAGACCTCCATCGTCTTCTCCAGGTTCGGGTCACGATAGGAGATCAGGTAGCTCTCGCCGATCCGGTTGAAATTACTCATGCACCCGTAAGCGCCGCCCTTGACACGAATATTCTGCCAGAGATAATCGTAGCTTAATATCACTTTCAGGATCTGGAGCGCACCCGTGTACTCTGCTCCTCCGTCAATGAAGTTCCCCACTCTCGCCACATACTGTACCTTGGAAGAAGTCTTGAATCCCTCGTTTCTCTTCGTACAGTGAAGGATACAAGCCTCCCCGCTCCGGCCGCCACTGTTCAGGCCGTTTCGCACCACGCCGAAAGCCTCCCTCATGGGCTCGATTCCTTCTTCGGCGGAGGTATAACTGATCATCATATTGTCCGCACAGAAGATCCTCTGCGAGAGCTCTTTCAGATTCCGGATCAGCTCCTCTTTCTTCTCATCAAAATTTTCCTCAATCTCTTTTACCACTTCATAGAAGCCGATTCCATCGGTATCGTCCTTAAACTTGGCGATAGGCGAGGTGTAAGAGAGCGCGCGCAGTGCCGCCGTCGTATGCCCGGAAGAGAGGAAGGACATCTGGAGCCTGGATTTCAACATGGCCAGAATCTCCTTTAACCGTTTCTCGTCGTCCAGCCTGGACTCCATCAGGATCTCCCGCATCATGGAGAAGAGCACGTCCATCTTCGGATACAGTGCTTTTCCTTTCATCTCAAATGTTGCACGGAATTCTTTTTCCTTCACCTTTGTCACATCCGGATAGAGCTCCAGGGATGTTCCGATGCCGCCCGTGTGCACGTTAATTTCATTAAACAGCGCGCCATACTCATAATTCTCTGTGTCAATGATGCCGAGCACACTCTGGAGTATCCCTGCATACGGAAGCTGCTCCTCCCGGATTCCAGACAGGTCGAACATCAGCGTCACATACCCGATTCCGTTCGTCTCCACATTGTGGTGCACCATCTTCACCCCGTCCACGTCCATCTCGGTATTGTAGACAGGCGCAATCTCACGGGAGATATCCTCCCTCTTTAAAACAGGGATCTTCGCCAGATCCTCGGGAGACGACTCTTCCTCCTGATACGCTTCCAGTTCTGCGGTAGCCTTCACAAGAGCTTCCCGCTCCTCTAAAGACAGGCTCTGCTTATAGGCTTCCAATCTATCCGCCAGCTCCCGGTCCATCCTTGCGGTACGTCCCCGCTCCGGACGGATAATCACCACAGCGCCATGTGTATTATCCAGCAGATACTTCTGGATCAGTTCCTCAAAATATCCGGTTCCCACCTGATTTTTCAGAAATTCGAATGTGGGGAGCGCTTCCATATGGATAAACGGTTTTTCCTCGTCATAGAGCCAGCTGTCAAAGAGCTGCAGCCCGTACATCAGTCCCCTCGGATAGCTTCCGAAATCCGCTTCCCGGAAACGGAACTCGTAGTAGTTGATTCCCGCGCGCAGCGCCTTTTCGTCCACTCCGTTTTTCACGATATCCCGAAGGGTATCCTCAATCACCCGGACGAACGCTTCTTTCTGTTCCAGATTCGCGTTCTTCGCGATTACGGAGAACACCGGCTGATACACGCCGTTATCATAGGAACCCATGATGTCCTTCCCGATCTCCGCGTCGATCAGCGCCTTCTTAAGCGGTGCTCCCGGCGCGGATAAGAGCGCGTAATCCAGGATCTGGAATGCGAGATAAAGTTTCTCATCCAGAGAAGTGCCGATCACCTTATTATAGGAAAGATAGGTATTATCCGCTTCGCTTTCATCGCTTGCTATGGAATATTCTTTCACAACCTCTTTCATCTCAGAAAACGGCTCCTGGTATTTGATCTTTGAATCCACCTGGATCCGGTCAAACTCCGAAAGGTAATTTTCATCCAGCCATCTTAATTTTTCATCCATATCCATATCCCCGTAGAGATAGATATAGCTGTTGGACGGATGATAATATTTCCGGTGGAAATCAAGGAACTGCTCGTAAGTAAGCTCCGGAATCACCTCCGGGTCTCCGCCGGATTCATTGGCGTAGGATGTATCCGGGAAAAGAGAGTTTAAGATCACCCGGTCCAGCACTCCCTCAGGCGAGGAGAAAGCGCCCTTCATCTCATTGTACACCACGCCGCTGATCGTCAGCTCACCGTCCGGATCATCCAGCTTATAGCTCCATCCCTCCTGGCGGAATGTCTTGTCGCTCTGATAAATATTCGGATAAAACACCGCGTCCATATATACGTGCATCAGATTCTGAAAATCCGTATCATTGCAGCTCGCCACCGGGTACACCGTCTTATCCGGATACGTCATGGCGTTCAAAAACGTATTCAGAGATCCCTTCACCAGCTCTACGAACGGGTCTTTCACCGGGAACTGGCGGGAACCACAGAGCACAGAGTGCTCCATAATATGCGGAACTCCCGTACTGTCTGACGGCGGGGTGCGGAACCCGATCGCAAACACCTTGTTCTCATCATCGTTTTCCATGAGAAGGACTCTCGCCCCGCTCTTTTTATGCTGCACCAGAATCCCATTTGACCGGATTCCCGACAGATTCTGCTCCTGTATCACTTCATATGCATTCAGGTCATATATGCTCATGTTTCTTCTCTCCTCTATCTGTAATTCATCGCTGTACACCTTAGTATAACACTATCCCCCAAATT
>JAHZHF010000205.1 GCA_019420405.1 Clostridiales bacterium
CCTTTTCACAGAATACGTATTGTCAAAACTTCGCTCCGCTTCCGGACACATTTTGCCAGAAAACGTTATTGAGCTAAATAGCTGTTATACCTCTGCCCGCCGCAGGATATCATACTCTTCCGGCGTTTCACTGAGCTCAACCCACAGCACCTGTTTTGAGTGGGGTGCGCTCTCCTGCTCTTTCCCGTCTTCATTCAGGATTTTCTTAACCAGGACTTCCACATTTCTCCCGTCCGGTTTCATGATCTCGATCGTTTCACCGACGGAAAATTTGTTTCTCTGCTCGATCCGGCACAGTCCATCCCGGATCGCTCCGCATATTCCCAGGTAAGTATACTCCTTATTGTACGTGTTGCTGTCATAGATCTGCGTCGTTTCATCCGGCTTTCCGAAGAAGAATCCAGTTGTGAACTGACGGTAGGTGCAGTTGGAGATCTGATCCAGATACCATGGCATGTTCTTCCGGTAAAGCTCCGGATCTTTCTGATAATCATCGATGGCCTTCCGGTAGGTTCTCGCCACTGTCGCCACATAGAGCGCCGTCTTCATCCGGCCCTCGATCTTAAAGCTGTCGATCCCCGCATCCATCAGCTCTGGGATGTGCTCGATCATGCACAGATCCTTGGAGTTGAAAATATAGGTTCCACGCTCATTCTCGTAGACAGGCATATACTCTCCGGGCCTTGTCTCCTCAACCACCGCGTATTTCCAGCGGCAGGGGTGAGTGCAGGCTCCCCGGTTCGCATCCCGCCCGGTGAAATAATTGCTCAAAAGGCATCTTCCCGAATAGGAGATACACATCGCCCCGTGAACAAAAGTCTCGATCTCCAGCTCCGCCGGAATATGCTCCCTCAGTTCCTTTAATTCTTTCATGGACAGCTCTCTGGCAGACACAACGCGGCTCGCCCCCTGGCGGTACCAGAAATTGTAAGTGCCGTAATTGGTATTATTGGCCTGAGTGCTGATATGCCGCTCAATCTCCGGGCAGATTTCTTTCGCCAGATCAAATACCCCGGGATCTGCAATGATCAGCGCATCCGGCCTGATCTCTTTAAGCTCCTGAAAATATTCTCTCACGCCCGGCAGATCTGCATTGTGCGCCAGGATATTCGCCGTCACGTAGACCTTCACTCCCCGCTCATGTGCGAACGCGATTCCCTCTTTCATCTCTTCCATAGAGAAGTTTTTCGCTTTCGCCCTCAGGCCGAATGCTTCTCCGCCGATATAAACGGCGTCCGCCCCAAATATAACTGCTGTTTTCAACACTTCCAGGCTGCTCGCCGGGATCAACAGTTCAGGATGTCTGTTCATCTTTCATTTCCTTTCCGTATTCTTCCCGCCCGGAACGCGGGATTTTTATTTTCTCACGCTGACTGCCACTCCGTCCCCAAGAGGGATGATCGAGGTTTCAAGCGCTTCATTATGTTTGAGTTCATAGAGGTATTCTCTCATACGCGCGTGGATTGTACGGTTTCTTCTCTCCACGGCAAACCTGGACTCTATCACATCTCCGTCCTGCATCACATTGTCGGAGACGAGCACGCCGCCCGGCGCAAGCAGACGCATCACATCAGGCAGATAATGGATATACTGTCCCTTGGCAGCGTCCATAAAAACGAAATCATAAGTTCCTTCCAGTGTTTTCAGGACCTCTGCAGCGTCGCCTTCAATCAGCGTAATCACGTCTTCTTTCCCCGCCCTGCGGAAATTTTTCCGCGCAATGGGGATTCGCTTTTCATAATTCTCGATTGTTGTGATCCGGCAGTCCTCCGGTGCATACTCACTCATCAGAAGCGCGGAAAATCCCACTGCGGTTCCAACCTCCAGTATCTTAAGCGGCTTCTGAATCATGAGCAGGACTTTCAGAAAGCTCTGCATCTCCCGCCGAATGATCGGAACGTCCGCAAGGCGCGCCTCCTGCTCGATCTCCTCTAAAAGGCTGCTGTTTTTTGTGTCCAGCGAATTAATAAAAGTCACAATCCGTTCATCTACTATCATAACCTGATATCTCCACTTAGCCGTTACTATTCACACTTAGCCTGCAAATACCCCGGCCGGATTGGCCGGGGTATGAGAAGTCTGCATCATTTATACATCTACATCCATAATGATCGGAATCACCATCGGTTTTCTCTTTGTCTTCTTCCAGATATAGTCATTCATTGCATCACGGATTACGATCTTGATCTTGTTCCAGTCTGTGTGGCGTCCGCCCAGACATTTATCCAGCGCATCGGACACCGCTCTTCTCGCATCCTCCATAAGCTGTTCGGATTCTCTTACATAGACGAATCCGCGGGACACGATATCCGGTCCTGCAAGCAGACGGTTCGTCCTGCGCTCAAGCGTCAGAACTACAATAATGATTCCGTCCTCAGCCAGATGCTGTCTGTCTCTCAAAACGATGTTTCCGACATCGCCCACACCGAGACCGTCCACGAGAACCGCTCCTGTGTGAACCTTATCCACGACCTTCGCCGACTCGTCGTCCAGCTCCAGCACGTCTCCCGACTGGATAATGAATACATTTTCCTTCGGGATTCCGAGAGATTTCGCCACCTCTGCGTTAGCTTTTAAGTGGCGGTACTCGCCGTGAACCGGAATCGCATATTTCGGCTTCACAAGTGAATAGATCAGCTTTAATTCCTCCTGGCAGGCATGGCCTGACACGTGAGTATCCTGGAAGATTACTTCCGCTCCCTTTGCGGACAGCTCGTTGATCACGCGGGACACTGACTTTTCATTGCCCGGGATCGGATTGGAACTGAAAATAATCGTATCGTTGGGCTGGATCGTTACCTTGCGGTGAACGTCAGCCGCCATTCTGGAGAGAGCCGCCATGGACTCGCCCTGGCTTCCGGTTGTGATCAATACCATCTTCTCCGGAGGATAATTCTTCATCTCATCGATCTCGATCAGCGTATTCTCCGGCAGATGGAGGTATCCCAGCTCGGACGCGATGGAGATGATATTCACCATGCTGCGCCCTTCCACCACTACTTTTCTTCTGTATTTGTACGCGGAGTTGATAATCTGCTGTACACGGTCCACATTGGACGCAAACGTCGCAATGATCAGACGTGTATTCTGATGCTCTGCAAAAATATGATCAAATGTGATTCCCACAGTCCTCTCAGACTGGGTAAATCCACGGCGCTCCGCATTGGTGCTGTCGGACATCAGCGCCAGCACGCCCTTCTTTCCGATCTCCGCGAACCGCTGCAGGTCAATGGCATCTCCGAACACAGGGGTGTAGTCCACCTTGAAGTCTCCTGTGTGGACAACCACGCCTGCCGGCGAATAGATTGCCAGAGCAGACGCATCCTGGATACTGTGGTTCGTCTTGATAAATTCAATCCGGAACTTGCCGAGATTAATAGACTGTCCATGCTGAACCACTTTGCGCTTCGTACTGCGCAGAAGGTTGTGCTCCTTTAATTTGTTTTCAATGATTCCCATTGTGAGTTTCGTTGTATAGATCGGAAGATTGAGCTCCTTTAACACATAGGGAAGCGCCCCGATATGGTCCTCATGTCCATGGGTGATAACAAACCCCTTTACTTTAGATATGTTGTCTTTCAGATAAGTCACATCCGGGATCACCAGGTCGATTCCCAGCATATCGTCCTCCGGGAACGCCAGACCGCAGTCCACGACAACAATACTGTCTTCGTATTCAAAGGCAGTAATATTCATACCGATCTGTTCGAGCCCTCCCAGCGGTATGATTCGCAATTTTCCTTTTTTCTCTTTTTTCAATAAATAAACACCTCCAGTTACTTCGCTTTTTTCATACAATCTCTGCACAGGCCGTAGAATTTCAGCTCATGATCCAGGACATGAAATCCGATGGATTCCTCAATGTGGCGCTCCAGGTCGTCCAGAAGGTCGCCGTCGAAGGGAACCACCCTGCCGCATCCCCTGCATATGAGATGATGATGATTGTGTTTCGCCCCATCCCCCAAGAGGTGTCCGATCTCATAGCGCACACATCCGTCATCCAGATTGATCCTGTCTACAAGCTCCATATCCCGAAGAAGCTGGAGAGTCCGGTATATCGTCGCAAGTCCGATCTCCGGGCATTCTTCTGAGACAAGCTCATAGATGTCCTCTGCAGTCATATGCTTTCCGTTATTCTGCTCTAACACAGAAAGGACAAGGAGCCTCTGGTGTGTGACTTTCAGCCCCTTTTCCTTCAGTTTTTTCTTCAGAAGTTCTTCTGTTTTCTTCTCTTCCATCCGCGTCCTCTCGTCTCCCCGCAGTAAGCGGATCTTACAGTTGTTCTACAACTCTATATTTACATCTTCCAGCAGCTCTTCAAACACTTTTGACACCGCCAGAAGTTCTGTCTCATCCTCCACGATCTCGTCGCCGCTCTCTCCCTGATCCTGCTTTTTCTCTTCTCTCAGAATCAGGCACTCCGCATCGTCTTCCTCAGAATCTGTGACAAGTATGTATGTGCTTCCGCCTATCCTTGTCTCCTCGAGTACAAAAAATTCATCCTCGCCCTCTCCGTCTGCGAAGGCAAATCTTACTTTCTCCATACACAACGCCCCTTATTCATGGCGCATGACAGTATCGTCCTCCTGCTGCCTGCGCCTCTCCATCTGAAGCAGATCCAGATATCCCTGCAGGATAAAGACCGCCGCGATCTGGTCAATGTGCTTTTTCCGGTTCTCCCGGCGCACTCCGCTCTCGATCAGCGAACGCTCCGCCTCCACTGTCGTGAGTCTCTCGTCCCACATGATCACTTCGATCCCGGTCCGCCTCTGCAGCATATCGCGGAATTCGAGCGCTTTCTCCGCCCTCTCCCCGATATCATTATTCATATGCTTCGGAAAGCCGAGGACAATCTTCTCCACATCGTGCATCCTGACCAGCTCTTCTATGCGGGCGCAGGTGCGTCTGAGTTTGTTCTCCTCTTTCCTTCCGATCGTCTCAATCGGCTGGGCCGTAAGCCCGAGCGGGTCGCTGAGCGCAACTCCCACTGTCTTCGTCCCATAGTCAAGTCCCATGAATCTCATAACTGATTATTCCCAGGAATTGTGTTCGATATACGCCTTTAACATTTCTTCGACCAGTTCGTCCCGCTCCACCTTCATCACAAGGCTGCGCGCTCCGTTGTAGCTCGTGATATATGTGGGGTCTCCTGACATAATATATCCAACGATCTGATTGACCGGATTGTATCCTTTTTCTTTCAGCGCCTTGAACACGATCTCGAGAATATCTTTTGCTGAAATCTGCGGTCCCGGCTCAACCTGAAAGAACTGTGTATTTCCTAAATCACTCATCCTGATGCTCCTCCTTCTCCGTATAATGATATGTATATGTAACAGTCCGTCCGGAACTGTTACCTTTCCTCTGGGAAGACCCAGAATCCCTATTTACAATTCTAATATAACCGCTTTTAAAATTCAATGAATAATTTGTGACTCATTATCAATTTGAACGTTTACGATACTATTCCTGAGATTTTCTCCACTCTCTAGTGCAATTTTCATATATTCCCTTGTATGGC